>JBEKIA010000028.1:0-35966 GCA_050011995.1 Verrucomicrobiota bacterium
CCTCACGAAAATCCTCAAAAAAAACCATTGACAGCCCAAGGCAAAACCCCTATTAGTGGGGTTATCGTTTCGCCCATACACCATCGGTTGGGTGAAATTGCTCTGCGATGAAACTGACGACCTTATGATTGATGCGGCGGACCAGCTCAAGATGATCGGGATTGATCCTCGCGAGGAAACCCGGTTCCTGGTGCGCAAACGGGACGGGCGCAATGAGGAGTTCAATGAGGCGCGCATTTTCATGGCCATCGAATGCGCCTTCAAAGCGGTGCATGGAATTGTCCCCGATCAACCGCTGCCGGAAGCGGCCCTGGTGGCCGTTCTCAAGACGGCGGACGCCGTGGCCGAAAGGGTGTTGAGCGGCGCCATCAAAGGCGAACCGCTGGAGGTCGAACGCATCCAGGATGCGGTGGAGGAACAATTGATGCGGGACGGACATTGGCAGGTCGCGCGAAGTTATATTCTCTACCGCGACGAGCGGCGGCGCGCCAGGGTGGAACGGGAAAAACGCGCCGTGCCAGGCCCGTCTCCCCCGGCCGCCGCGACTTCCGCCCCGGAGCAGACACCGGCGAAGGCGCCCTCCTGTTTCCAGATCTGGGCGGCGGCGGCCTGCCGCGGATTGGAAGACCGGTGTTCGATGGAAGACTTGGCCCAGGAAGCCTTGCGGCTGGAACAGCAGGGCATCAAGGACCCGGAAAAAGCGATGGAACTGGCCGCGGACTCGCGCCTGACAGCCGATCCAGCCTGCGACACGGTTGCGGCAAGATTGTTCTTGCGAAGCATTTACCGGCAGGCCCTGCCCCAATGGGTGGAGAGCGCGGAGGTGGAGCCGGTCTGCCGCCGTGGTTTCAGCGATTACATCCACGAAGCAATCCATCTGCGGCTGCTCGCGCCGGAGATGGCCGATTTTGACCTGGAATTTCTGGCCGGCGGATTGCGCTTGGAACACGACGCCCAATTCAGCGCGGCGGGACTGCGGCTGTTGTCCGCCGACTTTCTGTTGCGGGACCAGGGGCGGCTCCTCGAACCCCCCCAATACTTTTGGATGCGCCTGGCCATGGGACTGGCGTTGCGCGAAGGGGCGCGGGCGGACGAGCGCGCGCTGGAGTTTTATGAGGCGCTTTCCTCTTTCGCTTTTGTCCCTTCCACCCCGGTGCTCTTTAACGCGGGCACGGCGCAACCGCACCTGGCTGTCTGTTATGCGGCGACGGGCTGGAATGATCTGGAACACATCACGGCCCAACCGGGCGGGCGGATGAGCCGGCGGATGCGCGCGGGCCTGACCTGCTCCTGGCTGGAACCCTGGCATGGCAGCATGCCGGATTTTCTGGCGCGTCCCCGCCCCGGCGAGCCGCCCTGGGAACACGATCTGAACAAGGGCGCCTGGATTCCCGACCTGTTCCTGCAGCGCGTGCGAGAAGGAGGCCGCTGGACGCTGTTCGACGCCCTGGAGGTTCCCGATTTGCACCGGCTTTTTGGCGCCGCGTTCCAGAAGCGTTTCCTCGAATACGAAGCCCGGGCGGCCCGCGGGGAGATGAAGGAATTCCGGCAAGTCCCCGCCCTGGAACTGTGGCGCGAAATCCTGGCTTCGCTGGCTGAAACGGGGCAGCCGTGGCTGGCCTTCAAGGACGCCGCCAATCTGCGCTCGCTCCAGGATCCCGCCGAAGCGGTGCGGAGCGCCCTGCTGGGCGCCGGCGCCCTGCTCCCCACGCCGGCCGCCTGCAGCCTGGGCGCGATCAACCTGGCGGCGCATGTGGATGAAAACGGGCTGGACGCGGCCCGCCTGGGCCGCACGGCGGCGGCGGCGATGCGCATGCTTGACAACGCCCTGGACCTGAGCGCCTTTCCCTCGCCCGCGCTGCGGGCGGCCGCCCGCGCAGAGCGCGCCGCCGGGCTGGGGATCACCGGTTTTCAAGAGGCCCTTTATCAATTGCGCCTCCCTTACGCCAGCGCCGCCGCGGCGGAATTCGCCGACCGCGGCATGGAGCTGGTTTCGTATTGCGCGATTTTGGAATCCACGGCGCTGGCGCGGGAACGCGGCCCGTGCCCGGCTTATGCCGGGTCGAAATGGAGTTGCGGCCTGTTGCCCGCGGACACGCTGGCCTTTCTGGAAGAGCAGCGCGGCCGGGCCGTTGCCGCGGACCGGCCGGGCAGCTTGGATTGGGCCTTCGTGCGCGACAGCGTTAAACGCCACGGAATGCGCAACAGCGCCGTCACCGCCATCGGGCCGGCGCTGGAAGGCTCGTGGATTGCGGGCGTGACCCCTTCCATCGAGCCGGCGGCAAGGACGTTGTTCGGAGAGGGCGCGGGCGGCGCGCGCGGGCCGTGGAACCTGCATCTGGTGGAGGATTTGCGGCGGCTGAATTTGTGGGACGATGCCATGAGGGAGGAGTTGCGGCGCAACGAACATTCCCTCCAGCAGATCGAACGGATTCCACCATCGTTGCGGGATATTTACCGGACGGCCTTTGAAATCGAGCCGCGCTGGCTGATCGAATGCGCCGCGCGCCGCCAAAAATGGATGGACCAGGGCCAGTCCCTCACCCTCTTTGCGACGGATGCGAGCTTTGAGGCCCTATCGGAACTTTACCTGCTCGCCTGGGAGCGGGGATTGCTCACCACCAACCGGCTCCGCGTCCCCGAGCCGCCTCCCCTCCAGAAACCTCCGTGGAAAAGGGCGCCTGTGCAAACGTCCGCCGTCCTTCCCGCCGTCCCGGCCGCGCCCGCCGACGCGCCCTCCGCCGGGGCTTGATCAATAAGAAAAGTAATTCGCCAGCCATACCCCTGCCATGCTATGGTTTTGTCCACCGTGGACCGTGTGCGCGGGAATCTGCGCTTCTTCCGGTTCTCAGAGGATCACATCAACGGACGAATGGGTTAGGTTCTGATCAAGGGTTGCCAGCCTGATCCCGTGCAAGGTCGCCAGATCAGCCAAGTAATGGTCGGTGACCTGTTCGGATTTGCCCGGATGAGAGTCAAGCGCCGGCAGGTCCGCCGCGATCCTGACCGCCTTTCGATCTGCGGCAAACTGGTTGAGCAGATTTCGTGCCTTCTCCATTGGCGCATTGATGGCCTTCTTGTTGGTAGAGATGCGCAGAAAGCCAAGCTCGGATAGAGGACAGAGAATGACACTTTTCCCGGAAAGCCACGCAAAAGCCTTGGCGTGCTGCGGATGGTTGGCCCAAATTGCCGCCAGGAGAAGGTTCACGTCCAGCAAATGCCCTGACGGGGGCGAAGCGGGCATGGATGGTGGCGGGTCCGGATTCATGGAAACTCAGCGACCGCCGCTTTGAGTGCTTCCGGATCTATCGGGTGGTCCAAGACACCGACATGGTATTGCCCTCGTTTTTCAATCCGAACCTTCGCGGTACCCCGTGGCCGCACTGGTACCAGCTTGCTCAGAATGTAATTCCCATCGGAGACTACCTGGACATCGAACCTGTCCCCCGGTTGCGCCAGGCGCAGGGTCACTCGCTTCTTGTTGTCCGTCACGACTGTCATGGTGGGAATCTCCCACTTGTTTGGCCCAATATCAAGCGTTTTCTGTCGGTGACGCGGCAATACCGGCCGGGGCAATCGGCCGCGTTGAGGCAAGGGTTATAGAAGCCTCACTTGCCTTGCTGGAAGCAGCGCATGTCGGCTTCATCTTCCGCGATCCATCCCGCCATCTGGTCGCGGGAAAATCTTCGCGGTTCAGGCATTTGGACTCCTCGCGCGCGCATCCGTGTGGCGAGGAAGAGCATCAGTTGCTGTTTCTCTTCCGGGGCGAGCGATTCCGCCGCCGCCTGAATTTGCTCGAGTTTGCTCACGCGGAGAAATTATCACACCAGGAGCAACGTGACAACAATTCAATGGCAATTCGCCATGTCAGCCCACCCCCGCGCCGCGCCCCTCATTCCCCGATGATTTTGACCAGCGCCCGCTTGCGCCGCCGGCCGTCAAATTCGCCGTAAAAAATCTGTTCCCACGGGCCAAAATCCAGTTTGCCGGCGGTGATGGCGACGACCACTTCCCGGCCCATCACTTGCCGCTTGAGGTGAGCGTCGGCGTTGTCCTCGCCGGTGCGGTTGTGATGGTATTGCGCAACCGGCTCGTGCGGGGCCAACCGCTCCAGCCACACTTCGTAATCGTGCAACAGACCGTCTTCCGCGTCATTGATGAACACGGAGGCGGTGATGTGCATCGCGTTCACCAAACAGAGGCCCTCCTGGACGCCGCTCTTCTTCACCAGCCCCTCCACAGTTTCGGTAATATTCACAAATCCCCGCCGGGACGGGACATGGAACCACAAATACTCAGTCAACGACTTCATGTCCGGGTTCTATCACCAAATGCGCCCCGTGCCAAGCGCAAGCCCGCCGGAGCATTGCGGCCTGGCGCATTCCACTTTTTTGGGTTCCCCTCTTAATCTCGCTCCTAATCTTAATCTTAATCTCATCTCCCTCCTGCGTACTGATTAGGAGCAAGATTAAGATTAAGAAAGAAAACCCAAAAAAGTGAATGGCGACCATTGCGGCCCCTGGCGGGAGACAAAACTCCTCGTGGTAATGGATACACAATTGACAGCAGGAAATGGGCGCTTTAATGTCAGCGGCCAGACACCGTGGCCGTAAAGTCGTCCCGGCGCCTCACATTGCCATGAAGCTGCATATCCACTTTTTCAAACTGGCGCTGTCCGGCCTGGCTCTGGCCGCGGCGGCCGGCGCGCGCGCCCAGTTGCCCGCCGCTCCGCTGGCGCCAGCGCCCATTGGGGTCTCGGCCAGCAACGCCTTGCAACCCGCCGCCGCGTCCGAAATCATTATTGACGCCTCGAAAACGGGCGCGCCCATCAACCGCCATATTTACGGACAATTCATCGAGCATCTGGGCCGGTCCATCTACGGCGGCATCTGGGCGGAGATGCTGGAAGACCGCAAGTTCTATTTTCCCGTGCCCGCCCCCGACGCGGTATGGAAGCAGACCGCGGACCAGGCCACCGTGCTGGCCGCGTCGCCGTGGAAAGTCATCGGCCCGGCGGGGACGGTGCAGATGGTGGAAAAGGACGCCTTCGTCGGCCGGCATTCGCCGCACATCACGGCGTCTGGCGGGGGAGTGGCGGCGGGGATTTATCAGGAGGATTTGGGTTTGCTGAAAGGCAGAAGTTACACCGGATACATTTACCTGGCGGCGGACGGCGACGTGGCGCCCGTGACTGTCAGCCTGTCCTGGGGCGCGGGCGGGGCGAATGAGGCGGCGCAAACGATCCGGTCTGTCGGCTCCAAATTTGCCCGGGCGCCTTTCCGCTTCACGGCGGGCGCGGACAGCGAGAACGGGCGGCTGGCCATCACCACTTCCGGCAAGGGCACGCTCAAGCGGGTGCGTTTCGCTCATGCCGGCGGACAATGTGGAGGGCTTCCGCCAGGACACACTGGAATTGCTGCGGCAATTGGGCGGCACGATTTATCGCTGGCCGGGGGGCAATTTTGTCAGCGGCTATGACTGGCGGGACGGGCTGGGCGAGCGGGACAAGCGGCCGACCCGCACCAATCCGGCCTGGACGGGCATCGAACCCAACGACGTCGGCATGGCGGAGTTCGCGCGCTTGTGCGAGTTGATTGGCGCCGAACCGATGGTCGCCGTCAACACCGGTTTCGGCGACGCCTATTCGGCCGCGGCGGAAGTCCAATACGCCAACGGCTCGGCGGACACGCCCATGGGCAAGCTGCGGGCCAGGAACGGGCATCCCAAGCCCTTCGGCATCCAATGGTGGTGCGTGGGTAACGAAATGTGGGGGCGATGGCAGTTGGGCTACATGGCCGTCTCCCAATACGTCCTCAAACACAACTGGGTGGAGGAAAAAATGCGCCAAGTGGACCCGGGCATCCAGACCATCGCCAGCGGCAATTTGGGCGACTGGAGCCGGGCCATGCTGGCCAACTGCGCGGAGCACATGAATTTGATCAGCGAACATTTCTACGTCAACACCAGCCTCCCCGACGTGGCCGCGCATGTTCAACAAATCCCCGACCGCATCAAACGCATCGCCGACGCCCACCGCCAATACCGCCGCGAAATCCCCTCTCTTCAAGGCAAGGACATCGGCGTGGCCATGGATGAATGGAACTATTGGTACGGCCCGCATGTCTTTGGGGAGTTGGGCACGCGCTATTGTCTGAAGGACGCCCTGGGCATCGCCGCCGGCCTGCACGAGTATTTCCGCAACAGCGACATTATTACCATGGCCAATTACGCCCAGACGGTCAATGTCATCGGCTGCATCAAAACGACCAAGACGCACGCGGATTTTGATGCCACCGCCTTTCCGCTCATGCTCTATTGCCGCCATTTCGGCGCCATCCCGGTTGCTGTGGAAAATCCGGCCGCGCCCGTGGACATATCCGCGGCGCTGACCAGTGACAAGAAAGCCCTGACCGTTGGCGTGGTCAATCCCAAGGCCGAAGGCTTCTCTCTGAAGTTAAACCTGAAATCCGCGCGGATGACCGGTTTGGGCCAGACCTGGATGATCACCGGCCCCGACCCGCTGGCTTACAACCAGCCCGGCGAAAAGCGCAAAGTGGACCTGCATGATGAGTATCGAGAGGCGAACCTGGGCGGAACCTTGACCGTCCCGGCCTATAGCATCACCCTGTTCCGCATCCCGGTGGCGCTGGATTAGGAATGGATTAAAAATCCGGCCAACCGGTTCAGGGCGGCGGAGCGTTGGTGGCATTGGCCGGGGCCGCGGAACTGGCCAAGGCGGCCGGCGGCAGCAGGACAATCCGCATGGCCGGATCCGGGGGCATGGCCGGCACCGGGGCCGGAGGCCGCGCCAGCCACACCGCGGCTGCATCCGCGGGCGGCGTCAAGACTTGAGGAGGCGGGATGGGCAGGGCCACGCCCGGCGCGAGGGTGACCGGGATGGTGATCTCCGGGAAACGCGGATTGTCCGTCTTGACAGTGAGGACAACGTTTTGGCCGGGCTGGGCCGCAAAGCCCTGGGGAAACACCACGGTCAGGACGTAACTGCGATTGGTTTGCATCACTGTCATGGACACATTGACGCCAGGGACGTTGGCGGCGGGATCGGACAGCGTGAAATTGGCGATGTTGTCGCGGATGGTGACATGGCTTGTGCTGGGCTGGGTCAGCGGTCCAGCGGGCAATGGGATGTTGGGCGGGAACACCGTGATCTCCGGGGCGATGGTTTCAAAGACGGGGATGGTCAGGGGATTCCTATTGGTGGCGGAGGATTTGAGGGAGATTTCTCCCTGGACGATGGTCGTGCTGAGAGAGGCGGGCAGATGGGCCAGGGGCGCCGCCGAGATGGCCAGTTCAAACTCCCGCCCGGGAACATTGGTTTTGAGGACGGCGGAAAAGGCGTTGGTGGTGCTTTGCGGGTCGGAAAGGGAGAGCGGCGTTTCCATCCGGTTGAAGATTCGGAGCACCTGGGTGTTCTGGTTGGTGGAGTCGGGCATGAGGGAAAAATAGGCCGTGGGCTGGGGAGAGACTTCAATGGGCAGCCAGACAACGCCGGTGATCTGAAGAGTCGCGTTGGGACGCGTCCGGTCATTGGAAATCACCTTGACAGTCTTGGCAATCTGGCCCCGGAGGTTGCTGGTGACGACCTGGATCGGGATGACGCCGGTTTGGCCGGGGGCAATTTCGCGGGTCCAGGCGCTGGCGCTGCCGGGCGCGGTTCCGCCGACGGTGGTGCAGCCGCAATTGGGGATGACGTTGCTGAGAACAAGCGTTTCATCCCCGGTGTTGATGACCGTAAAGCTGTAGCGGATCGGATCCCCGGCCAAGTTGGTGCCGGCATTGTAGTTTTCGGTGTTGAATTGAATCCGCGGTCCCAGGCCGTCGGCGGAAAAGGCGGCGGGCGCGGGAGGGGCCGCCACCGCGCCGCCTGGGGTTTGGGCGGACAGGCAGGCCGCGAAGGCCGCGCTCCCGGCCAGAATCAAGGCAACACGAATGAACAATTTCATGCGGCCTTCAATATAGCCCTTTTTGGGGGCGGAAGCAAAGCGCGAAAGCCGTGCGGGCTGCCTTGCTCAACCCCTTGCCCCGCTTTTTGACAACCGCGCTGAATCGCCGACTCGGCAAACCCCGATTCCACTCGCATTTTGCGCTCTTTCCCGGTTCCATGATGGGGATGTTCGATTTGCTCGCCACCGACCCGCTTTGCCGCGCGCGTCTGGGCCGGCTTGCCACCAACCGCGGCGTGATCCAGACGCCGGTCTTCATGCCCGTCGGCACGCAGGCCAGCGTCAAGGCGCTGGACCCGCGCGAGTTGCGCGAGATGGGCGCCCAAATTCTTCTGGGCAACACCTACCATCTGACCATTCGCCCCGGCCTGGAAATTCTCCGCGCCGCCGGGGGCCTGCATTCCTTCATGAACTGGCCCGGCCCCATTTTGACCGACAGCGGCGGCTTCCAGGTTTTCAGCCTCGCCAAAATCCGCAAGATCACCCCCCACGGCGTCCAATTCCGCTCGCACCTGGACGGTTCCCCGCTCTTTCTCGGTCCGAAAGAAGCGATGGATACCCAGCGCCTGCTCGGCTCCGACATCGCCATGGTCTTCGACGAATGTCCGCCCCACGACTGCCCCCCCAAGGCCGCGCAGGAATCCGTCGCCCGCACCCTCCGCTGGGCGGCCGAATGCCGCGAACAGCCGCGCCTCCCCGGCCAGGCCCTTTTCGGCATCGTGCAGGGCGGCATCAACCCCGCCTTGCGCGAACAATGCGCGCGCGCCCTGGTCAAGCTGGACTTCGACGGTTACGCCATTGGCGGCGTGAGCGTGGGCGAGCCGGAGCATGAAATGATGGCCGCCATCGAATGGACGGAGCCGTTTTTGCCCGCCAACCGCCCCCGCTACGCCATGGGCCTGGGCACTCCGGCCCAACTGGTGGAACTGGTCGCGCGCGGCATGGATATGTTTGACTGCGTTCTGCCCACCCGCGTGGCCCGCAACGGCACCGCCTTCACCCGCCAGGGAACGCTGAACGTCAAAGGCGGCGCCGTCAAGGCGGATTTCCGGCCCATTGACCCCGGCTGCCGCTGTTTTGCCTGCCGCCATTTCACCCGCGCCTACCTGCGCCATCTGCTCAACGTCGGTGAAATCCTGGGCCTGCGCATGCTCAGTGTCCACAACTCCCACTTCTACCTGGACATCATGGCCGAGATGCGCGCCCATCTGGCCGCCGGCACCTTTTCCGAATACCGCCGCCAATTCATCGCCCACTACGTTCCCACCCGGAAAATCCTCGCCGGCCGTCGCGCCGCCGCCTCCCAGGCTAGGAAGAATCCTTAAACTCGGATGGTAAGGCGCGCACTCCGTGCGCGCCGCGGCGGGCAGGGGACTGCCCGCCCTGCCTCTCCTCAAAAACCCTCTTTTCATTTCCCATCCGTCGCCCGATGCGCTACCTTGCGCGGATTGGGCATGATCCTGGTCATAGACAATTACGATTCGTTCACCTACAACCTCGTCCAATATCTGGGCGAAATGCAGGCCGTCCTGGAAGTCCGCCGCAACGACCAGATTTCCATCGCCCAAATCCGCCAACTCAACCCCGAACGCATCCTCGTTTCGCCCGGACCCTGTTCCCCGCGCGAATCCGGCCTGTCCAACGACATCATCCGCACCTTCGGCCCGCAACGCCCGCTTTTGGGTGTTTGCCTGGGCCATCAGTGCATCGGCCATGTCTTCGGCGCCCAAGTCGTTGTCAACTACCGCATGATGCACGGCAAAACCTCCCCCATCCGGCACAACGGACGCGACCTGTTCCGGGGCATGCCCGATCCCTTTGCCGCCACCCGTTACCATTCCCTGGTCATCAAACGCGACACCCTGCCCGACTGCCTGGAAATCACCGCCGAGACCGCCGAGGGCGAAATCATGGGCGTGCGCCACAAGCAATTCCCGATTTGGGGAGTCCAATTTCATCCCGAGAGCATCCTGACCGAAAACGGCCGTCAAATCCTGAAAAACTTCCTCACCCTCTGAGTGCGCGCATTTCACAGTTCGTGGTTGGCACGGGCGGCCCGCCGCCGGCAAGGGATTTGGACCACGGATGGCCCGGAATACACGGATGAAGACTTCCTTTTTGGGGAGCGCGAGTCCCGATTCGGAATCGGGATGCCGTGGCCGGCGCCCCCGCCGGCCACATCTCCACCTTTGGTTTCCTTCGCGGACTTCTGTGCAAATCCATCGTGCGGCGCTCTGCCGAGCGCCACTACGCCCGGCTTCCGGAGTAATGTCGGCCGGAATGGCTGTCCCGGGCCGGGCTGCCTGTTGGCCGGGGCGGCCGGCTGTAGCGGCGGTCTGTGACCGTCGCCGGCCTTTTCTTTTGAAGTTTCCGGCGGTGACACACCGCCGCTACAAGACCTGGGTTGCCGCAATTTACTTGCAGTGGCGCCGCCCTGCCGGCTCGCAAACGGTTCGCTATCCGTGTCAATCATTGATCATCCGTGGTGAAATTGCTTTTTCAGCGATGAACGGCTGGTTGGAGGGCAAAAGCGATCCGTTGCCTCCGTGCGCTCCTGTTCAGATACAGCGGCGGGACGCCGCTGCCACGCTGCCACGCTGCCACTGGCTGCAAATCCACCTTTGGTTTCCTTTGCGGACTTCTGTGCAAATCCATCGTGCGGCGCTTTGCCGGGCGCCGCTGCGCTCTGTTCAAATCCGCAATCCGCAATCCGCAATTTCGCCGGTTCGCGCAGTTTGTCGCGCGGGCGCGCGGGCGCAAATCAGCAGAATTAGCTTGCCGTCAAACTCGACTTGCACAAAATAGGCGCTTCCCGGAATGTGCCGGATGGGTTCCGGCCCAGGCCAGTGGTCTGGCCATGATTTGTAACCGCCCATGCTCGAAGAACTTAAAGAACAAGTTTGCCAGGCAAACCTGGACCTGGTCCACGAGGGGCTGGCCATCCAGACTTGGGGCAATGTCAGCGCCGTGGACCGCGCCGGCGGCAACCTGGTCATCAAACCCTCCGGCCTGCCTTACGACGGCATGACGCCGGAACAGATGGTGGTGGTTTCGCTGGCGACGGGCCGGGTGGTGGAGGGCAGGCTCCAGCCCAGTTCGGACACGCCGACGCATCGGGCGCTTTATGGCGCGTTCCGGGAAATCGGCGGGGTGGCTCATGCGCACAGCCTTTTTGCCACCGCCTGGGCGCAGGCGCGCAAGAGCATTCCTTGTTACGGGACCACCCAGGCCGATTATTGGCACGGGGAGGTTCCCTGCACTCGCCTGTTGACAGCGGCGGAAATCAAGACAGACTACGAGGCGAACACAGGCCATGTCATCATTGAGACATTTGAGCATCTGGACCCGGCGCAACATCCCGCCGTGCTGGTGGCCGGCCACGGGCCGTTCACTTGGGGCCAAAGCGCGCGCCAGGCGGTGGAGCGCGCGGCGGCGCTGGAGTTCGTGGCCCGGCTGGCCTGCGAAACTTTGCGCATCCATCCCAAAGTCAAACCGATCCCGCCGGCTCTGCTGGCAAAACATTTCTTCCGCAAACACGGCCCGGCGGCGTATTACGGGCAAAAACAGCCTGAAACCTGCGATCCTCAAACACCTCTGAAAACAGATCCGCTGAATTTCAAACCGCGCCGATCCAGAATCAATTCCACCCTCATGAAAAAATGAATTCACGCATCAATCCCCACATTGTGTTGTTCACCCTGATAGCCACGCTGGGTGGATTGCTTTTTGGCTACGACACCGCCGTCATCAATGGAGCCGTGGACAGTCTGAAGGCTTATTTTATTGAGCCGCGGCATCTGGCCGATGAGAATGTCGCCAACACCTTGTGGGGCATCGTTTCTTCCAGCGCGCTCATTGGCTGCGTCATCGGCGGCGTCCTCGGCGGCTGGGTCAGCACGCGCATCGGGCGCAAGCGCGGACTGGTCGTCGCCGCCGTGCTGTTCCTGGTTTCCGCCATCGGGGCCGCCGCGCCGGAATTCCCCTTTGCGCCGATCGGTCACGGCGGGCCGGGATACATGTGGAATTTTGTCATCTATCGCATTTTAAGCGGCATGGGCGTGGGCCTGGCCTCCATGCTCTCCCCCATGTATATCGCCGAAATCGCCCCGGCGCGCATCCGGGGAAATCTGGTGGCGTGGAACCAGTTCGCCATCATCTTCGGAATGCTGGTGATTTACTTCGTCAATTTCGGCATCTCCAAAATGGGGAGCGGCGACGCCTGGCTCAACAGCATTGGCTGGCGCTACATGTTCCTCTCCGGCAGCCTTCCGGCGGCGGCGTTCCTCCTGCTGCTGTTTTTCGTGCCGGAAACCCCGCGTTACCTGATGTTGAAAGGCAACGAGGCGGGCGCGCGCGCCGTGCTGGCCAGAATTGGAACGGCGGAGGAGGGCGAAGCGGAGATTGCCGAGATCCGCGCCTCGCTCTCCGAACATCATTCCGGCCGGATGTTCTCCTTTGGCGCGAAGCTCATCTTCATCGGCATCATGCTCTCGGTCTTCCAGCAGTTGGTCGGCATCAACGCGGTGCTTTATTACGGGTCGGACATTTTTAAGGACGCGGGCTTCGACACCAACGCCTCGCTCTTCCAGCAGATCATCGTCGGCGCGGTTAATCTCCTCTTCACCGTGGTGGCGATCAAGACCGTGGACAAGCTGGGCCGCAAACCGCTGCAAATCATTGGCGCGCTGGTGATGGCGGTGGCGATGCTCGCGCTGGGCGGCGCGTTTGCGCTCCAGATCAAAGGCGTGACGCCGCTGTTGTGCGTGTTGGTTTACATCGCCGGCTTTGCCGTGTCTTGGGGGCCGGTGGTCTGGGTGCTGTTGAGCGAGATTTTCCCCAATCAGATCCGGGGCAAGGCCATGGCGGTGGCGGTGGCCGCGCAATGGATCGCCAATTTTGTGGTCAGCTCAACATTCCTCATCCTCGACAAAAATCCTTATCTGACGGATAAATTCCATCACGGGTTTGCCTATTGGATTTACGGCGTGATGAGCGTGCTGGCGGCCCTGTTCATGTTAATGGTTCCCGAAACCAAGGGAAAAACCCTCGAACAAATGCAAAAGCTCTGGCTCAAACCCGGCGCAACAGCAAGCCCGGGCTGAGGCCCATAGGACATCCGAACGAACATCAAGATTAGGAGAGGATACCGGAAAAAGTGAAATACACTCCTTTCTTCGCGGCGTCAGGGGCGACCGCCGCCCCCCAAGCCATTCTGACCGGCCTGGACTGGGCGGCGATTGCCGCTTATTTCGGCGTCCTGCTTTGCGTGGCCTGGTGGGTCATCAAAAGGCGCAAAGACACGGCGGAGGATTACTTCCTGGCGGGCCGCAATCTGAGTTGGTGGGTGATCGGCGCTTCGATCTTTGCGTCCAACATCGGTTCCGAGCATATTGTCGGCCTGGCCGGCTCGGGGGCCAAGTCCGGCGTGGCGCTGGCGCATTACGAATTGCAGGCCTGGTGCCTGCTCGTCCTGGCGTGGGTGTTCGTGCCGTTCTACGCCCGGTCGCTGGTGTTCACCATGCCGGAGTTTCTCGAACGCCGTTTTTCGGCGGGGTCGCGCTACGTGCTTTCGGTGGTTTCGATGATCACGTTCGTCGTCACCAAGATCGCCGTGGGCATCTACGCGGGCGGGGTGGTGTTTTCCACCTTGCTGCCGGAAATGCGCGTCAATATGGGCGGAATGGACATCGGCCCGTTCTGGATCGGGTCCGTTCTGGTCGTCGTCATGACCGGGCTGTACACGATGCTCGGCGGCATGAGGGCTGTCGCCTATAACGACGCGGTGCAGGTGCTGGTGCTGATCGGCGGGTCGGCCACTCTGACTTTCTACGGCCTGCATCAATTGGGCGGCTGGCATGAACTGCGCCGCTTGTGCGGATCGGACATGTTCAATTTGTGGAAACCGCTCATCCCGGCCGGCGTCCAATCCAGTTGGGCGCCGGTTCTGGAGAAAAACGCCGCCGGAGACATCGTCAAGGAAGCCTGGTATTTCAACGGAAATTATCCGTGGCTCGGAATGGCCATCTGCGCGCCGGTCATCGGCTTGTGGTATTGGTGTACGGACCAATACATCGTGCAACGCGCCCTCGGCGCTCCCAACCAGCAAACCGCCCGCCGCGGGAGCATCTTTGCCGCGTTTCTGAAGATGTTCCCGGTCTATCTGTTCATCGTTCCCGGCATGATTTGTTTCGCTCTGGCGAAGAAGGGCGTGGCGCCCGGTTTGGAACCGGTGTACGACCCGGCCACGGGACACGCCGCCGCCGCCGCCCAGGGAGCGTTCCCGCTCATGGTGGCGCATCTGCTGCCGCCCGGATTGCGGGGGATTGTGGTGGCCGGATTGCTCTCCGCCTTGATGGGCTCGCTGGCGGGCGTGTTCAATGCCTGCTCGACTCTCTTCACCGTGGACTTTTACGAGAAGTTCCGTCCCGGCGCGGCCCAGCATCAGATTGTGCGGATGGGCCGCATCGCGACGGCGACGATGGTGGTCATGGCCATCGCGTGGATTCCGGTGGTCAAAGGGCGCAACAGCCTTTACGAGTATCTGCAATCGGTGCAAGGCTACCTGGCGCCGCCGGTGTTCGTCGTGTTTTTCTTCGGCGTCTTCTGGAAGCGTCTCAATGCCCAGGGCTGCTTTTGGTCCATGGTGGCCGGCTTTGTCATCGGCCTGGCCCGCATGATTATTGACACGCCGGTGGCGCTGTTTAATACAGGCCCGGCGCCCTTCGAGTATCCCAAAGATTCGTTCCTCTGGATCATCAACACCATCCCCTTCCAGTACTTTAGCGTCCTCATCACCATCGTATGCGCCGTGGTGATGGTGGTGGTGAGTTACATGACCGCCCCGCCGGATGACAAGAAGATTGCCGGCCTGACTTTTGCGACGGCTTCCGACGAGAACAAGAGTGAAACCCGCGCCAGTTGGGGCGCGGGCGAAGTGGCTGCTTCCGTATTCGTGCTCGTGTGCATTATGGGCGCTTATCTTTATTTCACCGGCTAGGCGAAACAGCCTGAGGATTGGTGAAAGGAGTGATTTACTCCGTCAGGATGAAGAACTGTTGATGCCCCGGCGGGTTGAGGATGTTGGTGGACAGATTGAGGTTGCCGTTCCCATCGAAGTTGTTGGTCAATATCCGTGTCCACCGGCTTGACGGCGTGGCGATGTTGGTTGTGCCGAGCAACACATATTGTCCGCCGGCTGCGCCATTGGTCGCAGTGAGGGTCAGCCTGGTTCCGCTCACGGCGATGCCGGTGATGTCTGGCGGCGGGTTGAGCACCGTGAGCTGTTGCGACACATTCTGGCTCAGGTTTCCCGCTCCGTCCTGGGAGGTGGCAAGAATGTTATAGCTTCCCGGTTCGAGCTGGCCAAAAAACAGCGACCAGTTGGTGGCGCCCAGGGCATTCCCCCCGAAAGCATTGCCGCCATATTCGCCCGTCAGCGGAATCAAGGAACAAACCACCCGCGCCAGTCCGACATTATCCGAGGCCGTGCCGGTCACGGTCAACGGGGCGCCATTGGCCAGGACGGCGTTGGGCGCGGGAGATGTAATCGAAACCGTCGGCGGATTGGTATCCACGACGGGCTGTGTGATAAAAGTAAAACTCACAAAAAACAGGCTCGCATCCGCGGGGATGGCCGAGCCATGATAGTTGACCGGCAAATCGGTGAAGGCTTCGCCCCCGAGATAAATCTCGTCGAAGATGCCGTTGGTGAAGATGTTGTTGGTTGGAATGGTGGTGAAGGCCGGCTTGGAGAATTCATTGGTATTATTGAAGTATTGGAGGACATTGGAGCCGCTCACGACGCGCCCGAAGACGGTAAAAGGACCCTGGTCATTGGTAAAAACATCGAGATCGGCATTGTCCACCAGATTGAAGAAAAAGGCGTTTGCCGCCGAATCCGCATCGCCGGCCGACAGGGCCATGGCGATGGTTCCCTGCCGGTTGCTCACCGTCGGCCCCACAAAAAACTCACTGTCAATCTGCTCCGGCAGCGGCGGATTGTTGACCAGCAATTCTTGGACATAGGTCTGGTAAATCTGGCCCAGCACCGGAGGGGGGGTGGAATTGGTCTGGTCTTGCGCGAACCAATCGCCGCCTTGCAACACGAATCCCGGAAGGAGCCGGTCAAAGAACATATTCGAATAGGCGCCCGACCTTATATAATGCACGAAATTCTGGACCGTGGCCGGCTTGTCATGGTCAAATAACTGGACCACGACATTGCTGCTGCCGCCGTTCGGATACTTGGAGAGAGTGAACTGGAGGATCGTTCCGGGAATGATCGTCAACACCGCCGGCGGCGCGCTGGTCACGGAGAGGTTGTCCGGGGAGGTCACCACCACGGTATAGTTTCCCGCCTGGTTGCTGGTCACATTATCCAGGCTCAACGTGGCGTTGGTTGCGCCCGGCAGATTGGTGGCGCCCGCCGTGTTCGTGCCCGAAAATCGCCATTGGCAGGCGGCCGCGTTCGTCGCCACGACCGTGAAGGCGGCGGCGGAAGCGTTGTTGACAGTGAGGCTTTGGGGTTGGGAGAGGATAACGGGCGCGGCCGCTCCGGCCTGGAACGCCGCGAGGAAGCACCACGCACCCAGCATCCGGCAGATGTGTTTCATGTTTCGGCAGCCTGGCGGCTCCCGCCAGGAAGGCTTGGGTTGCGCTCCGGCGGCGGTCATAGACCGCCGCTACAGGAGGGAGCGGGCGAAAGCTTCCATGCGGTTCAGGCCTTTTTCCAGGTTCTCCATGCTCGTCGCGTAACTGATGCGCACGTAGTCGTCCGCGCCAAAAGCAATCCCCGGCACGACCGCCACTTTCTGCTCTTCCAACAGTTTGGCGCAGAAATCCATGGATTTCAGCCCCAGCCCGGAAATGTTGGGGAAAAGATAGAAGGCGCCCTTGGCGTTGACGCAGGCCACGCGGGGAATGCTGTTGAGCTTCTTCCAGGCAAAGGCCCGGCGGCGCGCGAACTCCGCCAGCCAGACCGGCAGATGATCCTGTGGGCCGTTCAAGGCCGCCACCGCCCCCTTCTGCGCGAAGGAAGTCGGGTTGCTCGTGCTGTGGCTCTGGATGGCGTCAATGGCCTTGGCAATCGGCTCGGGCGCCGCCGTGATGCCGATGCGCCAGCCGGTCATGGAATAAGCCTTGGCCAGCCCGTGAGCAATGATGGTGTGCTCATAATGCTGCGGCGAAAAACCGGCCACGCTGACATGTTCGGCCCCGTCATAAACCAGCTTTTCGTAAATCTCGTCGCTCAGAATGAGCACGTCGTTCTCGACGCAGACATCCCCCAGCGCCTGGATTTCCTGGCGGGAGTAAAGGGAGCCGGTCGGGTTGCTGGGCGAGTTGAGGATGAACAGGCGGGTGCGCGGGGTGATGGCGGCGCGCAATTGCTCCGGCGTGATTTTGAATTCCGTCTCGTCGTCGGTGGGGAGGATGACGGGCGTGCCTTCCGCCAGACGCACCATTTCGGGATAACTCAGCCAATACGGCGCGGGGATGATGACTTCGTCGCCGGGATTGCACAAGGCCATGATGATATTGAAACAGGAGTGCTTGCCGCCGCACGAAATGATGATTTGCGACGGTTTGTAAGTCAGTCCGTTGTCGCGTTTGAATTTGTCCGCCGCGGCCTGGCGCAACTCCGGGATGCCGCTGCTGGGGGTGTATTTGGTGAAGCCGGCCTGGAGGGCCTTGACGGCCGCCTCGACGATGTGCGGCGGGGTGGGGAAGTCCGGCTCGCCGGCTCCGAAGCCCACCACGTCAACGCCCTCGGCCTTCATTTGTTTGGCCTTCGCATCCACGGCCAGGGTGATGGAGGGCGTCAGCGCCGCGGCGCGATTGGAAATTTTATAATTCATAAAAGCCGCCAATAAATACCACTCCGGGGCCGGAGAGCAAGCGGGAAGTGCGGCAGCGGGAAGTGCGTCCGGCGGCCCGTGGCGGGGGAAATCTCGTTAAAATGAGTCCGTGCCGTCCACCGGGATGATCCGCATGGCGCTTCCCACCCGCGTATAATCGGGCATTTGCGCCGGCAGGACAGGTTGCGCATAGCCGGGAGGGTAAAGAGCGATCATGGGGGACTGCCACTTCCAGTGCTCGACGTGCCCGTCGGCGAAGGAGAGGTTGCCCCCCTGATTGTGGCGGTTGGAGGGCATGTCCCACCATTCCCAGCCCCAACCCCCGCCCGGCGACGGGTAGCCAAACTGGGCGTCTTCCAATGTCACCTCATTCTCGTCCATAAAAACGAAGAGACGGGAAGGGGTCGGATTGGTGATGTCGGAATACTTCTCAAAACAGGGCTGGGTGGCGTCCACGGGGCCTGGAGGATCCATGTAGGCATTGGTCATCCAACCGTAACCGTTCACCGATTGGCTCATGTTGTAACTGCGGTTGCGAAGCTGCGGCAGCGGGTTCCCATTGGCGTCCTCAATGGTGGAAACGTCGGACGGGCAATGATAAATCGCTGTGGACGTGTTGTACGGAAACAGCAGCCCTTGCTGGACGTTGGAAGTGGTGGTATCGGTCCGGGCGTTGCCGGGGCACCACGAAATCAGCATGTTGTATTGTTCGAAGGGTCCGTTGGTGGACATGCCCTCGTCATCAATCCAATTGTTCGGCGCGAAAACACCCGCGTAATCGTCCGCATAGAGAGTCCAGCAAAGCTGCAATTGCTTCAAATTGCCCTGGCAGTTGATGCTCCTGGCGCTTTCCTTGGCCCCGCTCAAAGCCGGCAGCAAAAGGCCCGCCAGAATCACAATCACCGCGATGACCACCAGCAATTCCACCAAGGTAAAAGCCGCCTCCCGCCGTTCCCCCGGCCGGCGCAACCATTCCGACCCAGAACTGGTTCTGCAATTTCTCACCGTATCTCTCCTGAGATACGAAAGCATACACTGATTCGCCGAAACAATCCAGCCAAATCGCCGGGTGAAATTCTCGCGCGCGGCCGGGATGAAAAACAAGCCGCTCCACGGCGGTGGTGAATAGAAGAGGCTTGAACCCGGCAGCGCAAATCCGGTCAATCCGCCAGCCCGTCGAACGGCTTTTGCCGCATGGCATTCCCCACCCGCGTGTAATCGGGCATTTGCGGGCCCGGCACCGGTTGCACGAAGCCGGTGGGAAGGGAAGCCTGCATTGGGGCCTGCCACTTCCAGTGCTCGACGTGCCCGTCGGCGAAGGAGAAGTTGGCCCCCTGATTGTGGCGGTTGGAGGGCATGTCCCACCACTGCGCGCCCCATCCTGGCGGCGGGTACCCAAACTGGGGGTCCAATAAAGTCACTTCATTTTCGTCCAGGAAAACGAAAAGCCCGGAGGGCGCCGGATTGGTGATGGCCGAGAAACTCGCGAAGCAAGGCTGGATCGCGTCCACCGGATATCCCAGATCCTGGTCCACCAAATAAGGATATCCATTGACGGACTGGCTCATGTTGTAGCTGCGGTTGCGAAGCTGCGGCAGCGGGTTCCAATTGGCATCCTCCACGGTCGAAAAATCGGAGGGACAATGGTATATCGCCGTGGAAGTGTTGTAGGGGAACAGCAGCCCTTGCTGGATGTTGGAGGTGGTGGTGTCCGTCCGCGCATCACCGGGGCACCATGATGTCTGCATAAAACTTTCAAAGTCGGCCACGCCGCTCCCATCCGCGGCAATCCAGTCGTTGGGGACGAAAACGCCCGCGTAATCGTCGGCATAGAGTTGCCAGCAAAGCTGCAATTGCTTCAAATTGCTCTGGCAGTTGATGCTCCTGGCGCTTTCCTTGGCCCCGCTCAAAGCCGGCAGCAACAAGCCCGCCAGAATCACAATCACCGCGATGACCACCAGCAACTCCAACAAGGTAAAAGCCGCCTCCCGCCGTTTCCCCGGCTGGCGAAACCATCCCGGCCCAGAACTGGTTCTGCAATTTCTCACCGTATCTCTTCTGAATGCAGAATATAGGTGGATGCGCCGGAAAAATCCAGCAAATTCTTGCGGTGAAAGAAAAGCGTCAGTGCTGGCTGGCAGGGCGCGCACTGCGTGCGCGCCGCGGGCAGAGGACTGCCCGCCCCACCTTTGAAATTTGCCGCCTAGCCGCCGCGGGTGGGAAATTCGAAGCCGACTTTGCCGCCGTCCTGCAGCACCAGGAAAGCGGAAAAAGGCTTGCCGGCCTTGGAAGTAAAATGGGTCAGCAGATCGGTCCGCCCGTCTTCCAGCAACTTGCCGAGCTGGGCGCGGTCCAGCGGCTGCCCCAAAATGGTCCGGCTGGCCCTGAACCTGCACGGCTTTTTCGCGGCCTGGGATTTTTCGCAAAGGTACTGCGTCTCGGTTTCCAGCACGCGCCCGCCGCAAAGGGGGCAGGCGGCGACGGCCGCGGCCTTTGTCAAGTCTGGCTTTGCGGCCGGCTGCCGGGGGGCGGACGGGCCGCCGGGCGCGCCGGTTTTTTTCGCGCCGCGCGCCTCAAACTCGAAGTTGACCTTGCCGCCTTCGCCGACGACGAGGAAGGCCTTGAAGGGCCGGCCTTTCTTGGAGATGAATTTTTCCAGCAAATCGGTGCGGCCAGCCGTCAATAATTTTTGGGCCTGCGCCGGCTCGAGCGGGCGCTGCAGGATGACTTTGCCGGTGCGAAACGCGCAGCCCTGGCGGCGGGCCGTTTTTTCGCATATATAACCCATGCCGTCCTCGTAAACGGGGGAACCGCAGTGGGGGCATTTGCCGAAAGGCTGGCGCCCGGTGAAGTCCAGGGCGTCGGCGGCGGCCTGGTCCTGGGCGTCCTGCTGGCCGAAGTCGAATTCCGCCTTGAGCTCGGGAGAGAGTTTGATGAGGGCGGAAAAGGGCCGGCCCGTTTTGCTGCGGAAACCCTGCAAGGGGCCGACAACGCGTTTGGCGATGAGTTCTTCGGCTTCGGCGATTTCCAACTGGCGGCCCGCCACGATTTTCCAGAGGAAGAAGTCGCATTTCTGGCATTGAAATTTCTTGTAGTTTTCCTTGATGACCCCGCCGCATTTCGGGCAGGGGGTTTTCAATTCGCCAAAATCGCCGGGCACGGTGTCGCTTTCATGGCCTTTGGCCTTGGCCACGATCTCGCGCGTGGCCCCGGCGATTTCCCTCATGAAATCTTCGCGCCTCAATTTGCCGCGCGCCATCTGGTTGAGCTTGAATTCCCAGTCGCCGGTCAGTTCCGGGGAGACCAGTTGCGGAATCTCCAGCCCGCGCAGCAGCGTGATGAGGGAAAAAGCCTTGGCCGTCGGCTGCAAATCGCGTCCGTTGCGCAGAACGTATCGTTCCCAAATCAAACCTTCGATGATTTGCGCGCGGGTGGCGGGCGTGCCGAGGCCCTTTTCGCTCATCGCGTCCCGCAATTCCTCGTCTTCGATCAATTTGCCCGCCCCTTCCATGGCCGACAGGAGGGTGGCTTCGGAAAAGCGCGCCGGCGGCTTGGTGGGATCGGTCCGCACCTGGACTTGGGCCGCCTTCACCCGCTCCCCAGGCGCAACGGCCGCCAGGATGGGCGCGTCATCCAGGGAAACTTCCCTGCCATAGACTTCCATCCAGCCGGGCTTGACCATCACCTTGCCTTCGCTCTTGAAAGGCTCCCCCTCGACGCGGGTCACGCGCGTAATGATGAGAAATTCGGCGGGCGGATAGAACACCGCCAGGAATCGCTTGGTCACCAAATCATATAACTTCTGTTCCGGCTCGGACAAATGTTTGGGGACGACGTTGGTCGGGATGATGGCAAAGTGATCGGAAACCTTGGCGTTGTTGAAAATGCGCTTGTTGGGTTTCACCCAGTCGTTGCGCAAAATCTGGCTGGCGAAGGCCTCGTATCTGGAATCGCGCAACACGTCCAAAGTCGTCTTGACTGTGGCGATATAATCTTCCGGCAGGGCGCGCGAATCCGTTCGCGGATAGGTCAGCACCTTGTGCCTTTCATAAAGCGCCTGCGCCAGCGCGAGGGTGTTCTTGGCCGAAAAACCAAAACGCCCGTTGGCGTCCCGCTGCAAACTGGTCAAATCGTAGAGGGGCGGCGGGGCCGAGGAGGAAGGCTTTTTCTCGTCCAGTTCGACGATCCCGGTTTTCCCCTCGCATTTCTGTTGAATGGCGTCGGCAATCTCCCGATGCCAAAGGCGGGCGGCGAAACGGTGCTCCTCCCACAGCGAGCCGCGGGCCGCCTCCAGGCGTTCGGCGGCGCCGGGCAAATTCAGCCGCAAACCGGCGAGCAATCGCCTGGCGCGATTGGGTTCGCTTTCTTCCTTGGTGAATTTCTCATCGAACCAGCGCCCCGGGTAATCCCCGGCCCGCGCCGTGAAGGCGGCGTGGACTTCCCAATAATCGCGCGGGACAAACTTCTTAATTTTCTCCTCGCGCTCGACCAAAATGGCGAGGGTGGGCGTCTGGACGCGGCCGACCGTGGTGAGATGAAAACCGCCGGACTTGGAATTGAAGGCGGTCATGGCCCGGGTGCCGTTGATGCCGACCAGCCAGTCGGACTCCGAACGGCAGATGGCGGCGTCGGCCAGCGGGCGCATCTCGGCGTCGGAGCGCAAGGCCGAAAACCCCTGGCGAATCGCCGCCGGGGTCATGGACTGGAGCCAGAGACGCTGGATGGGCTGTTTGGCCCTGGCGTGCTGGACAATGTAACGGAAAATCAACTCCCCTTCCCGGCCGGCATCGCAGGCATTGATCAACCGGTCCACATCCTTGCGCTTGATGGCGCGGAGCAGGACATTGAGGCGGGCCGCGTTTTTCTCAATGGGCTGGAGATCGAAGCGGGGCGGAATGACGGGCAAGTGGGCAAAAGTCCATTTGCCGCTCTTGACTTCCACCCCTTCGGGCAGGCAAAGCTCGAGCAAATGCCCGACAGCCGACGAGAGCACATACCGGTCGCTCTCGAAGAAATCATCCTTCTTGACAAATCCGCCCAGGGCCTTGGCAATGTCCGATGCCACCGAGGGCTTTTCCGCTATAATCAATGCTTTTCCCATCACGGGGGGCGAACTTGGCTCAAAGAACGCATGAAGTCAATAGACGAAAAATGGCGCGAATACCGGTTCCATCTGTCTTGCAATTCTGACATGACCCGTTGGCTCGACAGAGTCGCCCTACCAACCAAGACTGGCGCATTGTCCCTGCTTTTATTTCTCGATGGAGGCCACACGGAGGCGGAAGGCGCCGGTCAGCGGCGTGGCCTGGGTCAGGCGGATGTCTTGGCCGGCCTCGAACATGGCCGCCGGGCCGACGGCGCTGTTGAGAAACAGCGTGACGCCGTTGTTGTCAGCCTGCTGGTGCGTATGCAGGGGTTTGTCCAGGCCCAGCGCGACGAGGCCGTATTCGCCTGCGCCGGAAAAGGACGCCCAGTGAAGGTCGCGCCGGGAGGCGCCGAAAGCGGTGTCCTTGCTCGTAACGGACCCATAAGGGCTGGCGATGTGCCCGGCCGGATATTCGGTCCAACGGCTTTCGTAGTACCAGGTCATGCGATCCGCGGCGGCGGGAAGCAGGAACTTGAGGCCGGCTTCGCGAGTGGTGGCGTCGGCGGCTTTCCAGGCGAGATTCCAGGTGACATCGGCCTGGGCATCGGGGCGGATGTCGAGGGTGCAGGTGAATTGGCCCTTGAGTTCGTCCGAACCGGCCAGATAAATGTCAGCGGCCACCGCAAGTTTGGCGTTGGCGCCATCCATGTTGGCAGTCACAACGACATTGCGGTACTGGGGCGGCTGCGCGGTGGCGCCGGGAGCCGCGCCACGGCCACGGCCGCCACGACGGCCCGCGGCGACAGGGGAAACTCCGCCGAGGTTGAGCATCGGCCCGCCGAGGACGACATCCTGACCGCCAGCGCGCCAGGAGGTGATTTGGCCGGTGTGTTTGTCGAGCACCAATTGCGTTCCGGCGGTCTGCACGGTGACATTCTGGTCCGTCTCGGACAGGCCGACTGGCCCGGCGGCAGCCAGGGCGGCGGGAGCGGCGGGGCCGGAGTAGCCTTTGGCGCGCAATCGCGCGGCATAGACACTGCGGCCGTCGGGATGGATAAATTCCAGGCGCAGTGTTTCCATGCCAGCCGTGAAGGGGAAAGTGGCGTCCACCGAGGAACGGGGTTTGGCGGCAATGTGGCTTTCGCCGCCGGCGAGCACCTTCTCTCCGGCCAGCGCCTGCCAGCGGCAGGTCAGTTCGGCCAGATCAGTAAAGGAATACCGGTTTTGGATTGGAACGACGCATTGGCCGGACACCAAGTCAGCCTCGTGGGCGGCAATCTTGATGGGGCTGTATTCCATCTTGAGGTTCCAGAACGGCATGGGTTTGATCTGGCGATCGGCAGCGACGGTCCCGCCGCCGCCTGAGGGGCGCATGCCGGTCGTGAGGTTGGCGGTCGGAATGCCGGAGATCGGCGGCGCGGCGCCGGGGGTGGCGTCGGCAGGCGGAGCGAAGGAGCTGTGGATGGACCAGCGATCGGGGAATCTGTCGAGCTGGCCCTGGTCCTGCCATTCCCAGATGAAGGCGCCGGTGATGGCGTCGGCGGGCCACATGGCTTCCCAGTTGTCCACCAGGGTCTGGCCCCACGCATCCTGCGCGCCGGCGTACTCGGTGACAATGACGGGGTATTTGGCGCGGTTGGGACTGGTGGTCATGGCCCTGAGGCTTGAGACGGATGGATAATGGTAGTCGTCAAAGTCGGTCTTGGGGTTTGGGCCTGGGCCTTGCTGGGAGATCAAGGCGGGACGCGTGGGGTCGTTGGCCTTCATGTAGTCGAACGAAGCCTGGGCATTGGCGCCGTAGCCGTTTTCGTTGCCGCAACCCCAGACAACGACGCAGGCGCGGTTCTTGTCGCGGTGGAGGGTTTCCTGGGAGCGGGAAATGTAGGCCCAGACGCGGTTGGTGTTGTTCAACTCGGTGTTGACCCAGCAGAAGGGCACTTCGTCCAGCACGTAGAAGCCGGCCTCGTCGCACAGCTCCATGAAGCGCTCCGCGTGGTTATAGTGGGCGGTGCGAACGGCGTTGACGTTGGCGGCCTTCATGAGGATGATGTCGGTTTTCCAGCAATCCTCGTTCAGGGCGTGGCCCCAGGGTGAGAACTCCTCATGGCGGCAGACGCCGGCCATTTTGACCGGCACGCCATTGACCATAAACACGCCGCCTTTGATCTCGATCTTGCGGAAACCGATGCGGTCCTGCACGCGCTCAACGGTCTGGCTGCCGTCCGACAGGCGGTAGAACACATAATAGAGGTTGGGCTTCTCGGCCGACCAGAGTTTGGGGGCGGTCACGGGCGCGGATAAGGTGAGAGTGGCGGCTCCGTCGGCGCCGATGTCGGCGGCCTGGCTCATGGCAGGGATGGCAACCTTGGCGCCGTCGAGGGAATACAGTTCGCCGGTTAGAATGAAATGCGCCCCCGCCGGGCCGGCGACGCGGACAGTGGACTTGAGCGTGGCATCTTTGTACTGGTCATCCAAGTCGGTGACGACCGTGACATCCTCCACATGCAGGGGCGGAAGGGCGACAAGGTAGTTCTCGCGGTAGATGCCGCCCAGACACCAAAAGCTGCCTCTCTCCAGGTTGCTGGTGGAAGTTGTCTTAGCCGGCGCGCTGGCCGTTGACGAAGACTTCCGCGCCGTCATAAACGCCGTCAAAATGCCACAGGACGCGCTGGCCGGCAAAGAAGGCCGGGACATCCACCCAGCGGCGGTAAAGGCCGATGTCATCGGAGAGGTCGCCGCCGCGCAACTGGTAAGTGAGGATGGAAAAGCCTTCGATTTCCCAATTGGCAGGGACGGGGATGTTCGTCCAACTGGCATCGGAGGCATTGGTGGTGGCGAAGTCGGGCACAGCGGCGTCGGCGGGGAGTTCGCCCCTGACGGCGGGGCTGGTGCCATGTTCGAGCTTGAAGCGCCAGATGCCGGTCATGGGCAAAACGGCGGGATTGCCCAGGCGCAGGTGATCCACAGGGACAGGCGCATCCCCCGGCACGGGGACCGGGGCGGCGAAGACGGAGGCCGAGACGGACAAAGCGGCGGTAATGGGGATCAGGAGATGCCGGAGCATGGTTCCCGCGTTTGCGAGATGGGGAAGCGCGCCAAAACAAACATCCCGCAGACTTTGATCACGCTGTCTTTTAAATTGGAGAGGCATAAATTTCCGTTCGGTAATTTGGTTTAGGAATGCAAAAACCGGGCTTATCTGGAACACTGAGGACGATACAAAAAGATGGCCAACTAATGCAAGCAAAAAGCCGGTTTTGGGATCAGGGCGATTAGGGCTGGATTTTTCCGGGCAGGTCTGGCAGTGTCCGCGCCATGAACCCATCAACTGGAGAAATCATCAGCGCACCCTTCGGGGCGACGCGCGACGGCAAGCCGGCAAATCTCTACACCTTGCGCAACGCCAACGGGGTGGAAGTCCGGCTGACCAATTACGGCGGCATTGTCACCTCATGGCTGGTTCCCGACCGGCGGGGCAGGCTGGGCGACGTGGTGCTGGGCTACGACAACTTGGAGGGGTATCTGACGGCGACGCCGTATTTCGGCAGCCTGGTCGGGCGCTGCGGCAACCGCATCGCCAAGGGCCGCTTCACGCTCAACGGTGTCACCCGCCAACTGGCTCTCAATAATGGACCCAACTCGCTGCACGGCGGATTGCGTGGATTTGACAAAGTGGTTTGGGAGGCCAAATCCATGCTGGCGCCGGACGGCCCGGCTGTGGAATTGCGTTACCTCAGCCCGGACGGCGAGGAGGGTTTTCCCGGCAACCTCCGCGTCCTGGCGGTCTATACGCTGACACATGACAACGGGCTGCGGCTGGATTTCACGGCGACCACCGACCAGGACACCATCGTCAACCTCACCCATCATTCCTACTTCAACCTGGCGGGGCGGGGCGACGTGCTCCATCATTTCATGCAAATCAACGCCGATCAATTCACGCCGGTGGACAGCACGCTGATTCCGACCGGACGGCTGCAATCGGTCGCCGGCACGCCGTTTGATTTCCGCCGGCCGGCGGCCATCGGCGCGCGCATCGAGGAGAAGGATGAGCAGTTGAAATTGGGAGGCGGCTACGACCACAACTGGGTCCCCAACAAAGCGCCCAATCAACTGGCGGTCATCGCGCGGGTGACGGAGCGGACATCGGGCCGGGCGCTGGAGGTGCTTTCCACCCAGCCCGGCGTGCAATTTTACAGCGGCAACTTTCTGGACGGCACGATCACCGGCAAAGGCGGCTGGGTCTATCAACGCCGCCACGGCCTTTGCCTGGAGCCGCAGCATTTCCCCGATTCCATCCACCATCCCAATTTTCCCAGCGCGGTGCTCCGGCCCGGGGAAACCTACCGCCACACCATCATCTATCGTTTCTCGACCGAATGATCCATTTTTCTTTACCTTTCCGGTTTTCAGCATAAACTAAGGACATGGTGCCATTAGAATCCAGCAAACTGTTTTGTGATCTGCCGCCTGCGGACCTTGCGAAGGTGCGGAAGGTGACGCAGGAACGGTCTTTTTCACACAATCAATCCATCTTTCAGGAAGGCGACCCCGGCGACGGCATTTACGTGGTGAAGGAAGGAACCATCACCCTGGCCAAGGTGGTGGCGCACGGCGAGGCCCGCCCCCTTTCGCAGGCGGCGGAGGGGGATCTGTTTGGAGAAATGGCGGTGCTGGACGATAATATGCGCTCGCTGAGCGCGGTGGCCGACGGAAAGGCCGTGGTTTATTTCATTTCCCGGTCCGATTTGCTGGAACTGTTGGGCCGCACGCCCCGGCTGGCGGCGGCGATCGTGCGGGAGATCAGCAAGCGCATCCGGGATTTCAATGACAAATACACCAAGGAGGTGCTGGAGGCGGAACGGCTGTCGCTGGTGGGCCGTTTTGCCAATTCGATTGTGCATGATTTGAAGAATCCGCTCAATATCATCGGCATTTCCGCGGACATGGCTTGCATGCCCTCGGCCACCGCGGAATCGCGCCAGGTTTCCAAAGTGCGGATTCGCAAGCAGGTGGACCGCATCACCAACATGGTCAATGAACTGCTGGAGTTTGCCCAGGGGTCCAGCACGAACTTCATTCCGGCCCGGCTGGATTACAGCGCGTTTGTGCTGCAATTGATCGAAGAAATTCAGCCGGAGGCCGCGCTCAAGTCGGTGAAGGTGGAGTACGTCAACCAGCCGCCGGCGACCCTGGTGGAAATTAACCCGCAACGGCTGGCGCGGGTGTTTCATAATTTTATCGGCAACGCCGCCGACGCCATGCCGGGCGGCGGCAAAGTCCGGCTGAGTTTTAGCATCAACAGCGAACCGGCGGTGGTGACGGAACTCCACGACACCGGCAAGGGGATTCCGCCGCAAATGCTGGACCGTCTTTTCCAGGCCTTTGCCACCTACGGCAAAGCCAACGGCACCGGCCTGGGGCTGTCCATTTGCAAGAAGATTATTCAGGACCATAAAGGGAGCGTCTATGCCAGGAACGCGCCGGAGGGCGGCGCGGTTTTTGGCTTCACCTTGCCGATTCTCAAGACCAGCGCCGGTTGAAACCGGAAGGCGAACCAGGGATCTAGATGGCGGGCGGACAATGCGTCGGTGACGGAGGGGGAAAGGCAGGGCGGGCAGTCCTCTGCCCGCCGCGGCGCGCACGGAGTGCGCGCCCTGCCACCCATGAGTGACGCATCACGCAGGCGGACCGGACAGGCCGGCTGGCCGGCAATCTCCATGAATCGCATTCGTTTATTGTCGGAGCAGGTGGCCAACCAGATCGCGGCGGGCGAAGTGGTGGAACGCCCGGCCAGCGTCGTCAAGGAATTGGTGGAAAATTCCCTGGACGCCCAAGCCACCCGGCTGGCGGTGGAAATTCACGCCGGCGGGCGCAGCCTCATCCGCGTCACCGATGACGGCCTGGGCATGAGCCGCGACGACGCGCTGTTGAGCCTGGAACGCCACGCCACCAGCAAGATCCTGCGGGCGGAGGATTTGAGCGCGATCAGCACGATGGGATTTCGCGGCGAGGCCTTGCCGAGCATCGCCAGCGTCAGCCGTTTCACCCTCCTCACGCGCGAGCGGGACAGCGCCGCGCCCGAAGGCACCGAGATCCTGGTCAACGGGGGAAGAATCATCGCGGTCAAGGGCTGCGGCAGCGCACCCGGCACTTGCGTGGAAGTGCGGCAACTGTTTTTCAATTTGCCCGCCCGCCGCAAATTCATGCGCGCCGATGAAACCGAGTCGGCGCACATCCAGCATTACCTGACGCTGGCCGCGCTGGCCTTTCCGGGGGTGGCGCTGGAATTTGTCAAGGACGCCCGCACGGTCTGGCAATTGCCCGCCGTGCCACAGGAAGACCGGCTGGGCGCCTTGCGCCAACGATGGGGCGCGCTGGGCGGCGGCGAAGAAAGGCTGCTGGAGGTTGATTTCAAGGGGGACTTGCCGGCCGCGCGCGAGGAAACCGAACGCGCGGCCGGCGCGGCCGGCGTCACTCCGTCTCATCCGTTTCGCGTTTGGGGAC
This sequence comes from Verrucomicrobiota bacterium, assembly GCA_050011995.1. GTDB lineage: Bacteria > Verrucomicrobiota > Verrucomicrobiia > Limisphaerales > Palsa-1400 > JBEKOF01. Next base: position 29,412 of record JBEKIA010000028.1, read on the forward strand.
TGCTGGGAGCGCCGGGCGTCTCGCGGTCCAGCCGGGCGGAGCAGTATGTGTTCGTCAACCGGCGGCCGGTGGAGAATCGCGGGATCAATTATGCGTTGCTGGAGGGTTATCACACGGCATTGATGAAAGACCGGTATCCGGTTTGCTGCCTGTTTCTGGAAGTCCATCCGGCGGAGGTGGACGTGAACATCCACCCGGCCAAGCGCGAGGTGAAATTCCATCGCGAAAAGGCCGTGCGCCAATTGCTGTCCCAGGCGATTCGGGAAACGCTCTTAACTTACCACGTCCCCGCCAAAAGGGCGGCGGCCCGGGCCGTTGCAAAACCCGCGCCCAGCCTCCCGCCCGCAACGGATCAGCCGGAATTTCCAAAACTCGCTCCGCCGCCGTCCGGCGTTGCCGGCCCCGCGCCTGATCAGTCGGATCAGCCGGATCAGTCGGATGGGACGGATGGGACGGATGGGATGAATGGGACCTATTTGCCAATCCGCCGTCCGCAATCCCCCATCAGCAATGCCCCGCCCGCTGAGCCTCCCGCTGCGGGCTTTGTTTTGCCGTCCTCCATCCTCCATCCTCCATCCTCGCCCGCGCCCGCCCCGCCCGCCGCGCCCGCGGCTCCCGTCCCGCTTCTGCAAGTCCCATTGCGCCTGGTGGGCGTGGTCGGCCTGCTCTATGTGGTGCTGGAATCCGACCGCGGGCTGGTCTTGCTGGACCAGCACGCGGCGCATGAACGGGTTCTGTTTGAACAAATGCTGCGCCGCCTGGAGGAATCCAGCGCCGCGCCTTCCCAACGGCTGCTCTTGCCGGAAACGGTGGAGTTGCCGGTGCGCGACGCCCGTTTTCTGCGCGAGCAACTGCCCACCCTGAGCCGATTAGGGGTCGGTTTGAGCGAGTTTGGCGAACGGACGTTTTTGCTGGACGCTCTGCCGCCATTTGTCAAGACGGGCGATCCGCGCCGGTTTGTTCTCACGCTGGTGGACGAATTGAAGGCGGCCGGCCAGGCGGTCAACACCTTGCGGCTGGGCGAGCAGACCGTGGCCAAGACCGTCTGCCGTCACGCCGTCAAGGCCCATGATCCGCTGGCCCGCCCGGAGTTGGAGAATTTGATTGAGGATTTGCGCCATTGCGCCATGCCCTACACTTGTCCTCACGGCCGGCCCACACTGATCGAAATGAACTTCCGCGAGCTGGAAAAGAAATTCGGCCGCGCGCAGTGAAATTCGAAAGCAGGAAACGTGCTCTGGTCCATTACAAAAGCGGCGCAATTTTGTGCTCGCCATTTGGGGCGCAACAGGGTTTGCTGGTGAAAAGCAATTATTTGACTAAACGAAAAATCATGAATGCCCGCATTTTAAAACTCATCTCCCTGCCCCTGCTCATCAGCGCCGTTGCCCTCCTGGCCGGTTGCAAGAAAAACGAGGTTTCCACCCCGCTCGGCGCCAGGCCGGCCCCCCCAAGCTCTCATGGAGGGGCTGGCATCGTTTCCGCCGAGAAGAACAGCTTTGACCAGGTCACGGCTAAACTCGACAAAGGCGGCAACTTTTATCTTTACCTCAGCACCGAGCAGGCCTTGAGCAGCTTGTCCAAGAACATCGCCACCTACAGCAATGTCTTTAGCCAGATGCCGCTCGCGCCGGCGCTGGGAAGCGAGAACGTCGCCCGGATTTTTGAAGCGATCGGCGCCCTGGTCAAAGACAGCGGCGTGGAGAACATCAGCGGCGTGGGGGCCAGCTCGATTGCGCGCGAGCCGGGCTTCTATTACAGCAAATTGGTCGTCCACCATTATGAGGGCCAGGCCGACGGCGCGATGTGGTCGGCTTTCGGCAAGGAAGCCCATCCTCTCAAGGAATTGGATTTGCTGCCGGAAGACACCGCCTTCGCAATGTACGCGGACGTGGATGTTCCGCTGGTGTGGAAAACGATAGATAGCGAACTCAAACAGCTCCACATTCCAGAGGTGGACAAGGCGCTGGCCGCGTTTCCGGAGCAGTTCAAGTCTGCGGCCGGCATCAGCCTGGATGATGCGCTCGGCTCCCTGGGCGGCGGTTACGGCGTTATTTTTACGCTCGATGAATCCAAACAAGTCACCCTGCCCCTCGGCACCAACTCGATGGACATTCCCGATCCGGCCCTGGCCATTTTCATCAAGGTGAAGAATGATGCGATCTACAACCGCGTTGACCAACTCACGACCGGCAACCCCCTGGTCGCCAAAATGACTCAGGACGGCATCAAGACCATCAGCCTTACCTTCCCGCTCCCCCTGCCGGTCAGCCTCAGCCCCACCCTGGCGCGCAGCGGGGATTATCTTCTCCTGACCTCCTCCGACACGCTGCTCCGGGAGATTATCGCGGTGCAGACGGGAAAGAAGAGCGGTTTCAAATCCACCCCGGAATTCAAAAAGCTGTCGCAGGGCATTCCGAGCGAAGGGAACAATTTTACGCTGGTCAGTGAGAAGTTTGGCAAGTCGTTCAGCCAGGCCATGCAGGGCGTGGCCGGCGCCCAAGCCGGGGCGCTGGGCGGCCAGACAAAAATCTGGCAGGACATGATCAAATCCAATGCCGCTTTCTCCTACTCCGTCAGCGTCAACGGCTCGGAAGGATGGGAGGCCTTCGGCAACGGAAACAAATCCATGGGCAGCGCGGCCGTGATCCTCCCGGCCGTCGCGGTGGGCGGCGTGTTGGCCGCCATTGCCATCCCCAATTTCGTCCGGGCCAGAAACACGGCGCAGGCCAATGCGGCCGCCACTACCGGAGCCATGGCGCGACGCGGCGGCACCATCACAAGGACGCCACAAAACGCCTGCATCATCAATCTCAGGCTCATAGACGCCGCCAAAGGGCAATGGGCGCTGGAAAATCACAAGCAGAATTCCGACACACCCACCGAGCAAGACCTCACGCCCTATTTTGGCCGCGGACGCGGCGGCAATTTCCCGGTCTGCCCGGCTGGCGGCAAATACATCATCGGCACCATCGGCGAGAAACCGCGCTGCAGCATCCCGGGGCACGTTCTGCCTTGATGCTGTTTTCTCATCCGGCGGCCAGCAGGGGACGCACGTCCACCGCTTCCATGCCGGCGGCGCGGATGGCGGCCAGGCCCAGATCGGTGTCCTCGTAGGCCCGGCAATTGCGCGGGGCGACTCCCAGGCGGCGCGCGGCTTCGAGATAGATGTCGGGGGCGGGTTTCTGGCGGGCGACGTCTTCGCTGACCACGACGGCCTGGAAGAGATGGGCGATGCCCAAATGATGGAGGGTTTGGGTGATGACGCGGCGGGTTCCGCCGGAGGCCACCGCCAGGGGAAGCTTGCCGTAGTTCTCACGCGCAATTTTCGCGATCAGCCCCACCAGGGGGATTTGCGGGATCATTTGCTCGAAAGCGGCTTCCTTCTCCCGGGCCACAGCCGCGTAGTCCATCGGGCGGCCCTGCTCTTCGCCGAGCATTTTCAAAATGTCGCGGGCCGGCACCCCGCCCAAGGAGTAAAAACGGTCCTCCGGGAATTGGATTCCGTGGCGTTCGGTCACCTGCTTCCAGGCGCGCCAGTGCAGAGGCATGCTGTCGGCCAGCGTGCCATCGCAGTCGAAGATGAGCGCTTCAATGGGCATGGGGTCAAAGAGTCAAGGCGGCGAGGCGTTGTTCCATGTCGTGGGCCATCAATGGCTCGATGAGGCAATCCATGTCGCCTTCGAGAAACGCCGACAAATTGTGGAGCGTCAGTTCGATGCGATGGTCGGTGACGCGGTTTTGCGGGAAATTGTAGGTGCGGATGCGCTCGTTGCGCTCCCCGGTGCCGACCTGGTCCTTGCGGCGGGCGGCGTAGCGGGCGTTTTCCTCGGCGACTTTCCGCTCCAGCAGGCGCGAGCGCAGCACGGTCATGGCGGTGACTTTGTTCTTTTGCTGGGAGCGCTCGTCGGCGCAACGCACGATCATGCCGGTCGGCTTGTGGATGATCTGCACGGCGGAGTCGGTGGTGTTGACGCCCTGGCCGCCCTTGCCCGAGGCCCGGCAAACGTTGATTTCCAACTCGTCCGGCCGGATCTCGATGTCCACTTCCTCCGCCTCCGGCAGGACGGCGACGGTGGCCGTGCTGGTGTGGATGCGGCCCTGCGCCTCCGTGGCGGGCACGCGCTGGACGCGATGCACGCCGCTCTCGTATTTGAGGCGCTTGAAAACATCCCGGCCGGTCACGCCGAAAATAATTTCCTTGAACCCGCCCAGATCCGAAGGGCTGCTGTCCATGTTCGCCACCTTCCAGCCGCGCTTTTCGGCATAATGCGTGAACATGCGGTAGAGGTCGGCGGCGAAGAGGGCCGATTCCGATCCGCCCGCCCCGGCGCGGATTTCGATGATGGTGTTGCGCGAATCCGCCGGGTCGGGCGGCGCCAGGCCCTGGCAAATTTTGCGGGCCAGGACTTTTTCCTCGGCCTGGAGTTGGGTGACCTCTTCCCTGGCCAACTGGGCCAGCTCGCTGTCGGCCGGCTCGGTCTTGAGCGTCGCGGCGTGTTCCGCCAGGTCGGCGAGAATTTTCAAATAGCGCTCGCCGCCGGCGGTCAATTCCTTCAGGCGGGCGTATTCGCGGGCCAGTTCCTGCGCCTTGGCGGGAACATCGAATAACCTGGGATCGCTCAGGGCGGCCTCAACCCCGGCCTGGCGGCGGGCGAATTTCTCAATGTAGGGGCGCAAATCCACTGGCAAAAAAGATGGGGTTTTGCGGAAAGCCGACGGGGCGCCGCCCGCAAAAAAAGCGACCGCCCGCGAAAGTTGCGGCTTTGGCGGGCGGTCGGGAGGAAAGGGGCTACTTTCTCTTGCGGGCGGATTTGGCGGCCTGGGCGGCCTGGGCGGCCTGGGTCTTGACCATGCGCTGCTGGAATTTGTCCACGCGGCCGGCCGTATCCACGAATTTCTGCGTGCCGGTGTAGAAGGGGTGGCAGAGGTTGCAGATGCCGAGCATCATGTGCGGCTTGGTGGAGCGGGTTTTGATCACGTTGCCACAAGCGCAACGGATCTCGGCCTCCACGTATTTAGGATGAATATCAGATCTCATAAATCAAGGGCCGACAACCTACCAGCGTTCCTTGCCTCCGCAAGCCCTTTTTTCAAAAATGAGGCTGATTAGCTTGACGCCCCGCCCGGCAATCCGTAGCGTTGCAAGCTCGGTGTGTCGGATTGACCATCGAATCGAAAGGCTTTTTGTGAATGTAACGGTCGAGATTTTGGCTCCCTGCAAAAAATTGATGCGAGTGGAGGTCGAACCAGCAAAGATTGAGGAAACCTTTGAGGAAATTACCAGGGATTTCCAGCGCCAGGCCAGGTTCCCCGGTTTTCGTCCGGGCAAGGCCCCCAAGGAGATGGTGTTCAAACGCTTTGAGACGGAGATTCAAGACAAGGTGAAAAGCAAGGTGATCACCGATTCCTACCGCGCCGCGGTGGCGGAGCAGAAAATCACCCCGGTGCTCGCGCCCGATATTGAGGAAGTCCAATTCACCCGCGGCCAGCCGCTCCATTTTGTCGCCACCATGGAAACCGCCCCGGAATTTGCCCTGCCCGAATACAAGGGCCTCCGCGCCCAGCGCGAAATCGGCGGCGCCGCCCCCGCGGACATCGAGCGGGCGTTGCACCTGTTTCGCGAGCGCCAAAAGACCTTCCTCACCGTGGACCGCGCGGCCAGGAAAGGCGACGCCGTGGTGGTCAATTACAGCGGAACCTGCGAGGGCAAACCGATCACCGAGACGGCCTCCACCGCCAAGGGCCTGACGGCGAACAAGGCTTTCTGGATCGAAACGGAGAAGGATTCTTTCCTGCCCGGTTTCAGCGGCCAATTGCTGGGGGCCAAGGCGGGCGAGAAACGAACGGTTTCCATTGATTTCGCGGCGGATTTTATGCTCCCGGCGCTGGCCGGCAAGAAAGGCGTTTATGAGGTCGAAGTGGTGGAAGTCAAGGAGAAGCTCCTGCCGGAACTGAACCAGAAGTTTGCCGAATCGTGGGGGGCCAAGAGTTTGGAAGCCTTGCGCGAAGGGGTGCGCGCCGATTTGCAGAACGAGTGGAACCAGACGCAGAACCGCAAAATCCGCCAGCAGGTGACGCAGGCCCTCCTCCAGAGCGTCCAGTGCGACCTGCCCGAAGGCGTGGTGACCGCCGAGACGCGCAATCTCGTCTATAGTATTGTCAACGAAAACCAGCAGCGCGGCGTCCCCAAGGAGGCGCTCGACGCGGAAAAGGACAATATTTACGCCACCGCCAACAACATGGCCCGGGACCGGATCAAAGCCATGTTCGTTTTTCAGAAGATTGCCGAAAAGGAAGGAATCCGGGTGGAACAAACGGACATCCTGGCGCGGCTCCAGTCGCTGGCGATCGAGCACCAGATGCCCGTCGAGAAGCTTTACCAGGAACTGGAAAAGAACCACCGCGTGGAGGAGGTGATCCATCGCCCCATCCTTCACGACAAGGTCATCAACCTCCTGGTGCAGTACGCCAGGATCGAAGACGTCTCCGCCCCGGCCCAGAATGATATCATCACCGTTCCTTGACGGATCCAGGGCGGCGCCGGTTGATCCT
>JBEKIA010000029.1:0-25377 GCA_050011995.1 Verrucomicrobiota bacterium
ACCATAGACTGACGCCGACGAAAACAAATTTTTGTCAGCCTATACAAAGCCCAATATAGGACCCGCCTGGAGGAATAACCAAGTTAAACGGAGAGTACGGTTTTACGACGAACGAGAGTGGCGATACGTTCCTGAGCCAGCATTTTGGAAATGGAAGGACTATTTTGATGAATCTAAGAGGACCAGACATGATAAACTGTTCGCGAAGCAATACGCATTGAAGATCTCCCCAGATGACATTCAGTACTTGATCGTGCCTTATGATAAGGGCGAGAACAACATTCTTGAATTACACGATTACGTCATGAAACCTTACACGCGGCGTTACAGCCGAAAAGATGCCATATTGGTGACCACGACCATTATGACGGATGACTGCCTAAAGGAGGATATTTGAGCAGGCCGAGCGGTCACCTAATGATATTGTCCCGGAAAGAGCGAAAAAGGCCGAGGGGTCAGTTAATGATATTGTCATATTTCCAGCGTAGTTCGGTCATCACAAAACGCTGGCTGCGCCAGTGGAAAAGCGGCGCTGCCGCGCACGCACTCCAAGACCTGTCGGTACATCCTTCGCCCACTGCGAACGCGAAGCGTCATGGAGTGCGGAACGCCAGTTCTGCTTTGCCTGTGTGTCTGGCCGGTTTCAGTCCTCACTATTGACACTTTGTGTGTGACTCCGTTCCGGGACGTAAGGGGTTCCTCGCATTTCAGCCTCCTGGCAGATGAACGCGCCGAAAAAGGCGGAGGGGTCAGTCCTGAATGGCAGTTAGTTAAGCCTTCGAGGATTTGCGGTATCGGGCGCACGGACTGCTTTTGTAGTATCTATTTTGGTGCTGAATTTCACGGAATTTGTGCCGGTGACACATCAACCGCGGATAGGGCTTGGGCCGCCGCTTGATGGCGCGCGGTTCGCGGCGGCCGGGGCGATCGGGCACCAGATCGGAGGCCAAGACGCGGAACAAGTCGTCCAACAATTGCCGGCGGCAGTGCTGGGAGCGGGCTTGGGCCAGGGCTTGGCTGTAGCGGCGGGCCGCCGCCAAGGCGCCGGCAAAACTGATTCGCTCCAGAGCGACCACCTGACGGCGGGCCGCTTCCAGCAGGAGTCGGCGGACCAAGTTATGCACCAGGATATGCAGGCGCAGTTCCCGCTCCAGCATGGCGGGGCTTTTGCAGCTCAACATGTCCATCGGCAAAGTCGTTTTGAGGCTGCGCAAGGTCAGTTCCATGGCCCAGCGGCGCAAATAGAGTTGACTCAAGGCGGCGGGCGGATAGAGGGCCGAATCGAGCAAGGGGGTCACCAGGATAACCCGGGTGGTATACTGTCCTATTGACGGCCATGCTAGACTTTCTTGCATGACAAAGAAATCAGACCCCGCCCAGGAGCCGCTGCCCGCCCTTTACCGGCGATGGCAAGGCCAGTTGGCCCGCACTGGATGGGTTGCCTTGGGGACGGTATTGGAACGCAACCACCCCGGTCAAGGTGGCCCGCGCTATCAGTGGTCCCGCCGGGTGGAAGGCAAAACCATCACCGTGGCCCTGAGCGCCGAACAATTTGCCTGGCTCAAAGCCGCCATCGCTAACCAGCGCAAAGCCTGGAACATTTTGGAGCAAATGCAGCGCGCCACACTCCGGCACATGTGGCAAACCCTGCCCGGCACGACCCGCCGTAAGATGCTCAACAAAAAGACCTTAGGGATTAACTAACTGCCATTCAGATATGACCCCGATGTGCCACCGATGTGCCACCTGAGTTTGTTCCGAATGAAAACTTCGCGGCAGCAAGCCTCTATCTTGATGACCGCTTTATGGCCAGTTGCAATGCGGCTTGTTCTTCGGGGGTTGTGAGGTAGGGGGCGAGTTGCGATAAATCCGTCGGCTGTAGTCCGTTGTTTGCGCCAGCATAGGCTTTGATGGCTGGCGTCAGGAGAGCGGATGGCCCTGTCCCCGGCACGTCCCAATCTTGGGGCCCGGCGCTGCCCGAGCCATTCGGGCCAATGCCATAGCGCGTATCATAATCGGCGTCGACTGGAGCGATTTGTGTGATGATCGTGTCGCCCATTCGCAGACTTGGCACCGTGGACTTGGGCGCAACTTCCCAACGTTGCAGGATCGAATCGTCCACCGGTGGATTGAAGTAGGGTTGCAGCTGGGAGATGTCGGTGGGAAATTGTCCCTGGTTGGCCTGCTTGTATTGGTTCAACACCGGTGTCAATACTGTTGTAATGAAGGTGCTTTCCGCAGCACTGCGCAAGCCGCTCAAGGCCTTGCGGTAATCCTCGTCCGTGTTCAGATCCCCTTTGGCGGCATTGAGCCAATCTTGCTCGGTCAAGAATTGAAACTCGGGTATTTTGGCTCCCGACGTTTGTTGGAGCCTTTCTTTGAGCTGGCTGACTCGGGCCAGCCACGATTTCGCCACAGATGCGGCTGGGTCATTATTAGATGGCAGGGCGTTATTCTGCAATCGGCCGACTTCTCCGCGCAGGCGGAAAACGTCTGCGGCATCCTTGCGTAGCTTTTCGTTTTGCGCCTGTAATGAGGTCAATTGGTGCTTGGCCTCTTCGAGTTGCTGGCGCAATGTCTCGTTTTGTCCGGCGGTTGGAGGCGATTGCCGCTGGAGTGTCTGCACCTGTTCCTGGAGGGACGAGGCGCGCCGCGCTTGATAAAGGTTGGAGCCGACCGCGGTGGCGAGGATCACACCAATAAGTGCTTTCTGTAGAGTTGTCATAGCGAGTGCCTTTGTAATTCCGATGGTTCCCACAATAGGAGCGCCCGCCCCGGAAAAGGCGGCGCTGGTTAAGATCGCGGCTTGCAAGCTGGCGGGCGCGGATTGGACGGCATTGGCTGAAATGAGAGCGGCCAAGCCGCCAACGCCAACAGCCCGCCCGCGCTTGGAGAAGAATTCACGCAACTGGTCCAGTGCGCGGCTGACCCGCTTCTGCGCGGCGTCCTCCGACGTTCCCAGCGCCTGCCCGACTTCGCGCAGGCTTTTTTCCTCGAAATAACGCAGGAGGATGACGGTGCGATCCGGCGGGTCGAGCGCCTCCATGGCTTCATCCAACAGAGGCTCGATAGCCATCCATTCGGAAGTGTTTGCGTTCATATTAGTTATGTCCAAGGCGATTTGCTCACGAAGCTGACGGCGCGATTCGCCGCGCACCACGTTAATAGCAGTGCGTCGCGTCACCTGATAAAGCCACGCCGACAAAATGGTCTGAGGTTTCATCTTGTCGGCGCTGCGGGCCAGATCGGCAAAGACAGACTGCGACACCTCTTCCGCCAGTTCCGGCGAGCGCACCTGACGCAACGCCGCCGAATAAACCAGTTTCAAATGGCGCTCCACCAAGGCGGCAAAAGCTTCCTGCCGATGCTCCCGGACATATTGATCCAGCAGATCTAAATCGCTCATCATCTGTAAGTATATCCCCGCCGCCACACCAAATCCGACAAGTAATGCGCGGGGTCAAAACCATACTTTTGCCCAAAATAGTCACTGGGGCGCGACGATTGGGCCATGGCTCTGGCGGGGTTGCGGCAGGCCGCGCCGGACGCTTTTTCTCTAACTATGGGCAAGGAATATGCGCAAGTGGCTAATTGCCAAGGCGTTGCAAGGAGCCGCAGAAATGCATAATACGTCAATCATGGATGGTAGAGACTCTGTCGAGCCGAAACTCGATTTCCTGGGAAGAAGTCACGGCTCGACAGGTGTCGCCCTGCCCTTCCCCGTCGTCACTGACGCAATGCACAAATCCGTAATGCGTCGGTGACGGAGGGGGAAAGGTAGGGCGGGCAGTCCTCTGCCCGCCGCGGCGCGCACGGAGTGCGCGCCAACTACTGGGGCACCCGCGGCGATCTGCAATACCATCCTCTGCCCGCCGCGGCGCGCTCGGAGTGCGCGCCCTACCAGCCAAGACTGACGCAGTACAGAAATCCGTTTTTTTCCCTTGACAATTCCAGCTTATATGCTATACTTGGCGCAGTATGGCAAGGTCCGAATGGCGGGATGGCAATGGGACGAAGGCGGGTTTCCCGCGCTTCAGCGTTTCCAGTTTTGCTTTCTGCTTTTCCGGCGGACGGCGGCGGAATCCGGCTTCCGGCTCCCCAATCATTCAATACTCTATTTAGTTAGTATGCTTTATGATTCCATAGGTGCAAGCATGCCTTTTTGGCGCGGTTTGAGCCTTTTTTGTGGCAAATCATCTCAAGTGCCTTTCCATGAATAATTTACGCGCAAAAGCAACGTTCCCAAATCAAGGCAAATCAAGGCTAATCAAGTTATTATTTGAGCCATAATGCCCACAAATCCACCAGGCAAACACTCCACCACTCAAGTCGGGTTTTCGTGTTTCGCGGCCCCGAAACCAGCCCCAATTTGAGTAAAATGGAGAATTTGGAATCGAGAATGATGAAATGAAGACTCTTCAATTCATAATTCACAATTCAAAATTCAAAACTAACCTACCCCGGCAGCCGCAGGGTGAACGTGGCGCCTTCTCCAGGCTGGCTCGCCGCTTCCAGGGTGCCGCCGTGCGCCTCCACAATCGCCTTGGAAATCGCCAGCCCCAGCCCGGTGTGTCCGCCGCTCCCGGAGCGCGCTTTGTCGGCGCGGTAAAATCGCTCGAAAATGCGCGGCAAATCCTCCGCCGCAATTCCCGGCCCGCTGTTGTTGACGCTCAAAATCACCGTCCCGCCCAGTTTCTCGCCGGTGATGCGCACCTGGCCGCATTCCTGGTTGTATTCGATGGCGTTGTCCAGAAGATTGGTGACGACCCGGCCCATCCGCTCCGGGTCGCCCAAGCACGGCAAGGCCGGGACCGCACACTGGATTTTGAGGCCGCGCGCTTCCGCCAGCGGGGCCATCAATTCCACGCAGTCGCTCACCGTTTTGGACAGGTCATAAGGCATGCGCCGGAGCGTTTCCTGGCCGGCGTCCAGCCGGGCCAGTTCGAGGAGGGATTCCATCAGCTTGCGCATCCGTTGGGCCGCGCGCTGGCAGGCTTCGACCGTGGCGCGATATTCCGCCGCGCCGCGCTCGCGGGCCAGGGCCGTCTGCGTTTGCGCGAGCATGACGGTGATGGGCGTGCGCAATTCGTGGGCGGCGTCGGAGGTGAATTGCTGTTGTTGCGCGAAGGAGGCCTCCAGCCGCGCGAACGTCGAGTTGAGAACCGCCGCCAAACGGCCCAGTTCGTTCTCCGTGTCCGCCGCGCTGATGCGCTGGGAAAGGTCTCCCGCCGCGATTTTCACCGCCGTGGCGCTGATGTCTTCGATGGGCCGGATGGCGCGCGTGGCCACCCACCAGCCGCCGGTCAAACCGAGCAAGAGCACCACCCCGCCCGCCGCCGCCAGTTTCCATGCCAGACGGCGCAGCCCGGCCAGTTCCTCGGCAATCGAGCGCCCCACCAGCACGACTCCGCCGCCGGGCGTCGCGCGGCAAATCTCGCGGAAGACGCCGCGCATTCGCGGCTCCGCCGGGCCTGGGGCGGCTCCGGCGGCCGGCGGCGGCGGCACGTCGCGCGGCGCGGCGTCCGACCGCGCCAATTCCCGGCCGCCCGGCCCCCAGACCACATAGTAAAAAGAATTGCTCTCGCTGCCAAACAGCGCCGCCTGGTCGGAGGGAAGACGGAATTGAAATTCCGGCCCGTCCGGGCGCGGAAAACCCCGCTCCTCCGGCGAACCGCCTTCGGGAAAATCACCGCCGCGACCGCCCCGGTCGCCCTGATCCTCCCGCCGTCCGCCCCGTCCCATGCGGAGGCCGTCCGGTCGCAGCCCGCCCGGCGGCGGACCCTGGGAGTTGGTGAATGGGTTTGGGAAGAACGGAAAAAAAGGCCGCGGCCCGCCCGGCGGCGGACGCAAAGAGCTGGAGAGCGGGCCGATCCGCCTCTGGAATTCCCCGTCCAGGTGGCGAAGCTGGACATTGCGCAGCAAGGCGTAGGCGGTGACGCCAAACCCGGCCAGCAGCGCCAGGAAAACCAGGCCGTACCAAAGCTGCAGCCGCCAGCGAATGGATTGGAAGATCATGGCGCGCCTCCCACGCAGTAGCCGTGGCCGCGGCGGGTGGTGATGAAATCCGCCCCCAGCTTCTTGCGGATGTTGGAAACATGCACGTCGAGCAAATTGGAGAGGGTGCTTTCGTTTTCGTCGAACAGATGCTCGTAGAGCGCCGTGCGCGTCACCACCCGGCCCTGGTGCAGCGCGAGAAATTCCACCAGCGCGTACTCGCGCGCCGTCAGCGCCACCGCCTGGCCGCCCCGGGAAATCTGGCGCGCGCCTGTGTCAATCACAACGTCGCCCACCGCCAGCAGGTTGCTCGTCCGGCCCGCGCTGCGCCGGATGAGCGCGCGCAGGCGCGCGAACAATTCCGGCAGGTCGAACGGCTTGACCACATAATCGTCCGCGCCGGTGTCCAGGCCGCGCACCCGGTCTTTGGGCTGGTCGCGCGCCGTCAGCATGAGGACGGGCGTTTTTTTGGTTTTGCGCAGACGCCGCAATATTTCCCAGCCGTCCACCTTGGGCAGCATCACGTCCAGCACCACGGCGTCGTAGTCATAGTTTTGCGCGTTGAACAGCCCCGCTTCGCCGTCGGCGGCGCCGTCCACGGCGTAGCCCTCCTCCTGCAAGGCCTGCGTCAGGCTGCGGAGCAAATCCGGCTCGTCTTCCACAATTAGAATTCTCATGCGGGATGTGGCGGCGGCAAGTATAGCACTTCCGCGCCCCGCCGTCACTTTCTCACAGCGAACCTTAAGAACAGATGAAGACCGGGCCGGGATTTTTTTCAAATCAACGCCTCATCCGCTCCCGGTCTTTTGCAGAACCGCCACCAGGTTGTCGGCCAGATTCAGCCTGGCCAGCACGGCCTCCACCCCCGCCAGAGCCAGTTGGACCGGCCGCAAAGCCGGATTTTGTTTGTAAGCCGTCGTTCGTTTCAGCAGTCTGGCCCGCTCCGTGTCGGAGGCTGCTTTTTCCCGCCGCCTCCAGTCTTGCGCGATGACCAATGGATTGAAATGGCTGGAACCGGAGTGAACCAGGCGAAATTGCCGTTCCCTTTTCACCAGCCGGCCCAAAGTCGCCCTGGAAAAGTAATTGAGGTGTTGCGGCAGGATATATCGGTACTTGCCTCCCAGCAAACGAACCGCGAGCGACTCAAGATTGGGAACCAAAATGAAGCAAAAGCCGGCCGGTTCCAACACCGAGGCCGCCCGCGAGAGATAGGCCCCGGGATCGGCCAGGTGCTCCAGCACGGCCCAGAATGTGACGGCCCCGAAACGTCTGCCGCCAAAGTCCGCCGTCAGGAAGGATTCCCGCAGCACGGGAACGCCCTTGGACTCGGCGTAATCCAGCGCCGGCCCGGCCACATCCACCCCAAGGGCCTCATAATCCGTTCCGAACCGGCTCTTCAGTTGGGCCAGAAACGCTCCCGTCGAGCAACCCACATCCAGCACCGCCCCGGAGAGGCGGAACCGGCGGAATAATTTCAACTCCCTCTCGAATCGCACCGGCGCGTAATCGCCCTCCAATTTGTCCGGCGAAAGATAAAACGCCGGCGCCAGATGGTCGTAAAACTCGCCGGACTTCATCGCTTCCTCCATGGGATTGGCATAAACCATCGAGCAACCGCCGCAACGCACGAGTCGAAGATCGCCCTTGCGCAACAACTCCGCATGGATGTCGCCGGCGCACACCGGGCAGGAGCGGGCAATCAACCGCGAGTCCATAATGAGGGCATTCTATGGACCGGCCCGGCGCAGTGAAAGCGATTTTGCGTTTTTAGATCCCAGGAGGAATTCATTTTGAAAAAGTTTTCGCCCTTAACGTCCCCTTAAGGTTCGCCGGTGTAGAGTCGCGGCATGGAAATGAGAGATCAAACACGCGAAACAACAAACAGAGAAAGGTGACAATTATGAAGACAATGACAAAGGCAGTTCTGGCCATGTTGGTGCTCGGCGCTTCAACGTGGGTGGCCGTCGCGCAACCCTTTAGTGGTCCCGCCCCCGGCGGGCCAGGCTTCGGAGCGCAAGGCGGCCCGGGCCTTCGGGGTGGGCCTGGCGCGCGCGGCTCCCGGTCGCCCATCTTCCTTGCGCTGGACACCAATCACGACGGTGTGATTGACGCGAATGAAATCGCCAACGCTCCCGCCGCCTTGAAGACACTGCTCAAGGACGGCAGCACCAACCTGACCGCGGAGGACCTGTTCGGCCCGCCGCAAGGCATGGGCCGTCGCGGCGGCCGCGGCTTCGGCGGTCGTGGGGGGCCTGGCGGACTCGGTGGACCCGGTGGTCCTGGTGGACTCGGTGGACCCGGTGGACTCGGTGGACCTGGTGGACCCGGTGGGCCGGGTGGACCCGGTGGCCAGGGCGGGCCCGGCGGCCCCGGCGGTCCTGGTGGCGGCGGCCCAGGAGGCCCCGGCGGTCCTGGCGGCCCGCCTCCTGGCGGCCAGTAATTGACCGGAGGCCGAATCAAATTCGGCTCCGGCAGCCAACCCCGTCCGCGGACATGCCGCGGGCGGGGTCTTTTTTAGAGCGGTTTGAATAGAACCGCAGCCACACGGCGCAAACCAGTTCATCCCATCCCGGCGAAGTGTTATGGCCGCGGTTTTAATGAAAATGCTAGTTTTGACAACCCGCGATTCCCCAGGCGGCATCCGCGCCATGGCCTCAATGCGGCAGCAGGAAAAACCCCTCCGCGGGCGGCGCGCCCAAAACCCGCGTGTCCCCCTCAAAAACGATTTGGTTTTTCTTGACTGTAAATCTGGTTTTGCCCGCCAGCGCCGTGGCTTCCAGCGCCTCCCAGCCGTTCAGATCGAACGCCGCGAAGCTGTTGCGGAAAAAATGGTTCGAGTCGCGCGACCGCGGCTTGGGAATCATCGTCATGTTCAGGTAGAAGCCCAGCAGGTGCTCCATATAATCCCAATCGCGGTCGTTGTAGAGCGCATTCTTGGCGAACTTGCGCCGCTGGATCGCAGCGGCGGCCTTCTGGTCTTCCACCGCCGAAATGGGTTCCAGCGGGTCTTCCGCCGTGTGCAAGAGCAGAAACGGCGCGCGCAAGGTGGCGCGGATGTAAGTCTGGTTGGTCAGCGCCGCCACCGCGTCCAGCAGCGTTGGCGCGCTGTTGGTCAGCCGGGCGCGGGCGCGCCGGAAGAAATAAAACTCATCCGTGGCCCCCGGCATGAAAATCAACCCCTTGACCGCCGGATTGCGCCGAAAGGAGCCGAGCATCGCCGCCACGCAATTGGAGCGATTCAGCTCCGGCGCGCGGCTGGCCAGCGGCATTTTGGCGAATTCCTCCTGCCACGCCGTTTGGGCCTGGAGCGGACAACCGGCGGCCAACAGCGCCAGGAAAACCAGCGCCGCCGCGCCGCGCTTCGCCGGACCCCGGCTCAAAAGGAGTTTCTTCATGCGATGCCGCCTCATTTTCTCTCATGATAACCGCCCGCCGGCAAGCTGGAAACCGCCTGCGATCCGCCAAGGCGCGTCCCAATGCCTGGAAGGCAGTTCGTATTTCCAACGCGGCTTCCGCCGACGCCGTCAGGCGCGTCCATCGGGGAATCACAAGCCGGCCAGACGGGAGTCGGCGTCGCCGAAATGATCGAGCCGCACATCCATGCGGTCCATGATTCCCAGGTAAAGGCTGCACAACTTGCGGTTGCCGTCCCCGGCCTCCAGAAAGTCGAGGGATCGTCCGGTTTGGAGCGCGCCGCCGAGGCCGCCCGCCGTCACCACCGGCACTTTCTTGTTGTCGTGCTTGGTGCCGGAGAACATGTTGGACAGGAACATAAGGCAACTGTTGTCCAGCACGGTGCCTTCGCCTTCGGGCATCGCGTCCAACCGGCTGGCCAGATAGGCGAATTGGCTCAGGTGGAAGCGGGTAATGCGCTCGTAGCCTTCCGAGGTGTCGTTGTGGGAGGCGCCATGATGGGCTTCGCGCACATCCAGGAACGGGTAATAGAGGGAGGACAGATCGCGGGCCAGAATGAGCGAGGCGATGCGGGTCTTGTCGGTCTGAAAGGCCAGGGCGATGAGGTCGCACATCAGGCGGGTGTGCTCGCGCAAATCCTCCGGCAAACCGTTGTCGGGCCGGGTCATGGTGAACAGCGGGCGGCCCTTGTCCCTGGCGCGATCCTCGGCCTTGCCCTTGTCGGCGCGCATCCGTTCGATGTCCTTCTCCACATCCCGCACGCTGGTGAGATATTCGTCCAGCTTCACCCTGTCTGTCGCGCTGACCTGGCGGCTCAATTTCTCGGCCCGCTCCTTCACGCGGTCCAGGATGCTGATATTGCGCAGGCTGCCGCGGTTCTCGAAGAGGCTGTCGAACGCCAGCGAGGGATACATTTCGTTGGGCACGGGCGAATCGGCGCTTTGCCAGGAGATGTGCGAGCCGTAGGCATTGGAATAATTGGTCTCGTGATACCCGGTCATCGGCTGCTCGCACGCCAGAACCATGCTCGGCTGCGCGGTCTCCTGCCCAACATGGTTGGCGAGCACCTGGTCCATGCTCACACCACTGTGGATGATCGCCCCCTTTTGAATCGGCACTCCGGAAAGCAGGCTGCCGGTCATGGGCGGATGAATTCCCAGGCCCGTGGAGGCCCGGTTAAACAGGCCGTGGATGACGTTGACCTTCGTCTTCACCGGTTCGAGCGGCGCGAGCGATTTGCTCAATTGCAGGTCCGCCCCGGCGCCTTTGGCCCACCAGTGGTCCGGGTTCACGCCATTGCCCATGAACAAGACGGCGAACCGCTTCGGAAACGCGGCTGGCGCGGTCGTTTCGGCGGCGTCCGCCGACGCCATCCCCCACCCGGAAAGCGATTCCAGCCAGGGGAGGGCCATGGTTACACCAACGCCGCGCAGGAAGGCGCGCCGCGGAATTCCGCGACGGCGGGCGGCAGGGGATTGTTTGTCAAGGTTCATCATTTTATCTTTCCGCAAGGTCGTCGCGGCCTCGCTTGTTTAGGAATTGCCGGCTGGTGACGATGCTTTCGATGATGCCATCGAAGCGGAAGCCATCAGCCGCCAGGTTATTGCGCATTTCTCCAATCAGGGAGTCATCGGACGGGATCAGGCTGCGGCCCAGGGCGCAGGCCAGAAGTTTGCCGCAAAGGTTGTTGACAAAATCGTCCTGGCGGTGCTCGCGGATGTAGCGCCGCAGGCCCTCCAGCCCGGCGCCCTGGCCGCCGCCGGGAAACTCGGCCGAGTCGTCCACGGGATGGCCGGCCAGGTCCTTTTCGCGGCGCTCGCCAATCGGTCCGAATCCTTCAAAGACCAGGCCGAGGGAATCGAATCGCGCATGGCAGGCGGCGCAGTTGGGGTCGGCGCGATGCCGGGCCAGCAGGTCGCGCAGGGGCAAATCGAGTTTGGATTCATCCCGCGGCAATTCCGGCACCACAGGCGGCGGCGGCGGGACGCGCTCGCCTAAAATATTCTTTACAACCCAATTGCCGCGCTTGACGGGGCTGGTCCGCAATCCCGGCGCGTTCTTGGTGAGGAACACCGCCATGGGCAGCAGGCCGCCGCGTTCATACTGGCCGGCGTCTTCCACCCGCGTCCACTCCCCGGGCCGCGTGTTCGGAACCGGCATCCCGTAGTGCCTGGCCAGGACGGGATTGACGAAGGTGTCGTTGGCATAAAGCAGGTCCAGCGCAGAACGGTTATTCTCAAACACATCCACCAGGAAACGAACGGGTTCCTCGAACATCGCCTCCCGCAACTCGGCGGTGAAACCGGGAAACCGGTCCCGGTCCACAGTGCCAATCTCCTCAAAGCGGCGGAAATCCAGCCAGTTGCCGCCGAACTCGACCGCCAGCGCGCGGATGCGCGGGTCCCGCACCATGCGCCGCGCTTGGGCCGCGATCACTTCCGGCTGGCGCAAATCGCCCGCGGCGGCATGGGCCAGCAACTCCTCATCCGGCAGGCTCGACCACAAGAAATAGCTCAACCGGCTGGCCAGATCGTAATCGGAGAGGGGAAGGATGTCCTTGCCGGCCCCGGCCAGATCAATCCGGTAGCAGAGGTCGGGAGACATCAGCACGCTGACAACCGCCTCGCGCATGGCCGCTTCATGGTCCAAACCGTCTTTGTCGCGGGCTTCCCGGTAAAACGCCAGCAAATCATCCTTCTCCTCTTGTGACAACGGCCGCCGATAGGCCTTGGCGGCGAATTGCAGAAGGGACGCCAGATGGGCGGGTTGGGCGGCCAGGCGGGCTTTTTCCACCGAGCGGAGGGTCTGGTTGACCCATTCAAAGTAGTCCCGGATGGCGTTGATTCCCACTTCGTCGCCGCCGCTGGCATTGGTCAGATACTTGGCTTCCAACTGCCGAATCCTGGCTTCCGTGGTTACATCCTCGTCCATCACCGTGGATTCGGCGGCGGCGGACGCGGCGCCCTCCTCGCGCAACCCGCCCCCTCCTTGCCGGCTTCCGTTGGCGTAAAACTGCACGTACATCCGGGCGGTGGCCGAGGCGACGAAATCCATTTCCAGCCACATCCCGTCCAACTCCTTCTGCTCCCGGCTGTCGAGCAGCAGCTCGCGCAGCGGCTGATCGTCGCGGAAGTAGCCCATCAGGCTGTGGAAGCCGGCGCTCAAGTACCGGCCCCGGTCCTTGGTCGTGTCAAAATAATTCCGGCCGCGCTCCTCCATGTAAAACTTGTCCGGGAACACCCGGCAAAACCGGGCGAACGCCGCCTCGTAGCGGGCGCGCTGGCCCGCCGGCACGAACAGATCCGGGTCCCCGGGCTTGTTGACAACCAGCCGGGTGCGGCCGGGGCCGAATTCCCCGTCCGCGCCGGGTTCCGGGGTGTTGTTTGGCGCGGGCGGGGGTTCGCCCTCGACTTGCAATTGCGCGGGATCAAACGTCATCCGGTGGGTCGCGTATTGAACGTTTTTCCAAATCAACAGGGGTTGCGCGCCGGCGCCCACTTTGCCCGCCGTGATGTTCAGAAACCGCGGCTCCACTTTCTTGCGGACCGCCGCCACATAATCGCGCATCTGCTCGCAGCCGGGCCGCGCAACGTCCGGCTGGCCCCCGTCCGGCGCGGGCAGCGCCATCCACATCGCCTGCAGCCTGGCCAGCGGCCCGGCCTCCTCTTCGGGGCCGTCGAGGAGGGACCAGATCGTGGCCAGGTATTTGGAGCTGAGTTTGCTCCCGGCGGCAAAATCCGCCAACCCGGCCTCGGGTCTGCCCAGCGCCGCCCGGTTTTTGAACCGCCAGGCGGCCTGAAAGTAGTCGGCGTAATTGGTGTCCTGACGGTGATAAAAATCAATGATCTGCTGCACGCAATACTTGTCCCGGTCGGTTTCCACCAGCATCGGATGCGAGGCAAAGGCCAGCCCGGCTGGCTCCAAGAACATGCAGTTCGCCACTTCCCGCGCCGCTTTCAGATATTTGTTCAGCAGGGCTGGAGACATCGTGAGCGACTCGCCGGAATTCTCGAAGCCGGCGCTGCTGGAGGGATCGGCCGGAAATTCGCGCGTGGGCTGCATATCCACGCCGGTCAAATCGCGGATGGTGTAATTATATTCCGCGTTGCTCAAACGCCGCGCCAGCACAATGCCGGGATCGCCCGCGTGCTGCTCCGTTTCGTAGTCGCGCACGGCTCGCAGCCAGGCAACAGCCTCGCGCCGGGTTTCGGAGTCCGGATGCAACTCCGCCTTCTTTGGCGGCATTTTCTCCGTCTTCAGCCGCTCGATCAGCAAATCCAGGCGGTTGCCATCCTTCACCACGGACGACATGGTGGAATAGGCGCTGAGATCCATGTCCGCCTCGGGGTTTTCCCGGCCGTGACAGGTCGTGCAATAGGTCTGGAAGAACGGCCGGATCGTGGCGCTAAACTGAGCCTCCAGTTGCGCCTGCGCATCCTTGTCCCCCTGCGCCGCACTGACGGTGGCCGCGGCGTCCTGCTGCGGCTCCCGCGTTTGGGCATCCTCGCCCCCCAGCGCCGCGCAGGCCATCACGGCCAGGGCTGGAAGGACAAGCATCCATGTTATGCGGTATGGCATTTGGACAACGTTACTGCTGTAACGATCTCCGCCGCTTATCAGGCGGCGCATTAGTTCAGAGAATCATAACCATAAGAACTATCCAATGCAAGAACTATTTTTCGCATTCTTCACGGACAGGACCAATTCATAAAGGCCCTGGGAACACATAGTTACTCGAATTGAAACTGGTTCCGGTCGAGAAATATGAAAACCATACCCGAATGGTAGAGTATTTGCCTGATGGATTTGGGCTGTTGCGGTTCAAAAAATATCTTGATTAGGCTTGATTCGCCCTGATTAGGAAAGTTCGGTTTATCTCGCAAGTAATTCATGGATAGTCACTTAGGTTGATTCTCAGTAAAAATGGCCAAATTGACGGAAAATGACATGCTGTCAGTGATGAAATCATAAAGCATACTATATTGGTAGAGTATTCAATGATTGGAGGCTGGGCGCGGAATTCCGCCGCCGTCTGCCGGAAAAGCAAAAGCAGAAATACGGATTTGCCAATTCCTCACCATGTTCTGCGTGGCAGGGCTTTTCCCTGTTCGCCCCGCCGGCGCCCCGCCATACCTTCCTTGTCCTCACGCCTCATAGATTAGCATATAAGCATAAAGTGTCAAGGGAAAAATGCCGGAAAATGGAATGCGCCGGTGACGGAGGGCGAAAAGGCAGGGCGGGCAGTCCTCTGCCCGCCGCGGCGCGCACGGAGTGCGCACCCTGCCAGCCGAGACTGACGCATTACCGGAAAATGGAATGCGCCAGTCTTTGGTGGCAGGGGGAGACTCGTCGAGCCGAAACTTGATTTATTCACAATGCGTTATGCTGATGCTCTGAATATGCCGCCCCGCTGGGGCTTTGGATTTCTGGTCCCCTGGGTTCTACAGATATACCGCGCCTGCGGCGCTGGGCCGCCGCCCCCAAGCCTGCCACCGATTTTGGCGCGCAGCGCCGTAGGCGCGGCCTCTTTGTAGAACCAAAGCGAAAAGGATGATTTAGCTCCGATAGGAGCGACATATTCCGGGTGCCGCGCCAAAACACCTTTCATAACATCCTTAAAGCAAATGGGTTACAATTGGCATTCCTTATCTAAGCGCCATTCAGGACTGACACCGGCGCCGGCACGAGCGGTACCTGGCGAATTCACTCATCATCATTATCGCCCTCCTGGCGGCGATGTTGCTTCCCGTATTGGCCAAAGCCAAGCAGAAAGCCCAGAACGTCCAGTGCATGAGCAATGAAAAGCAAATCCTTTACGCCTGGAAGCTCTATATTGATGACAACGCGAATGTTTTTCCCTACAACTCGCAAGGCGGAGGCACGCCCAACTGGATCGCCGGCATGGAAGACTATAGCGGCAATATTGGCAACACCAATGTGGCTTACGTGTTAAACGGCGCGGATGCGCAGGTGGGGCCTTACGTGCTCAAACAGCCGGGCTGTTTTAAGTGTCCGGCGGACAAGAGTTGCTCGTATGGCCTGAGTGGGCCCCCGCGCATCCGCAGCATTTCCATGAGCCAGGCGATAGGCTATGCCAACACCGACGGAACACCCGGAGGCGCGGGAGGATGGCTTCCCTCCCAGTTCGACAACTGGACCGCCAATGCAGGCGCACAAATCTATAAGACTTATTTCAAGGAATCGGATTTGGGGCGGCCCAGTCCCTCCAAGCTGTTTCTCTTCATTGACGAGAACCCGGATACCGTTAACGACGCGTCTTTTGCGTTCGAGATGCCCGACGGCCCCACCACCGGCTGGGTTGACATGCCGGCCAAACTCCACGGGGGCGGCGGGGGCTTGGGATTTGTGGATGGCCATGCGGAAATACACGCCTACGTAAATCTGAATGCCATTGACACAACAACTTATCAGGAATACGTAAAAGGCAGTCCGACGGCTGGCAACCAGATCCAAAACAACGTGGATATTTATTGGATGGCTGTGCGGGTGTCGGCCACCCTGGACGGGTCAGCCTACCCATTCCCAAGCAACTACTGATAACGGATTTCGCCGCTTCGCCCATCGTCATTAATTTCTCACGCAGGTCCTGACGGGTTTGCGAGCCATGAGTCAAATCCGGTGTGGCAGGGCGCGCGCGCTGTCCAAATGAGGGCAGCCACCCCCGCCCTGCCTTCCTTGCCCACCCACGACTGACCGGTTGCGTTTGCGGCTGAAAACCCGGACGGCGGGCGCAAAAGTGTCCCAAATCAAGCCGGACTTAACCCAAGACGCCTGCCGTCCGATGTCCATGGAGGCGCCGGGCTGTTTGGGGGCGAGCCGTTAGGCATAAATTACTCCGTGGGGAGATCGGAAACCGGGCAAATTATGCCCGTGCGTTCCCGCCGCTGGGACCCGCCAAATCCTCCAACACGCAAAAACGCCCGTAAATAAAGGGGTTTGGACACGCCGGGAAATGCGGGCGAAAAGGTGGCAATGCTCCTGCTAATGCTCAGGTCACTTTGTGTTGCCATGAAACTATTGATGTTTTTGGGGGGGGCGCTGGGGTTCGGGATCGGGCTGTTTTGCAGTCGGATTCACGAAAATTCCTGGCCGTATTGTCTCTGGCAGGCCTCCCTGGCGGCTTACGCCGGCGGCTGGCTCATGGGTTGGTGGGGGCGCGCCTGGCAGCAAAGCTTGAAAGATTCGGCCCTGGAACGGGCCACCCGTTCCGCCGCCATTCCGGCAACACCGTCCGCATCAAAACCTTCTAAATCATGAGTTCCACTCTTTGCGACTCTGAGACCCCCGCCACACAGCACCCCGCCCGAAGCCGGCGGGCTCAACAGGATGTTTGGCGGCTGTACGCCCGCTCCGGTCCGGGCAGCGCGCAGGAAAACAGCCTGGTGGAGCAGCATCTGCCGCTGGTCAGGACGGTGGTGGGACGGCTGGCCATGACGCTGCCTTCGCACGTCAACATGGACGATCTTTACAGCGCGGGGCTGGTGGGGTTGCTCAACGCCGTGCGCCGGTTCAATCCCAAGAGCGGCTGTTCCTTCGAGAGCTACGCGCGCGTGCGCATTCGCGGGGCGATCTTCGACGAATTGCGCCGTCTGGACTGGGTGCCGCGCTCCGTGCATGAGAAGGCGCGCAAGATTGAAAGGGTGATGCAGGAATTGACGCAACAGAGCGGACAGGCGCCCAGCGACGCGGAAATGGCCAAGGCCCTGAAGATTTCAATCGTGGATTACGAGGAACTGCTGGAAGAGGTGCGCCCGGTGACCTATGTGTGCCTGGACTCGGCGCAAAACGGCCACGGGGAGCACGCGTCGCCCTACGAATTGATTCCGGATGACTCCCAGCGGGACCCGGACCGGCAGGCGGCGGTGCAGGACCTGGCCCGGATGATTGAGGGGCGTTTGCAGAAATTGCCGGAGATGCAGCGCAAGGTGCTGGCGCTTTACTATTTTGAAGACCTGCGGCTTCATGAGATCGCGGAGGCCTTCGGGGTGACCGAATCGCGCATCTGCCAGATTCACGCCCAGGCCATCCTGGCGATCAAATCGCTGTTGCAAAAGGAAGACCCGGATTTCTTCCACCATCCCATGTAAATTGAGCCATGATTGTCATTGGCGGAGCATTGATTGTTCTCTTTTCGGTGATCGGCGGCTTCTGGCTGTCCGGCGGCAACGCCCTCAACCTCATGCACCTGTCCGAGTTCGTCATTATATGCGGGGCGGGCGGCGGGGCGCTGGTGGTGATGTCGCCGCGCAAGGTCCTGATGGATCTGGTGCGGATGCTGGGGGCCACGTTGAAAGGAGCGCCCCACAGCCGCGAGGCTTATAATGATCTGTTCAAGGCGCTCTATGAATTGTTCATGCTGGGGCGGCGCGGCGGCATGGTCGCCCTGGAGGAGCATGTGATGAACCCCGGGGAGAGCAACATTTTCTCCAAATACCCGACGTTTCAAAAGGAAAAAAAGGCCATGGAATTCCTCTGCAACGGGCTGCGGCCGATCATTGACGGCAAGATCAAGCCGGACCATCTCAAGATGCTGCTGGAGATCGAACTGGAGGCGATGGAGGAAGAGCACGAACGCCCCGTCAGCGTGCTCACCAAGGCGGCCGATGCCATGCCGGGATTCGGCATCGTGGCGGCGGTGCTGGGAATTGTCCTGACCATGTCCGCCATTTCCGGGCCGATCGAGCAGATCGGCGAAAAAGTCGGGGCGGCGCTGGTGGGAACCTTTTTGGGGATTTTTCTTTCCTACGGGTTCATGAATCCGCTCGCCGTCAACATCGAGTTTATGAACCTTTCGGAGATGGCTTACATCCGGTGCATTGCGGCCTCGGTCATCGGCTTTGCCGGAGGGATGTCTCCCATCATGGCGGTGGAAGTGGCGCGGCGCGGGCTGCCCAGCGAAGTCAAACCGAGCGCGGACGGACTGGAGGCGATGCTCAAGGGGTTGAACCAGAGCGCGGCCAAATAGGCGGGAATTTATGAAGAAAAAGGTTCATCATGGCGGCGCCTGGAAGGTGGCTTACGCGGATTTCGTCACGGGCATGATGGCCTTGTTCATTGTGTTGTGGCTGACCTCGCAGGACCAGAGAATCAAGGACGCGGTGGCGCGCGCCTTCGCCCATCCCTTCGCCTCGCTGACCAAGGATTCGGTGGGCCTGATCCCCAGCACCAACACACTGGCCCTGAAAAACAGCGAGGGGAATTTTGATTCCGCCTCGGCGGTGGAGCTGGCGATGTTGCGCCGGATCAACGAGGATTTTTTGAAGGCCCTGCAAACGGATTTTACCGAGAAGGATGACGACTCGGTCAAATTGCAAATGACTCCCGACGGCATCACCATCAATGTCTTTGACCGCTCGCACAAGCCGATTTTTGAGCCGCAATCCACCCGCTTCACCCCGTACGGACAGTGGGTTTTTTCCACGCTCGCCTGGGAAATCGCCCGTTCCACCAATTTTTCCGTCGAACTGGAGGGGCATACCGAAAGCGGAAACGTCCCGGTGTCGAATGAGTACGGAGACTGGGAAATCTCGGCGGACCGCGCCACGGCGGTGCGGCGCAGGCTGCTGGAAAGCGGTGTGCTGCCCCGCCAGGTCATCAAGGTGGCCGGCTTCGGCGACACCGTGCCCATGCCCGAACACGATTCTTCCGACGAAATTAACCGGCGGGTGACGGTGTTGTTGAACCTGCGCCCCGGCGGCAAGAAGGCTTAAAATCCAACCAAAGCATCCCATGTCAGACATTTTTGTTCCAATGGGGCCTGCGATAATCTCCGGCTCGGACCCTGCCTTCACACCGCTGCCGTTCAAGCCCGCGCCGTTCGCCGCCGGCAAGACCGCTCCCGGCGCCATGGGCCATGCCCAGACGGCCGCCCCGGCCGCCCCGCCCGCGCCGCCGCAGAATTGCCCGCCGCCCAAAGTGACGTTGCAACGGCAGGGAGACGTGGTTTCGGCCATCCGTATTCAATGCCCTTGCGGCCAGGTGATTGAGCTGAGTTGTGTGTATTGAATGGGTCTATTGCCCATTCTCGTTTCCTCCCGCCGCCAGGCGCATGGCGGCAAAACCCTCGCGGCCGGCTTCGACGGAAACGGGGGCTTGGCTCTTTTCGCCGGCCAATTCCAGAAGTTCGGCGGGGAGTTCCCCCAGGAATGGCGAAGGATGGCAGGCCAGCGGCTGGCCATACTTTTTGCGCGCCGCGCAATGGCTCAAGGTCAGCGTCCGCATGGCGCGGGTCAGCGCCACGTAAAAAAGACGGCGCTCCTCGTCCAGCGTCCCTTCGGCTTTGGATCTGGAATGGGGCAGCAAACCATCCTCCAATCCGACGATATAGACATGGGGAAATTCCAACCCCTTGCAACTGTGCATCGTGATGAGGGTGACGGCGTCCCCGGTCTGTTCCTGTTCCTCTTCGCGGCCGGAGTCCAGGGCCAGATCGTCCAGGAAACTCTCCACCTGCGCGGCGGTGTTGCCAGCGGTCGTGCCCAGGGTGGCCAGCAATTCGCGCAGATTGCGCACCCGGTTGTCGGCGGCCTCCGGGGTTTTTTCGCCGCGCCGCAATTCCGCTTCGTAGGCGATTTCCCGCACAAAATTCTCCGCCCACTGCCGCGGGGAAAGCGCCCCCTCGCGCAACGCGGCCTCCTGCCGCTGAACCAATTTCACGAATCGGGCCACGGCGTCGCGTGTTCTGGGGACCAACGCCGCCAGCGCGCCGGCATCTTTCATGGCGGCAAAAACCGGGCAGCCCCGTTCCTGGCTGGCGGCCAGAAGCCGCTCCATCGTCGCCTCGCTCAACCCGCGGGGCGGGACGTTGGCGATGCGCAGCAGGCTGATGTCGTCCCGCGGGTTGAGGAAGGCCTTGAGGAAGGCCAAAAAATCCTTGATTTCCCGGCGGTCAAAATAACTTTGGCCGCCGATGACCTGATAGCGGATGCCGGCCTGGCGCAGGGCCGTTTCCAACGGGCGCGCCTGCTGGTTGGTGCGAAAAAGGACCGCCTGCTCCCGCCACGGCGCGCGCCGCGCCAGCCGGGCATACTCGATTTGCTCGGCCGTGTGGCGCGCCTCCGCCTCGTCGTCGGAAAAGGTGTGGAGGAGAATTTTTGCCCCCCGCCCCATTTGGGACCAAAGCCGCTTGGGGCGGCGCCGGAGGTTATTCTGAATGACCGCGTTGGCGGCGGAGAGAATCGTGCCGGTGGAACGGTAATTCTGCTCCAGGCGGATGACTTTCACCCGGGGAAAATGCTTTTCCATGTCCAGCAGATTGGCCGTCTCCGCGCCGCGCCATCCGTAAATGCTCTGGTCGTCGTCCCCCACCACGCAGAGATTGCCGTGGGCGGAGGTCAAGCGGCGGAGGAGCTGGAACTGGACGGCGTTGGTGTCCTGGTACTCGTCCACCATCACATATTGATACTGGGCGCGGCAGGCCGCCAGGGCGTCGGGATGACCGGCAAACAGCCGGAGGGTGAGCAGGATCAGGTCGTCAAAATCCACCGCGTTGCAGGCCCTCAAGGCGCTCTGGTACCGCGCGCTCACCCGCCCGGCCAGGGCGGCGATGCTGGGATCCCCCAGGGCCGCGCCCCGCGCGCCCCCGTTCTTGTGGCGGCTGAGGAGCGAGAGCACCCGGCCCGCGTCGGCTTTGGCGGCCTGGCCGGAGATATGACTGAGAATCTTCTTGACCGCCCCGAGCTGGTCGGATTCGCTGTAAATCACAAAATTCCGTTTGTAGCCCAGGCGCTCGATGTGCCGGCGGAGGATGCGCGCACACAGGGAATGGAAGGTGCAGATGACAGGCCCCGGCGGCTGGGCGCCGCCGCCGGCCGGCGGGTGGCGGCGGGGGATGAGTTTGCCAACGCGCTCCTGCATTTCGCGCGCGGCCTTGTTGGTGAACGTCACCGCCAGGATGCGGCCCGGAGCCACGCCCTTTTCGATCAGATGCGCCACGCGCGCGGTGATGACGCGCGTCTTGCCCGTGCCCGCCCCCGCCAGAATCAACACCGCGCCCTCGGTGGTTTCGACGGCCAGCCGCTGTTGGGCATTGAGCGAGGTGAGGGTGGACATTTCAATTGCGGATTGCGGATGCGGATTGCGGATCGCGCACTATGTTGGGAGCGTGGGGCACTGCAATTTCATTGCGGTGATTATGCCGGGTGATCACGCCGCGTCAAGGCGCCCTGCTCGCCGGCAGTGCCCTTCCGATTTGAGAAACAGGGACGACTTGGCAGGTTCTTGGGGGAGAGTCGCGCCTGTGGCTCGAAATCGGCGCGCAGCGCCGACACTACAACCTTCCGCCAGCGCGCGAAAGCGAAGGAGGATGAACCAGTGGCTTCAAGGCCATTGAATCCTGAAATTGTGCGCGAAAGTGAGGAGCGAGCGCGGAAATTGCGATTGCGGGCGGCCGGTCTCGACGTTCTGGATTAGCGTAATTTGTTTTGCTAAACGACAGCGGAAAACAACATGGACACCCCAAGAGCGGCCTTCCGTCCATGCCCTTGTCGGGGCGGTTTGGCCTTCGTGCATTTAGCAAGCCGGATGATCCGCCTTCGCCAGGCCTGGCGAGGCTACCGCCAACTCTCGATGCGCAAAACCCAGGCTTGCTTGAGTTCGCAAGAGCCATTATGCTCCCAGCATGGTCATCATACGATTTGCCGATCAAGAATCCAAACGAAGGGCACTCGGTTTTATCGCCAGGCGCTTCCCGGGCAAGAGTTGGGCAACGGGTGAGGTGATGGTGCCCGAAGCAGCTTTGGCTGTGCTCGCCGCGGAATGTTTCCAGTTCACCGTCGAAGGTCCTGCCACTTATGAGCGCCTCACGTCGTTACGAGATATTCCTGCCGCTGCGGTTCAATGACGGCCAATCGGCGCCGGACGCGCTGATTTCCGACACGCCCATGGAATTGGAAAATCGCTTCGGCGCGGTTTCGTGGGAAACTCAGGTCATTCGAGGTGATGGGCAGCGTGGAGGTCGGGTCAATCTGAATCGGCGCGGTTTCGTGGGAAACTCAAGTCATTCGAGGGCGTTGGCGGCATGAGGAAGAGGTCTATTCGGACGATTTAATGCGGGTCATCATTGACGTCGAAGACCTCGTTGAACACCGTCAGTTCTTCAGCGACTTCAAGGAGCGCCTGAAGGGCCGCTTCCATCAAATCGAAATCTACATGACAACCCATCTGATTGACGTGATCTGAATGAAGGTTGGTGAAAGCACGGGCCGGCCGGCGATGACGACGGTATCGCCCCAACCGGAGTTGACCTCCACCTCGGCGGGGAAGGCTTCAATGCCATCTTTGCCTTTGCACTTTCAACGCCCGGCCCATGCCTGGATTGGTTTATTGGCGCCGTGATCTGCCGAATCGCCCTGAGACTATCTTCAGGAACTCCCCGCCATCACGACCGGGCGGACGTCGCTTGGGCCAAACGGCGGCGATCTTCCGCTCCGGTTTGGGTGGCGGCAGAGAACGATACTCCAGCAGATTCCCGCGCCGGCTCCGCGACGCCAGGGCCGGAATCAAGCAGAGGCCCAAGCCGGAACCGGCCAGGGCTTGAATGTCGGCCTGCCGGCCAGGGCAAAGTCAATTTCATGCCGGTGGGCCAGCTTGAGAAGTTGCGCCGCAGTGTCCTCCAGGCTATGATGATGAAAGGAACAAAGTATTTCAACAATAATCGCCGGCCTGTAACGGCGGCGAATCAGAACACGCTTATGGCCAAGAAACTTGAAATCATGACGACGACGGGAGGCAATCCCGTGGCGGACAACCAGAACTCCATCACCGCCGGCCCGCGCGGCCCGCTGCTGATGCAGGATTATCAACTGCTGGAAAAGCTGGCGCACCAGAACCGCGAGCGCATTCCTGAGCGCACTGTCCACGCCAAAGGCACGGCGGCTTACGGCACGCTGACCATCACCCATGACCTCACCCGGTACTCCAAGGCGGCCGTGTTCAAGAAAGGCGCCAAGACCGGGGCCTTGTTGCGCTTCTCCACCGTGGCCGGCGAGCGCGGGGCGGCGGACGCCGAGCGGGACGTGCGGGGTTTCGCCTTGAAGTTCTACACCGAGGAGGGCAACTGGGACCTGGTGGGCAACAATACGCCCGTCTTCTT
Source organism: Verrucomicrobiota bacterium (assembly GCA_050011995.1). GTDB lineage: Bacteria > Verrucomicrobiota > Verrucomicrobiia > Limisphaerales > Palsa-1400 > JBEKOF01. The sequence continues at coordinate 23,522 of JBEKIA010000029.1, forward strand.
CATCCGCGATCCCTACAAGTTCCCCGACTTCATCCACACGCAGAAGCGGCATCCGAAATCCAATCTTCGCAGCAACACGGCCATGTGGGATTTCTGGTCGCTCTCGCCGGAGTCGCTGCATCAAGTGACGATCCTCATGTCCGACCGCGGCCTGCCCAGGAGCTTGCGCCATGTCAACGGCTACGGCAGCCACACCTACAGTTTGATCAACGCCGGGAACCAGCGCTTCTGGGTGAAGTTTCACTTCAAGACGCTGCAAGGCATTCAGTTCATGACCAATGAAGAGGCGGAGGCGGTCGTCGCCAAAGACCGGGAGAGTTCGCAACGCGATCTGTTCCAGGCCATCGAAAGCGGCGAGTTCCCCAAGTGGCGCTTCTGCGCGCAGATCATGCCGGAGAAGGACGCCGAGACCTACCGCTGGCATCCATTCGACGTCACCAAAGTGTGGCCGCACAAGGATTACCCGCTGATGGACGTCGGCGTGCTGGAGTTGAACCGCAACCCGGAGAACTATTTCGCCGAGGTGGAGCAATCGGCCTTCAGCCCGTCGAACATTGTGCCCGGCATCTCCTTCTCGCCGGACAAGATGCTGCAGGCGCGCATTTTCTCCTACGCGGACGCCCACCGCTACCGGCTGGGCACGCACTACGAGATGCTGCCGGTCAACCGCCCGAAGGTTCCCGTGCGCACCTATCACGCCGACGGCCCGATGCGTTTTGACGCGCCCAAAGGCGCCGATGCCTACTACGAACCCAACAGCTTTGGCGGGCCGGTGCAGGACTCGCGCTTTGCCGAGCCGCCGCTCAAAATTTCCGGCGACGCCGACCGCTACAATCACCGCGACGGCAACGACGATTACACGCAGCCGGGCAACCTCTTCCGCTTGATGACTCCGGAGCAGCAGCAGCGGCTGTTCAAAAATGTGGCCGCGGCCATGGCGGGAGTTCCCGAAACCATCATCCGCCGGCAGCTTGCGCACTTCCAAAAGGCCGATCCGCGCTACGCGGAAGGAGTGGCCAAGGCCCTCGGCCTGAGGAACCGCGCGGCTGGGGCGTAATGGCCGTTCTTAATGGCCGGGCGACCCGTCGCGCCGTCCGGCCAAAGACCATGCAAACTGCCATCACCGAAGCGGAGGAAAAACGTTACGCCGAGTTGCAGCAAATGGCGCTCGACTTCGCCCGGCAGGGCGAAACGGAAACGCTGGCCGCCATGCTCCGTCACGGCCTGCCGGCGAATCTGGCCGACGCCAAGGGCAATTCCTTGCTGATGCTCGCCAGCTACAACGGCCACCTGGAAACCACGCGGATGCTGCTCGAAGGCGGCGCGGCAGCGGATGGCCGCAATGATCGCGGCCAAACTCCGCTGGGCGGCGCGGCGTTCCAGGGTTACGAGCAGATCGTCACGCTGCTCCTGGAACATGGCGCGGATATTGACGCCGACAACGGAGGCGGGATGACCCCGCTCATGTTTGCCGCGATGTTTGGCCGCGGCAAAGTCGTGGAGCAACTCAGGGCGCGCGGCGCGTCCCTCCAACAGCGCAACCGTCTGGGAATGTCCGCGGGTTTCATCCTCCGCGTTTCCCGATGGGTGGCGCGCCTGTTGCAAAGACTCCGGCTGGAATCCACAAAATTCCCCTGACCCCGAAGAATAGCATCCCGACAAAGCAATTCCATTGCGCCGGGGTCGGAGCGTCCGCATTTCACTTTTTTGGGTTTTCCCTCGTAATCTTAATCCTAATCCTAATCCTGCCCCGCCTTCTCCGAACAAGATTAAGATTAGATTCTGACTTTGAAAATCTCGTAAAAATGTCTCTCAGGTTTTGGGCGGCGCGGCAGCGCCGCCCTACCGAAAATTTC
>JBEKIA010000030.1:0-33832 GCA_050011995.1 Verrucomicrobiota bacterium
GCGGGCAGAGGACTGCCCGCCCCACCTTTTCCCCCTCCGTCACCGACGCGTTGCAGGACACCTGCTTAATCCGCATAGCCGAAAGCCCGGCAGTAGGGAGCGAGCGCGCCTTGAAGGGGCGCAAACTCCTGCGCGTAATGTTCCCAGCGGCGGACGGCGCGATGATAGACCGGCTGGGTCACGTCGTGATAGGTCGGGGCGAAGACGAATTTTTGGCGCGCGGTCTCGTAATACTTCGCCTGCGCCTCCTGCCACGGCAAACCCAAAAACGCCGTCACCCGCCGTCCCTCCGATTCCAAATGGCTGACGATATCCTCATAGCGCGTTTCGATCCACTCGAAGCCTCCCAATTCCCGCAGGCGCAGCCAGACATCCATGCAGTCGGAATAGAATTTGGCGGTGCGGCCCAGGCTGAGAAAATTGGCGTTCACGGCAGTCAAGGTGAGATTCTGGAAAAAGCAACTGATCAGGATGTCCCGCGGATCGCGCAAGGTGATGATGACTTTGGAATGGGGAAAGAGACGCAGCCAGATATGGAGCGACGCGGTCAGGGAGGGATTCTTGTCCACCACCCGCTTGCCGGCCGGCTCTTGGTCCATTTGACGCAGCAGGCTGACAAAGTAGCGCCGGATCAAAGCGGCCCGCGCGGAAGAACTGAGCGCGTGGAGCGATTTGAAGGTCAGCCCTTTGGCCGGCGGCGCGGGCGCCAGGGTGTTCAACACCTCCTGGGCGAAGGATTCCGGTTCGTCAAATACAAGAATTTCCCGGTGGGCGCCCAGAATTTGTTCAAGCAAAGTCGTGCCGCTGCGCGGCGGGCCGCCCAGAAGAGCCGGCGGATGCGGGCCGGCGGCGGCCTCCTCTTCGTCGCGCCAGCGCCGGATGCTCTCCGGCGTAAGCAGCGCCAGCAACTCGCGCCGCGCGCGATCCATCTTCTCATAAACCTTTTCCAGCGAAGCCGTGTCCGCCATTTGCCGCGCCAGCGCCTTGGAATCGCGCAGAAAGCGCATCGCTTCCGCGTATTGCCCGCTGGCGTCCAGCACCACACCAAGCAGGTGGCTGGCCGAAATCTTGACATTCGGGTCCTGCGGATTGCTTTGGAGCAAATCGCGCAAGGCGGTTTCCGCTTCCTGGTTGTGTCCTTCGCGATGCCGGAGAAACGCCCGGAAATAAAGCGCCCGGGCGTCCTTGGGGTGCCGCGCAAGGCAGCCCTCGACACATTCGCGGGCCTCTTCCAGCCGCCGCTCCCGCTCCATCCACGCCGCCAGACTTAGGCAGGCATGGACCGACGAAGGGTCCGCCGCCGCCGCCTGTTGGAAGCAACCGGCGGCCTCATCAAGGCGGCGCAGCCGATGATATTGGTGACCAATGGAAACGAGCAAGTTTGCGTCGGTTGCCGCCAATTCTGCCGCCCGCCGGGAGGCTTGCCGGGCCAGTGCGAAATCCAGTTCGCCCGCCGCCGCCATGCTTAATTCCACCCACAAACCGGCCACGCCGGGAAACTGTTTGGCCAGGTTGCGGTAACTGCTCAGAGCGGCGGCGTGGCGGCCATGGACCAGGTGTTGTTGGGCCGTGTGCCAGGAAGCCACGGCATGCGGCTGGCGCTGCAATTCTGCCAGATCATCCGGCGGGTTAGCTTCGGCGCTTTCGTTCATGGGAACCGGTCGTTTTTGAAGCTTGTAAGGTTATCCCCTGTGGCAGTCAAGACAAACCCCTACATTCACCGGGGACAGGGCGCATTTCACCTTTGTCGAGAGGCAGTCCTAATTTCAATAACCAATTTTCAATGACCAATTTTCAATCCTGACAACCCATGAGGTGTGACTCGCGGCCAGAAATCGAAAATTGCCATTGAAAAATTGGCATTGGTAATTCAGGTTTTTGATGTTTGCTCCAAGTGTCCATCGAGCCAGAAGGAAGGCTCGACAAAGCCGAGATGCGCCCCCTGGGACAGTTCTTTGACTCCAGCGAATCGCGCATGATGTGCTCCACAGGCGGATACGGGCTATTTGGCCGATTCGAGGGCGGCCTGCTCCGCCACACTGGCCGGGACGCCCATCAAATCCCTGGCTTCGCGCAAGAGCGTGACATTGATGATCCAATCATTCCAATAAGGGGTGCCGATTTCGCCCTTGTCAATCCTGGGCATTTTGGAGGCGATGAGTTCAGCGCCTTTATCCAGCGAGGCCCGCGCCGGATCGGGTTGCTTGAGCTGGAATTGAGCCATGGCCAGGACGAGGTCGGCGCCGGCGCTGAGGTACGCTTCGTTAGCGCCCGTTGACGCCTGCTCGGATTCCGCCGCGTCGGCGAATCGGCCTTGGCGATACTCCGCCAGACCTTTCGTGTACTGAAAAAACAACCGCCAGGGATGATCTTTGCCGTTGGTGACGGCGAGGTCCGCGATCTTGGAAACGGCGGCCAGGTCCGCTCCGGAATGGGTCGTGATCAGACAACTCCTGGCCATGCGTTCGGCGACCACCGGGTCGCTGGTCCCGCCAAAGCGGGCCAGCATACTTGCACAAAGGCGCTGGTAGTCGTCCTGATCGCCACATTGGACCAGCAACGCCGCCAGGAGAAAATAGTCAAAATGGTTGTCCGGGGTAAGCGCGATTACCTTCGTGAAGTCCGCCGCGGCTTCTTTCCAGCGTCCGCGCGCGGCCAACATATTGCCGCGGTCGCGCAGCAGAGCGGCGCTCTCCTTTTGGCTGGCAATCGCGGGAGTGAGGGTGGCGGCAAAGAGCTTCTCGGCGTCATCGGATTTATGCTCCCTCAGGAGGAGGCCCGCCAGCGTCTGCACGGTTCCCGCCCATCTCGCCAAGTTGGTTTCCCACAGTTTCTGTTCCAGCGCCAACTCCTCGCGCAAGACCGCTTCCGCCTCGGCCGGTTTGCCGTCCTCCTGGAACTGCGCCGCCTGCCGCCCAAGAACGTCGGGTTTATTGGTGCCCTTTTTGTAACTCTCCAGTGTTTTTTGGAACATCTGTTTGCGAGATCCTTCGCTGAGGTTTGCCGCCTGCTCTTCCAACGCCACCGCCCGGTCCTGCTTTCCTTCCATGAAGAGAACACAGGCCAATGTATCCAGGATGTCGGCATCCTGGCTTTTGGAAGCCGCCACCGCGCGCGTGGCGATCTTGTCGGCCAGCTCCAAATCAGGCTTTTCAATCGTCACGTCGCTGACCATTTTCCAGGCCAATTCATTCTGCACGCCGGCATTCTCCGGCTGGGCGTCACTCATTTGTTCGGCCAGTTTGTAGGCGGCGTTGTAATCTTTCTTGGTGATCAGAATGAAGAATCGCTGCTGGCCCAGAGCGAACCGCTGGTCCTGCGGCGTCAATTTCTCAATGTCGTCGAGTTTGGCCAGGGCCTCGTCCCATTTCTTGGCCTGGCGGGCGGTGTTGAAGTCCTGCCACAGTGCGTTCAACTGCGCCTGGTTCTTGATCTGCCGGGCGTACTCGGTGGCGGCATTCTGGAGGTCGAACTTTCCCGCCAGCACCTCTTCAATGACGGAATCCTTCAACTCCATGGGGTGGCCGATCCAGGCGATCCGTCCGTCTTTGCCGATCAGGAACGCCGAAGGAATGCCATTCCGCCCGGCCGCCGCCATCCAGGTCAGGGCCATGACGCCCTTTTCGTCGGTTTTCTTGTCGTCCAAGGCGACCCGGTAGGTCATGTTTTCGCCCATCGTTTTGACGAAGGGCGCGACCAGAGCATCGTCTTGTTCCCAGCAATCCTGGCCGACGACCACCAGGCCCTTGTCCTTGAATTTCAGGTGGATTTCGTTCAGGTGCGGAATGGAGACGCGGCACGGCCCGCACCAGGTGGCCCAAAACTCGACCAGGTAGGCCTTGTCGCGCTCCAAATCCTGGACAGGGTCCCCTTGCACCCATTTGCCGTTTTGAAGTTTTGGGGCAGGGTCGCCCACGTTGAGAGTCGGCGGATCGGCGAACACCCGGGGGCTGGCGGCCAGCGCCAGCAACAACATTCCCAATTGAATTCGTATTTTCATAATTTGCGCTTCATAAACGGATTTCACTCATGACGCGGACCGGAAGCTACTTGCTTTCCATTGCATAATCAATGTTAATTTTTTGTATTTGAGCGAATGATCGCCCGGCGTTCACCACCCCCCGTTTTTCGCGCCTTGACAAATTGGCCTTTTTCGGATATGTTTTGCAAAAAGAAGGAAGTGGCATGGTCCATGCGTTCAATACATGAAAATGCAACTATGATTGGAATTATGAAAACGCAACGCGCTCATTTTTTGATGATTTCCCTGGCGGCGGTTTTGCCAGGCATTTTGGCAAGTTCCACCGCCCTGGCCGAACCCAGCTCTCCGCCGGCGGTGGTTACGGTGTGGGCCTCGCAGCCCCTGGCCTATGAACCGGGCAACCACGCCGGGGTCTTCACCCTAAGCCGCGGCGACAACACCAATTCCGCCGCCACCATCACCTATACTCTTACCGGAACGGCGACCAATGGGGTGGATTATGAAACCGTGCCCACCTCGGTGACGCTTGCGGCCGGTCAAAGCCAAACCAACCTTGTCATCACCCCGGTGGTTGAGCCGCAGGCGACAGGGTACAAAACGGTGGAATTGCAGTTGCCACAGAGCGAGCGCGCCTCTTTCCAGCCTCTGTGGGGCTATAAGACGGCCGTCGTCTTCATCGCCTACGATTACACCAATGTCGCGCCCAGCGTCGCCATTGTCAGCCCGACCAATGACGCTTCCTTTCCTTCCAAGCCGAACATCGTTATTTCAGCCCGGGCCGGCGACTCCAACGGCTGGGTGATCTCGGTGGAATTCTTCGCCGGCGCCACCAGCCTTGCCACGGCGACCAACCAGCCGTTCCCCTTCGGCCCGTTCACGCCGCTGCCCGGCCGCAAGGGCCGCGCGGGTTTGCCCCCGATCTTGCCGGCGCCGCAAAATAATCCGTTCTCGGCGGTTTGGACCAATGTGCCCGCCGGCGATTATGTCTTGACGGCCGTGGCCACCGACAACGCCGGCCTGCAAACAACCTCCGCCCCGGTCAACATCACCGTCACCACAAACCTGCCCGTCCCCCAGGTGCGCATCGCGGCCCCGGCCAACGGATCGAGCTTCCCGTCCAACGCGCCCATCAGCCTGGTCGCCGCCGCCGGCGAGGCGGGCGGCGCGATAGCCACCGTGGAATTTTTGGCGGAAGGCAACAGCCTCGGCACCGTGACCAACAATCCCGCGCTGCCGACGCCGACGCCGATGTTGCCGGCCGGCGGCACCAACATCCCGTGGCGGCCTTTCATCTTCTTTTGGACCAACGCCCCGGTGGGGAGCAATTCCGTGACCGCGCTGGCCACCGACAACAACGGCACGCAGGTTCTCTCCGCGCCGGTCAACATCAACGTGCGGACAAATTCCTATCCCGGCGTCTTTTTCTGGTGAGCCTCCGCTCCCCGAATAAGGAGGTGGCAATAAATTAAGGCAGCAACCTGACTGGTTCTTTTGGCGGCAGGCCAATGGATCTGTGCTTATGCGGGGCTGAACGCTTTTTCGACCGCCAAGCGGTTTGGCCCGCATAAGCTCTGCGCCGGATCCGGGGCAAACGGGCCGGCGCCTGGCGCCGCAAAAGGGAATTCCGTGACCCTCATCCAATCGCCCCGAAGCGGATCTCCTCTTAACAGGCCATACATGGCGTGGTCAACATAGCGGTCGTGCAGCCATTCGATCCCGCGGACAATGCCTTCCAGCTTGAATCCAAGACGTTCCGGAATCGCCCGGCTGCGGGTGTTGTGCGTGGCGCACTCAATGGTGATGCGATTGAGTTTCCACCTGTCGAAGCCGTCCAAGACCAGCGTCCGGCAACAGGCCGTCATGATGCCGTGTCCCTGATGCGCCGCATCCAGCCAATAGAATAGCGACGCCCAGCGGTTTGAAGGATCAATATTATTATAGCTGACCATTCCGCAGATTCGGCCTTGGAACCATATCCCGTAATAGCAACCCCGTCTGTTCGCATACTGCTGCTGCCAAACCGCAACGGCTTTTCCCACCACATCCGCCGAACGCATCATGTCCACCCACGGGTGCCAGGGCCGCAAATGCTCCCGGTTGGCCTCCAGGAGTTGCAATAATTCCTGGATATGCGGGCGGTCAATCAGCCGCAACTCCGTCTGCTCGTTCACTCTGTGGCCAAACATTGTCGTCAGGATGACTTTTCAAGGCAAAATCGCCCCCTGAGGGAAGGCCGCTTTGCCGCTTCTCTCTTTGCATCGGCTCGAATTGACCCGGACTTTACAAAAAAGTGTGGTTGTGGAGGGGCCGGAGAGGCCATCCGTTGCCCGCCCCGCGCTTCCTCTTTGTCCCGCAGATGCTCCCGTCTGTGGTTGAGACCGGAGCAGCCGCGCGTCACCCCGTCCTGCCCGCCAGCGGCCTCCCCGCCATTTTTTCGAGGATGCGGATGGGCGATTGTTCCGGCGTCACCAGCGCGCGGACGGGGATGATGAAAGTCTGTTCCAGGGCGTATTGGCCGGACAACACCGCGTGCGGCACCGAATCGGTGAAACACATCCAGGTGGACATCGGCGGGAAAGGGAGGTGGATTTTGGGGCAATTCTGCTGGAAGTCACTGTTCTCCTTCAGATAATCGTGGAAGCGCAGCATGAATTTGTCATAGGCGGAGCGGCCGTTCTTCTTGATGCCCAGGGCGCGTCTGAGGAGGTTGAGGAGCCTGCCGGCGGAATCGCCCCGGCGGGTGATTTCATCCAGGCCGGCGGGGTGCGCGTATTTTTCGGCCAGTTGCGGAAAGGGGTCGGTGGTGATCCAGTTGCGGGAACGCTCTGGATTGATATTGGTGAAGCAACGCAGGATGCGCCCGCCGCGTGTGGGCCGCGAGGGGAAGGCATCCAGGTGCAAAAGGTCGTTGCGCTTGTGCAGCGGAAGGTCCCTCCCCTGCTCCTCCTCGGGCCGGTAACTGGCGAAATCCAGCGACCAGTGCGGGGCGTAAGGCGCCAGAACGCGCGTGAGAAGGCCGGTGATTTCTTGGGAGAAATGGCGCATGATGTTGCGCAGGCGCTCGCTGTCCTCCTTGCTCTCCGCAACGCTGCCCCGCAAGGCGTCCTGCTTCGGGCGATAGGAAATGTTCTTGTGCATGCGCGAACCGCTCTGGCGCCGTTGCAGGAGAAAATCGTGGTCGGTCCGCGGGAAATCGCAGGGGAAGCCGTCAAAAAAAAGTATCCGGCCCGATTCCAATTGTTCGCAGCACCAGCGCGAGCGTTCGGCGCCGCGGGCTTGGCCGCCCCAGCCCAGTTTGGCGTCGTAATCCGCGATTCGCAACCAGGGCGGCACGGAAGAAACGCCGCCAGAATCGCTGTGACCATCGGTGTGACAAATGGCGCGGGTCGTCATTGAAAAAAATCTCAGATATAACCTGCCGGCAGGCTGGCCTGCCCTGCGAAGAACACTCCAATCCATCCGGCAAAAAGTCAAATGGGATATCGCTTGAATTCAGTGTTTGGAGTGTGTGCCCGAGCGCAAATTCCGCGGTTTCTTTTGCCGGAAACAGCTTGTCGCCGGCCGCTCTTTCCACGGGGGAAAGCGCATCCGGGCCAATCCCCGATGCGCATGGGGACGCACTCAACAGGCGCGACGGGGATGAGTCGCCGCCTCCGCGCGCCTCCAGTTGCTCCTTCGCCTCCACCCCGGTTGCCAACCGGCCGCGGCTCACTTGTGCGCCAGCATCCAGTCATGGGGCCGTTTGCAGACGCCGTTGCAAAAGGCCAGGAAAACCTTGGCCGCGTTCATGACGTTGTCGGGGATTCGGTCCTCCGGTATCTGGCCGGCCATGTGCATGATTAGAGGGCAATCATTGCTTTCGGTGCTGATGTCCTGGGCCGTCGCCCCCGCTAAAATAAAGGCCAGGAACTGTTCTTTCTTCGTCATAAAACCCTTTCCATCATTTTCTGCCCGTAGTTTCACCCACCCGCCTGGACATTGCCTGTCCATGTGAATAAGTATTCCAATGCCATTTTTTCCCGTCTATTTCCCCGCCTCCCGCTCTCCATCCAAATCGTAATCGTAACCTTAATCTTAATCTTGACACCACCGCTTACGCCGCCCGGCCGGCGGCCCGCCCGTTCTTTTTGGCCGACGCGACCAGGGCGCGCAAGCGGCGCAGAACGGATGGCCGGGCCTTGGGTGGAACGGCCCGCAAAGCCCGCACCGCCTCCTGTTCCCACGGTTCGGACGCCGGCGGCGCCTTGCGCCGGGCCGCCTCGCGCAACGCCTCCGGTTTTTCCCGCCACAGGAGCAACCGGAACAGCCGCAGCGTCACCGGGCTGGGCCGCACCGGGGAGTTGCGCCGCACAATCTGGCTCAGCGCGCTGGGCGTCATGGCCAGTTGCCGGGCCGCCTCCGCCTGGGACCAGCCCGAGGCCCGCAGCAGATCGCGAAATTCCTGCTTGAGGTCCGCCTGGTCCGTTCCGCCGGGGATGCCGGTTTTCATCATTTCATGCAGTGGCTACACACCCTTCCAAAAAAAGTCAATCTTTTTTCATTGACAAAATGAAGTAGCTTCACGTAACGTAGCTTCACAATATGAAAACCTCATCCCAAAATCAACCGGAAAAACGCCGCGCCTCCCGCCGGCCCGCCCTGCCGCTGTCCCGCGGCGGCGGTCCGCGCCCGGTGCCGCCGGCGTTGGTCGCCCACATTTTGAGCACCCTGCCCGACTCCCTGTTGGTCGCCCACATTTTGAGCACCCTGCCCGACTCCCTGGCCCGGCGCGAGGAGCTGTTGCGGGACCTGGCGGCGAGCATCCCTGCCGGCCTGGAGAGCGCCGTGCGGGTGCGCGCCCTGCAATTTCATTTGCAGGAGCACCAAAGGCTGCGTTCGGAATGGCCCGGCCAGGCGGATCAGCCCTGAGGCTCCAGGCGTCCGTCCAGGAGCCGGCAGCGCCGCCGCATGCGCCCGGCCAGTTCGGGCGCGTGCGTCACCAGGATCAAGGTGACTTTTTCCTCGGCGTTCAGTTCCAGGAGCAGCCGCGACAGCCCCTCCGCGGCCGCGCGGTCCAGCGCCCCGGTCGGCTCATCGGCCAGCAGGAGTTGGGGCTGATTGATCAGGGCGCGCACCACGGCCGCGCGCTGGCGTTCCCCGCCGGAAAGCTGGCCGGGGCGGTGGTCCTTTCGCGCCCCCAGCCCGACCCGCTCCAGCAGCCGGCCGGCCCGCGCCAGGGCGTCCTGGCGGCCCGCCGCGGTTTGCGGGGCGGCCAGGGTGGGGACCAGCACGTTCTCCAGGACCGTGCATTGCGGCAGCAAATGATGGGCCTGAAAGATGAAGCCCAGCCGGCGAAGGCGGAAGGCCGCCAGCTCCCGCTCGTTCCATTCTCCCAGGTCCTCGCCCTGGAAAAAAACCTGCCCGCTGGTGGGACGATCCAGGGCGCCGATAATGTTGAGCAGCGTGCTTTTGCCGGAGCCGGACGGCCCGACGATGGCCACCGATTCCCCCGCCTGGATTTCCAGGCGGATGGCGTCGAGCACGCGGACCGGCGGGGCGTTCCAGACCGAGTCGTACGATTTGCAGACATCCTGCAATTTCAAGAAAGACGCCATGCGCCTTATTTTGCCGGAAATCCCCGGCCGGTCAACCGGCGAAATTTATTTCCGCTTCCCAAACAGCGGGGACTGTGTTTAATTAAAGCACAGACACTGCTTGCTGCAAAGATATTGAACAAACATCGTAAGAAATCAGTCGGAGGCACTTATGAAGAAACTGAGTCAATTATGCGCGATTAGTGGCGTCGCTTTCGCCCTGGCTTTTTCCGGGACCCGCGGCATGGCGCAAGGCGGCGGCGGAGTCGTCCTGTCTTCCCCGGGACAGTTGCAACGGCGGGCCGAGAACATGCGCCTGACCCTTGGGGTGACCAATGATTCTGAATGGACCATTATTTCGCCTCGGCTTGTCAGGGTGATGCAATTGCAAGCGGAAATTCGCCTGACCGGAATGGCCAGCATGGGAGGCGGCGCCGCCCTGCGGGCTTTGGCCGCCATGGGCGTCACGCCGGATCCCTCCGCGGATGCGCTGTCCAAGGCCATAGACGACGGCGCGCCGATCGCCGAAGTCAAATTGGACATGGCCCGGGTTCGCGCGGCGCACAAAGCCAAACAAGCCGACCTGGCCAGAGCGCAGTCCGACTTGCAGTCCGTCGTGACCATTCGCCAGGAGGCCATCCTGTTGCGGGATGGCATGTTGGATTAAGCCCTGCCCATCTCCCAATCCTCCCGTTCCCCCATTCCGCTTTCAGATTCGCCCTTTTTCCCCGCCGCGCATTTTTTGCGCAACTTTGTGCAACGTTTGCGCGTCTAGGTCATTGCGTTCAGCAGAAAACATCGTCTTTTGCTGGTAAAACGGCCTTTTGCTCACTTGGCACGCTAATTGCCTTGGAGAAAAGGTGTTCCGCATTCGGCGGCGGGAAATAACCGCTGCCGAATCGAACAGAACCTTAAACCAATGGAAATTATGAGCATATTGAAGAGAACATTGATCCTGGCCGGCTGTGTGGCCGCGCTGGGACTGGGAACGGCCACTTTAATGGCGGGACGCGGCGCCGGCGGCGGCGGCGGGTTTGGCGGGGGAGCGGGATTCAACCCCCAGGCGCAGTTGGACACGTATCGCCAGGCCATGGCGGTAACGGATGATGCTGAATGGACCGCCATTTCAGCGGCGATCACCAAAGTGACGACAGCGCGGGCAGCCGCGATGGGCGGCTTTGGCGGCCGTGGCGGCCGTGGCGGCCGTGGCGGCCGTGGCGGTGCCGGCGGCGCTCCCGCCGCAGCCCCCGCCGCGACTCCCTTGACCGACGCCATTGCCGCCTTGCAAAAGACGCTCGACGACAAAGCGCCCACCGCTGACATCAAAGCGGCGATTGCCAAGGTGGAAGGCATCAAAAAAACCAATCAAACCGCTTACGAACAAGCGCAGGATGACTTGCGCAAGCTGTTGAAGGCCCCGCAGGAAGGCTATCTGGTTACGCAAGGCGTGTTATAGCAACAAACCTGTGATCAAAATGACGAAAATCTGCATCGGCGGCCCAGGCCGCCGGTGGGTTTAAGCAGCCCGGCGGCGCTCCAATGCGGGCGCCGCCGCGAGCTACATCAGAACGTCCAAGCAACGCAAATATGAACGAAAGCCAGACAGCGCAGCCCGCCGAGACACCCCCGGCCAAATTGCTCGATCGCATGGTCGAAGCCAAACAATTGTCCGCCGCCGACGCCAGCATCCTTTCCGCCCAGGCCGCCAAGGGCAAACCCGATCTGGTGAAGTCCGAGGACACCGTCCTCCGCTGGCTGGCCAATGAATATCATTTGAGTTTTACCACCCTGGAAAACATCGAGCCGGACCGCGAACTCCTTTCCCTTTTTCCCGCCCGCGTCCTGACCAAGGAAGAACTGCTCCCCTTGCAGCGCCTCAACGGCGTCGTGCAGGTCGCCACCAGCCGCCTCTTCGCCACCCAGGGCCTGGACACCCTCAAGACCTTGACCGGCCTGAAAATCCAGCCCGTTCTGGCCCCGGCCGACGCCATCCGCCGCGAGATGAAAACCCACCTCGGCGTCGGCGCCGACACCATTGACACTTTGGACGAAGACGCCCCGCTGCAAGTCCTGGACGAGGTGGGCGATGAGAATGCCGACCTGGAGGCCGCCGCCGAGGACGCTTCCATCATCAAATTCGTCAACCAAGTCTTTACCGACGCCATCGAGTTGCGCGCGTCGGACATCCACCTGGAGCCGTTCGAGGAGGAATTCCGCATCCGTTACCGGATTGACGGCGTGTTGCAGGAAATCCCCGTGCCGGCGCAAATCAAGCGGTTTCAGCCCGCCATCGTTTCGCGCATCAAGATTCTGAGCCATCTCAACATCGCCGAAAAACGCCTGCCTCAAGACGGCGCCATCAAGCTTCTTCTCGCCAACAACGAAGTGGACGTGCGCGTTTCCATCATCCCGATGATCCACGGCGAAGCGCTGGTCCTGCGTTTGCTGCGCCAGAAGGGGACGCTGATGGGAATGGCCCAATTGGGGATGGGCGAAAACGAAGTCCGCTCTTTCAAACGCATCCTCGCCCTGCCGCACGGCATCATCCTGGTGACCGGGCCAACCGGCAGCGGCAAGACGACCACCCTTTATACGGCGCTGAACGAAATCAATGATGTGGAAAACAAGATCATCACCATTGAAGATCCCGTGGAGTACCAGATGAAGGGGGTCAACCAGATTCAAGTCAACGAAAAGGCCGGCCTGACCTTCGCCCGCGGCCTCCGCTCCATATTGCGTCACGACCCGGACGTGGTGCTGGTGGGCGAAATTCGCGACCCGGAAACCGCGCAGATTGCCGTGCAGGCCTCCCTGACCGGCCACCTGGTCTTTTCGACCCTGCACACCAACGACGCTCCCGGCGCCCTCAACCGCCTGGTGGACATGCATGTCGAACCTTATTTGGTCGCCTCCTCCCTCGAAGCCGTCCTGGCCCAGCGCCTGGTCCGCGTCCTCTGCCCGGCCTGCAAGGTGGAGGATAAATCGGAATTGGCCAAGGCGCTGAAGGAAAGACTGGGTTATGCGCAGAGCGAAGTATTTTACAAGAGCGTCGGCTGCCCGGAATGCCGCCACGCCGGGTTTGAGGGCCGGCAGGCCATCTTCGAGTGGATGGACATCAACAACGAGATCATCGAACTGCTCTTGAAGAACTCCTCCGCCATCATCATCCGCGGGGCCGCGGTTCGCAACGGCATGAGGAGCTTGAGCGACGACGGCTGGCGCCTGGTGCGCCTGGGCATCACCACGCCGGAAGAAGTGATGCGCGTGTGCAAGGACCAGACGCTCGAGGCCGCCAAGCAGCAGGCCCTGGAAACGGAGAAGCCCGACATAGATGTCATCTCCGAATCCGAGGCCAAGCCCAAAGTGATGGTTGCCCAACATTGATTTAGAGCTTTATGCCGCTTTTCCAATACAAAGCGTTTCAAGCCTCCGGCGGAATCGCCGAGGGCCAGATCGAGGCGGGCGGGCGCCAGGAAGCCTTCCGGCAAATGGAGGAAAAGGGCCTCAAGCCGATCAGCCTCTCCGAAAAAGCGGCTCCCAAAGGCGCGGCGCCCAAGAGCGCGGCCCCCGACCCCGCCGCGTCCGCGGGCGCGGGCGCGGGGCTGAGTTTCAGCTTCCGATCCAAGAAGGTTTCGTCCAAGGCGCTGGAGACTTTCACCCGGCTCCTTTCCAGTTTGCTGGCGGCGGGCGTGCCGTTGAGCCGCGCGCTGGTCATTCTTTGCAAGGAAGCCTCCAATCAAGTCGCCCAGGCCAAATGGAAGGCGATTTACGATAACGTGGTGGAAGGCGTGACGCTGGCCGACTCCATGGCCACCATGCCCGAAACCTTTCCCCGCGTCTATGTGGCGATGGTGTCGGCCGGGGAAACCGGCGGATTTCTGGACGTGGTGCTGGCGCAGATTGCCGATTTCCAGATGCGGGAAAGGGATTTGCGCGGCAAGGTGCTGGCGGCGATTCTGTATCCCACCATATTGTTTTTCCTGGCCGTTTGTGTGCTGATTTTCCTGATGACGTTCTTTATTCCGCGTTTCCAAAAGATGTTCGAGGGGTTCAACGCCCAGTTGCCCCTCATCACCCGCATCATTGTGGGGGTCAGCCATTTCATCCGTTCTTACGGACTGTACGCCCTGGCCGCCCTTATCATGATCGCCTACTCGGTGCGGAGTTGGGCGAAGTCGGAAGACGGCAGGCGCCAGTGGGAGGGCCTGCTGCTGCGTCTGCCGGTGGTCGGCCCCCTGACCAGCCAGTTCGCCATGGCCCGGTTCTGCCGCATGTTGGGAACGCTGCTCAATGCCGGCGTGCCTTTGGTGCAGGCCCTCAACGTGGCCCGCAGATCCATCGGCAACCAGATTCTGGTGGATGCCGTCTCCAAGTCCATTGACCGGGTCAAGGAGGGCGCGCAATTGGGCGCCAGCCTGGCCGACTGCCGCAACCTCTTCCCCGGCTCGGTCCTGGAAATGATTTCGGTGGGAGAGGAAAGCGGAAAGCTGGACGCCGAATTGGTGCGCATCGCGGTGGTCACGGAAGCGGACCTGGACCGGAACCTGAAGACGGCGGTGGCGCTGGCCGAACCCGCCTTGCTCTTTTGCATCGCCGCATTTGTCGGGACGATTTTTATCGGGATGCTCATTCCCATCTTCAGTTTGCAGGAATACATTAAATAACCAAACCAAAGGCCGCTGTATGATTACAAGAAACATCCATTCAAGAACAAGCCGGACCCAGTCATGGCGCCGGCGCGGTTTCACCCTGGTGGAACTATTGCTGGTCTTGACCATTCTGGCCATTCTGGCCGGCATCGTGCTGCCCAAGTTCAGCAACGTGGGCGAGAAGGCGCGCATCTCCGCCGCCAAGACGGACATCGCCTCCTTCAAGACCGCCTTGTCCATGTTTGAAGTGGACATGGGCTATTATCCAAAGGGGCGAACCGGTTTGGAGGACCTGGTCCGAAAGCCGTCCGGGACGCTGATCGCCAAGTGGCACAAGTATTTGGATGTGGACAAGGTCCCCAATGACCCGTGGGGCAGGGCCTACGTCTATGAAAACCCAGGCAAACACAACCCGGATGGATACGATGTGTATTCCCTGGGACCCAGCGGAAACGGAGGCAATGATGCGATCGGCAACTGGACGCCCATCGAGCCGCGGTAAACCCGCCCCAAGCGCGGCTTTCACCCTGGTCGAACTGGTGATCGTCATGTCACTCATGGTGATCACGGTCGGGGTGGCGGCTCCCTCCTTCAAGGGGTTTTTGAAGGGACGAAACCTGGAAAACGAGGCCAGGCGATTCGTGGCCTTGACCCGCTACGGCGCCAGCCGCGCCATAACGGAAGGGCTGCCCGTGGATTTGTGGATCAACACCAAGCAGAACAAATATGGCATGGCCGCCGCCGGCGGCTATACCGAAACCAGGACAAACACCGCGAATTATACCGTGGATGACGATGTGCAAATGCAGGTCTCCCAGCCCTCCGGCATGTTGACGACCGTCTCCAACTGGTGGACTCCCTCCACCGTCCGCCGCGGGGCCATGCCCGTCATCCGCTTTCAACCCGACGGCTTTATCAGCGATTACAGCCCCAGAATCGTCAAGTTCGTGCAGGGACAGGATCCCGAAATCTGGATTGTGGAAAATGCGTATCATACAAGATATGAGCTTCAACTCAACCATGTCAAATCCGTGCGCTACTGAGCACCGCCGCGCCGCCTTTACGCTGGTCGAGGTGCTGGTCGCCACGCTCTTTATGGTCGTCGTCATTCCGGTCGCCCTGGGCGGGATGCGGGTGGCCAGCCTCGCCGGGGAAAGCGCCCAGCGCAAGCTGGTCGCCGCCCGCATTGCCAACCGGGTGATCAATGATCTGCGCGTGGAAAACCTGCTGCTGAACGGCGGACAACACGGTGTCACCCTGGAAAACGGCGTCTCCTACAACTGGTCCCAGCAAACCGAATACTGGAACGGGGACCCCATGAGCCGCCTCTACATGTCCACCGTCACGGTGCAATACAACGTCGCCGGCCGCCATTGCAACGTCCAACTGAGCGTCCTCGTGCCGCCCGCCATGCAATGAAAACGGCCCTCCACTCAACCCCCATCGCCGCCCGCGCCGCCGCGGGCTTCACCCTCATTGAGTTGCTCCTGGCCATTTCCATCATGTCCCTGGTTCTCGCCGCCATGAGCGGCATCCTCTACATCGCCATCCGTTTGCAGAACGGCGTGACCGATTCCCTGGAGCAAAGCATGCCGGTCGAGCAGGCCCTGACCAGCATCCAGCACGATCTGGCCAACATCGTCTGCAACAATGCCAGCAACAACATCATGCTCATCGGCTCCTTCCAAACCATCAACCAAACCAACGTCCTCCCCGGCCAGATCGGCCCCGACTTCTACACCACCGACGGCGAACCCGACGGCCTGGTCCCGTGGGGAGATGTGGAGAAGATTGATTATTTGCTTTCCCCCTCGACCAACCGCGCGTTGGCTGGCAGGGACTTGGTGCGCGCCGTCACCCGCAACCTCCTGCCCGTCACCAGCCCCACGGTGCCGGACCAGAAAACCGTCCTGTTAAGCGGCGTGGATAATATCATCTTCACCTACTACGACGGCCAGTCCTGGGACCAGAACTGGGATTCCACCCAGCAAACCAATTTGCCTTGCGGCATCAAAATGCAAATCATCATGGCCAACCAAGGCAATCGCCGGATGGCGGTCGCCCCCATGATTTATGAGCTGTACATTCCGGTGGATGTCCAAATGAGCACCAACCCCACCGTCGCCCTGCAATGAACCTGAATCTCCATCGCGGATTGCGAATTGCCGAGGGCGGATTGCGCCCCAACGGCCGCAATGCGACTGGCCAATTCCCCCGCCCCGGGAAGCGGGGAGAGGGCCGGGTTAGCGACGGTCACAGACCGCCGCTACAGCGCCGGCGCGGCGTTTCCGGATCGGTGCTCATCGTCGTCATGTGGATTGCTTTTGGCGTCGTCGGCATGGCCCTGTATTTCGCCCATGCCATGGAGGTCAACATGATCGCGGCCGACAACCAGTTGGCCAGCTTCCAAGCCGATCAGGCCATCGCATCCGGGGCGCTCTATGCCAGCAATATCCTGGCCAATGTCATCCAGATGAACATGCAGGGCAACGCCCAGTACAACTTTGCGCCCTGCATGCTGCCCTCCACCAACTTTTACAAAACCGCCGGCGTGCGGGTTGGCGATGGCTGGTTCTGGTACATCGGACGCGACACCAACGGCACCCTTTTTTCGCGGCAATCAGACATACCGACATTTTGCCTGGTGGACGAGGCTTCCAAGGTGAACATAAACAACACCAAGCTTTATGGCAGCCCCGACAGCACCACCAGCACCAATTTGCTCCAGGGCCTCCCCCAAATGACCCTGCAACTTCTCTCCGCAATGTATGACTGGAGCACCACCAACACCACCGCCTCCATGAACGGCGCCAAGGATGCAACCTACCAGAGCCTCAATCCTCCTTACCTGTGCAAAATGACCAACTTTGACACCATCGGCGAATTGCGCATGGTCTATGGCATGGGCCTGGATTACCTCTTCTGGGAGGACGCCAACCTCAACGGCGCCCTGGACCCGAACGAAAATGACGGCCCGATCCTGCCTCCAAACGATAATGGCAATGGCCTCCTGGATTCCGGCATTTTCGAATACGTCACCGTCTATACCCAGGAAGCGACCAACATCGGCGGCACCAACCGCGTCTCGGTCACCTCCCTCTCCACCTTGACCAACTTCCTGGCCACCAATAACCCCACCATTTACAGCGAGATCAGTCCCAAACTCCGCACCATGACAGCCGCCCCCACCAGCCTGCTGGATTTCATCATAAAAACCGGCATCACCGAGCAGGACTTCATCACCATCGAGCCGTATCTGATGGGCTCCAACAAGGTGGGATTGATCAACGTCAACACCGCCACCGCCACCACCCTCGGCTGCATTCCCGGCATCGGCACCGACAGCGTCATGGGCCTCGGCTCTGTCAACGCCCAAAACATCCTCGCCTTCCGCCAGAGCGTTCCCAGCCGCTGCAATTCGGTCTATTGGCTCATTGACGCCATGTCCAACCTGGGCACCAATGCCATCCTCGCCGCCGGCCCCTGGGTCACCGCCCATTCCTGGCAATACACCGCCGACATCGCCGCCGTCGGCCACAATGGCCGCGGCTACCGGCGCGTCAAATTTGTCTTCGATTGCAGCAGCGGCGCGCCGTTGATTGTGTATCGGCAGGACCTCACCTATTTGGGCTGGGCTTTGGGCAAAAAATTACATGACCAGTTGCTGGTAGGAACCTTACGATAATGAAACTCTTTTCCAAACAACGCCCCTCCTCCGTCCTGGGTCTCGCCATTGACGGCAACCGCCTTGAAGCGGTCGTGGTCCGCCGCGGCGGCGGTTCTCTCCAAGTCCGCCAAAGCGTCTCCGCCGAGATGGCCCTCTCGCCGCTCACCGGCGATCCCGAATTGGTGGGCCGCGAAATCCGCAATCACCTCGAAACCGCCGGCCTGCGCGAAAAGCGGTGCGTCGTCTGCCTGCCCCTGACCTGGGTTCTGAGCCTCCAGACCAAGGTGCCCGAGATTTCCGGGGCCGACCTGGACAGCTACCTGCAGATCGAAGCCGAACGCGGTTTTTCCTCCGGCTACGAATCGCTCTTCATCACCCGTTCCCGGTTTAAGGCGCCCAGCGGCGAGGAGTACGTCACCCTGCTGGCCGTGCCCCGCAACCATCTGGACCTGCTGGAGCGGGCCTTGCGGGCCGCCAAACTCAAGCCGCTGGCCTTTGCCATGGGCATCAGCGCCGCCCAATGCCCCTCGCAACAGGCCGAGCAGCGCGTCCTCACACTGGCGTTGAGCAGCCACGGCCTGGAATTGCAGGTGTCCGGCGGCGGCGGCATCATCGCCTTGCGTTCCCTGGATGCCGCGGTCGAATCCGAAGGGGCGCACCGCAAGGTCTCGGCGGATTTGGTGGCGCGCGAAATCCGCATCACCCTCGGCCAGTTGCCCGGCGGTTTTTCCGACGGCCCCGGCCCCATCAAAGTTTTTGGCCAGGGCGAAACCACCCGCCAATTCATCACCGACATTGCGCCCCGGTTGAACCTGCTCGGATTGAAAGTCGAGCCGATGGACCGCCCGGCCAACGTCACTTTTGACACCGCCCCCAAGCCCGAAATCGCCGCCTCCCCCGTCCTGGCTTTGGCCGCCGCCTACGTCCAGAGCGGCGATGTCGGCCCGGATTTTCTTCCCCCAAAAATCTCCCCCTGGCGCCAGTTTGTCGCCACCAAGTTGTCCACCCAAAAACTGGCCTACGCCGGCGGCGCCACCGCCGTCGTGGGCGTCATCGTGGGCGGCTTGTTTGGCTGGCAGCAAATCCAGCTCCACATCTTGAACAGCCGGTGGGACGCCATCAAGGACCGGGTGGGCGAACTCCAGAAGGACACCGCCAACATCGAGAAATACCGCCCGTGGTTTGATTCCTCTTTCGGCGCTTTGACCATCCTGGCCAAATTGACCTCGGCGTTTCCCGACAACGGCAGCGTGACCGCCAAGTCCCTGGAAATCCGCGACCTTTCCGCCATTTCGGCCCGCGGCACCGCCACCACCCTGGTCGCCTTTAATGTCATGCGCGAGACCTTGGGCAGAATCCCGGGCGTCGTCGAACTCCATTCGGAAACCGCCGGAAACCCGCAGATTCAATTTAACCTGACCTATTCATGGCAACCCCAAGCCGCGGAAGGAGCCTCTCATGGAAACTAAGAATCGCGAAAAAATGCTGCTGATCGCCGTCGCCGTCTGCGTCGGCCTCTACCTGCTCAATCTCCTGCTCATTTCCCCGCTCTGCACGAGTTGGAGCGCGCGGCAGGATAAAATCAAACAATTGAAAGACACCATCCGGGACGGTCTGACCATGAAGACCAATGCCATATCCATCGAGGACAAGTGGAACTCCATGTCCACCAACACGCTTCCCCCCAATCCCACCCAAGCCGAAAGCCGGTTATACCAGGCCTTTCAGACCTGGGCCACCTCCAGCCAGGTCATTCTCGTCGGCCAAAGACCCCAGGCCAAGGACAGCGATGACCCGGCCTATTCCAATGAGGAATGGCACGCCGACGTCACCGGAAGCCTCCCCCAGATTTTTGCCTTTCTCTCCAGCGTCGAAAGCAGCCCGATGGGCTTGAAAGTGGACTCCGTCGAACTGTCCTCCCGCGACGACCGGGGAACCCAACTCGCCCTGGGCCTGACCGTCAGCGGCTTGATCCTCAATCCTTCAACGAACAGCGCCTCCAACTAACCACGCACCATGAAAACGCGCCTCATTTTCTTTGCCGCTTTGCCACTTCTTGCCGCCGCCCTGGCCGCCTCCGCGCAAGACGAAAACCTCGCCGCCCAAATGGCCGCCCGCCGCGCCGCCGAGGATGGCGGCGCTCCTGCCGCGCCCGCCGTCCAGGCGGAGGCCGCCGCCACCAATGACGCCGCCGCCAGCCCAACCAACAGCCCCGACACCGGCGCAACCAACGCGGCGAGCACGGGCGCGACCAACAGCGCGGCCGGCGACGACGAGGACAATCCGGGACGCAAGGCCGCCCTGGCCGCCGCCCTCAAGGCCCTCCAGGCCGCCAATAACAACCTGTCCCTCAGGCTGGCTTCGTTGCAAATCATCACCCAGCGAAATATTTTCGATCCCAATCGCGTGCCCTATAATCCGCTGGCGACGCGCGCGGCCACGCAGATCGAGACTTTCTCCCTGCGCGGGGTGACGACGATAGATGGAAAGTTGGTGGCTACCTTTGTCGGCGATGGCGTGAAGGATTACCCCGCCTACCGCGCCGTCGGCGAAACAGTCGGCACCGCTCCCGGCTTTGGTTCGTGCGACTTTAAGATCATTGATATCACCAAAACCAATGTGACGTTGTTGGACACTAAATTCACGCCCAAGGCCGTCGCCGCCGCCACCAACAGCGCTACCAACAGCCTGAGTGCCAGCGCGACGAACAGCGCCGCCAGCGATGGCGGCAAGGTCGTCCTGGCCCTGGGTTCCAGTGTCGCCGCCGCCGCCGCCACCAGCCCGGTCGCCAGCGCCACTGCCGCCGGCAAGGTTGTTTTGGCGCTGGACCAGGGATTGACCCGCAGCGACGCCGGACCGTGGAGATCGGCTACCGCGCTCCTGACCTATCCTACCTTCGTCGCCCGCGTCGCACCACCCACTGCCCCAAACATGCTGGGCGCACAGGCGCTTTTCGCGACAATGCCGCAGATTACTTTTGATCAATCCGGCGATCTTTCGATAAGCACGGATCCGAACGCAGGATTCGGCCCTGGCGGTGGCCGGCAGCGTGGACGTGGCCGGGGCGGCGCAGGCGGTGGTGGCCGTGGTGGCCGTGGGGGCGCTGGCGGCGGCTTTGGCGGTGCCGGCGGTGGTGGCTTTGGCGGCGGCGCGGGCGGTGGCTTTGGCGGTGGCGGCTTTGGCGGTGGTGGCGCGGTTGCTGCTCCCGCTGCGGCTGCTCCAGCGGCTGCTCCTGACCCGGCCGTGCTGGCAAGACTCCAGGCACAGCGCGCCCAGGAACAATAACCATGAACAACTTTTCCCCAAATTTACATTCCACAACCTTTGAAAAGGGCGTTCTGGCTTATGCCAGCCGCGCCCTGGAGAATCCAAAACTATGAAAAAAATGTCACCTATAATGTTGGCCGGCTTCGCCGCCGGATGGCTTGCCACAGCCTTGTTGGCCGGTTTTATCGCCATACGGTTTGCAACGCCCGCTTCATCCGCGGCGGCCCAGCCGCCGGCTCAAACCGCGGCCCAGCCTGCGGCTCAAACCGCGGCCCAGCCTGCGGCTCAGGCCGCAGCCCCGGCGCCAGCGGCCCCGGCAGCGGCAGTTCCGATGGCGGCAGCCCCTGCCCCGGTGGCTGCGGCAGCGCCAGCCCCGGCCCCGGCAGCTCCGGCAGCGGCGGCGGCGGCCCCGGCCCCGGCAGCTCCGATAGCGGCGGCCCCGGCAGCGGCAGCTCCGGCAGCGGCGACCCCGGCCGCGCCTGCGGCGCCCACCACCAGTGCCGAGATGTCCGGCACGGCGGATGAGGGCTTTACGATAAATTGGCGCGGCATCACTGTGGACCAGGCCTTGACTATCCTGAGCGAGCGAGCGGGCCTTACCATCAACCGCGACACCTCCACCAGCAGCGCGGGAACCGTGGATTTGTTCAGCGTCCAACCGATCAAAAAGGACGAGATTGTGGCCCTTTTCAACAAGGTCCTCGTCTCGCACGACTTGGCGGCCATTCCAGACGGGAATGTTCTGCACATCATGACCCAGGAGCAAGCCTCGGATTACGCGGCCACCCCGGTCAGCGTGGTCACCAACTGGCCCGATATTCCAAATGATGCCGAGGAGGTGACCTGGGTGATTCCGGTTCACACCCTCAATCCTAAGCAGGTGCTCACGGACCTTTATACGCTGATTCCGGCCGGCGCTAAAATGAACTCCAGCGACGCAGGCACTTCCGTCATTATGACCGGCCGCCAAATGGATGTCCGCCGCTTCGCGCAAATCATCTCCGCGCTCGACAGCACCGGCAATGGCGACCTGGAGGTCTTTCTGCTTAAGTTCGCCGATTCCAAGGCCCTCGCCTCCGAGTTGAAGGATGTTTTCACCCAGGACACCTCCACCACTCCAGGCGCCGGCGGCAACCCGTTCGCCGCCTTTCTGGGCCGTGGTGGCCGTGGCGGCGGCGGCGGCGGCGCCGCCGGTGCCACCGATGAAAGCAAGCGGACCGGCGTTCACGTCAACGCCGTCTCCGACGACCAGAACAACGCCGTCCTGGTCAGCGCGCCGGCGGACTTCATGCCCGGCATCTCCAACATCATTACCGCGCTGGATATTCCGCAGGAAGACACCGTCCAAATCCGGCTGTTTTTCCTCACCAACGCCGATTGCACCAGTGTGGCCAACGAACTGCTCGCCCTGTTCCCGGATCCAACCCAGTCCAGCCAGAACCAAAACACCGGACGCCGCGGCGCGGCCACGTTCGGCGGCGGCGGCGGCAGAGGGGGAGCCGCCACTTCGGCTGCCGCAGGGATGAGCGACCGCCTCAAGAAGCAAGTCACCGTCAATGCCGTGCCCGATCCGCGCACACAGTCCGTCCTGGTCACCGCCTCCAAGGACACCATGGATCAAATTGAAAAAATGATTGATAATTTGGACGCGGACACGCGCGGCCATGTGGAGGTTTACACGTTTAAGCCGCAGTATGCCAACGTATTGGACTTTGTCGGCCCGATGACGGACCTGTTCCAGCAGAATGGAAGGTCCACCAGCACTTCCACCCAGCTCAATGCCTTGCAGCAGCGGATGCAACAGGGGGCGCAACAAAACCAAATCAACGCCTCCTCCTCCATCAGCGCCGCCAGCAGCGGCAGCGGCGGGGGAACGGGTCGCTAATCTTAATCCTCTGACAAACGACATTATGATCACAACAGCCCAAAAACTCCCCTTCACTCACTGGCTCACCGCTTTGGTGTGCTTCTCTTTGGTCCTGCCCGCTTTGGCGGGCGGCGGCGGCGGCGGCGGCGGGCGCGGCGGCGGCGGCGGCGGCGGCGGCGGCGGTGTTGGCGGCGGCGGTGTTGGCGGCGGCGCCGGCGGCAACACGAGTTCTTACTACGCGACGCAGGGCCAGGTCGGTCCGGTGACGTTCACCATTGACCCAATCAGCGGCTCGGTGATTTACATCACCGCCCCGGAAAACCAGACCAACGTGCAAATGGCCCTCGAAGCCTTGGACTCCAAAATGCGGGAGGTCCTCATCAAGGTGGTCTTTCTGGAGGCCACCTATAGCAAAGGCTCGGATGTCGGCGTGCAAGGAGGCATTTCCCACAACCTCAATGGCAGCCAGAGCCTGACCTTCAGCAATTTGTTTGGACTGGACAGCCAGGGCCTTACCCCGACCTCGGGCATCAACACGCTGTTCGGCGAGTCTGTGTTCACGCTGACCGGCAATAATTTCGAAGCCCTCGTCCGCGCGATTGAGGAGAAGGCGAAAGTGGAAGTCCTTTCCCGGCCCACCATTCTGGCCCGCAATGAACAGCCGGCCTCCATTCTTATCGGCCAGAGTGTTCCCCTCATCACCGGCGTCAACTTTGGCACCCTGGGCCAGGTCACCAGCGTCATCACTTATACCCCCGTCGGCATCCAGTTGAACGTCACCCCGTTTATCCATCCCAACGGCAATGTCGAAATGATCTTGAACCCGACGATTTCCGAGGTGGCCCCGCAATCCACCCTGATCTCCAGCGGCACCAACGGCAACTTCAGCACCCCGTATATCAACTCCCGTTCCGCCAACACCGTCGTTCTCACCCCCAGCGGCCAGACCGTCGTCATCGGCGGCCTGATGCAGGACAGCAAGACCGTCACCGATAGCGGAATTCCGGTTCTGCAAAGCATCCCCATTCTGGGCAACCTTTTCAAACACAAGCTCCAGTCCGATGCCAAAACCGAATTGATGATTTTTGTCACCCCGTACGTCGTGGATACGCCGGAGGACCTGGCCAAAATGTCCGTGAGCGAGACCAGCCGCACGGTTCTCTCCCCCAAGTCGTTCACGCAGCAGGAGCGCGACGCCTTCATCAATGCCGATTCGCCGGCCCTGCCGGGCGGCGCTTCTTCCAGGGTTGCGCAACCTGTCCCGCCTCGATCCACTCCCGAACCTTGAGCCGGAGAATGATTTCCTTGCCACACGTAATGCGTCAGTCTCGGCTGGTAGGGCGCGCACTCCGTGCGCGCCGCGGCGGGCAGAGGGCTGCCCAGCCTGCCTTTTCTCCCTGCTTCACTGACGCATTACTACCACACCCCATTGCGGGCTTGCGCAACCCGCGCTGCTTGGTGTAGCTTAAGAACACATGACATCGCGCCGCAATGGGCTGGTTTATGGAATGCTCTTCGCCGTCTGGGCGGTCCTGATCGTCTGGCAGGTGATGGAGCATGTTCGTGTCAAGAATGATGCGCGGAAATTGCTGGTCGAGCGCGCCCGCTACGTCGCCATGACCTGCGGGAGGATCATGCGCCGGCCCGGAAGACTGGTGCTTTCCAAGGAAGAGCTGGAATCCACCATCAACCAATTGGTCCGGCCGGGCGAAACCAATTCGGGCGAACTCCGCGGGGTGGTGCTGGTCAATCGCGCCGGGGAAGTTGCGGCAGCCGCGCCCACCAATGTCGAGTACACCAGCGAAGAAATCCAGAGCCCCAACTGGGACGCCCCCATCGTCTGGCTGCCCAACCTGGTGGATTTGGGCACCAACCTTACCTCGGACCTGATCGTCCTTCCATTCGAACGATTGCGGGAAATGAGAACCAACCTGCCTCCTGCCTCCGGGAGCAACCTCCCGCCCGCGCCCCCCGCTCTGGCCGCGCGCAATGCAAACCCTGCGGGCACCAATCCGCCGGCGCAACCGCCCCGGGGCGGCAGATCCGGCGGAAGGCGGGGGCTGCGGCCTGAATTCGTCCCGCCACCGTTCATGAGTCCGGGGGATTTCAAAACCCTGAGCGAGAAGCAGGGCGCGCATAATTTCTTCGTCGGCATGTCCACCGAGCCGGTCCACGAGGCGGACGGCGCGGACCTTGTGATCCGGCTGATCATCGGCCTGCTCGGCACCGCCGCGGTGGGCGGCGGCGCCCTGGCCTGGAAGAGCCAGGTCAAGACCAGCGAACTCCAGCTCCGCCTGGTCCGCGCCAGCGAAATGAACCTGCACCTCAAGGAAATGAACCTGGCCGCCGCCGGCCTGGCCCACGAAACCCGCAACCCCCTCAACATCATCCGCGGCCTGGCCCAGATCATTTCCAAACAGCAGGACGCCTCCACCGAAATCCGCGGCAAGACCACCGAGATCATTGATGAAACGGACCGCGTCACCGCCCAGTTGAATGAATTCATCAACTACTCCCGCCCCCGCGAAGTCCGCCGCGCCCCCACCGATCTGAGCGCCGTGGTCGGCGAAGTCGCCCGCACCTTGAATTACGACATCGAGGAAAAAAACATCCAGTTGCAGATCGTGATGGAGCCGTTCACCATCGAGGCCGACGAACAACTCCTCCGCCAGGCCCTTTTCAACCTCGTCCTCAACGCCGTCCAGGCCGTCCCCTCCAAGGGCGAAATCCGCATCCGCGCCAGCAAACGCAACAACGAGGAGGCCTTCATCGAAATCTCCGACAACGGCCCCGGCGTCCCCCAGGCCAATCGGGCCGAGATTTTCAAACCCTACTTCACCACCCATGCCGAAGGCACCGGCCTGGGCCTGTCCGTCGTCCAGCAAATCGTCCAGGCCCACGGCTGGGACATCGTCTGCCTGGCCAACGAACCGGCCGGCGCTCTTTTTCGCATTGCCCACATCAAGCTTTGCGGCAAGGATTAGAGAACATTGCCCTCGGATGCCTCCAAAAACGACGCCGAGCCGCGCATCCTCATTGTAGATGACGATCCGGCCCAGCGCAGTCTTCTTGACTCTTTCCTGGCCGGCCAGGGCTTCCAGACCGTCGTCGTCCCCTCCGGCGAGCGCGCCCTGGAGGTCCTCCGCTCCCAAACCGTGGACATGATGATTTCCGACGTCCGCATGCCCGGCCTCTCCGGCCTGGAAACCTTGCGCCGCGCCCGCCAGCTCCGCGGCGGCCTGCCCATTCTCCTGGTCACCGCCCATGCCGACATCCGCGATGCCGTCATCGCCATGCGCGACGGCGCTGTCAACTATCTTTCCAAACCCATTGACCTGGACGAACTCCTCTCCTCCGTCCGCCAGGCCGTCGGCCTTTCCAAAACCGCCCCGGTCCGGTTCTCCGATCAAAAGAAACTGCCCCCGCGCCTCATCGCCGTCAGCCCCCTCATGCAGGCCCTGTTCCAGGACTGCGCCCTCATTGCCTCTTCCGAAAGCCGCGTCCTGATCACCGGCGAGAGCGGGGTCGGCAAGGAAGCGGTGGCCGATGTCATCCACGCCTGGAGCGCCCGCGCCGCCGGTCCGCTCGTCAAGCTCAATTGCGCCGCCATTCCGGAAAACCTCCTGGAAAGCGAACTCTTCGGCCACGAAAAGGGCGCCTTCACCGGCGCCGTGGCCCAGCGGATTGGCCGTTTCCAGATGGCCGACGGCGGCACCATTTTTCTCGATGAAATCGCCGAGCTGACGCCTCCGCTCCAGGCCAAACTCCTGCGCGTCGCCCAGGACGGCCGCTTCCAGCGCATCGGCTCCAACGCCGAACTGCGCGTCAACGCCCGCATCCTGGCCGCCACCAACCGCAACTTGGAGGAGGAGGTCAAGAGCGGCCGTTTCCGCGAAGACCTTTTTTACCGCCTCAACGTGGTTGAATTGAATGTGCCCCCGCTCCGCGAGCGCCGCGAAGACATTCTCCCCCTGGCCCATGAATTCCTGAACGAATTTACCCAGGGCCGCGCCAAACTCTCCTCCGCCGTGGCCTCCAGCTTGTCGCGGTATTCCTGGCCCGGCAATGTCCGCGAGTTGCGCAACGCCATGGAGCGCGCCTCTCTTCTTTGCCGCGGCGAACTCATCCTCGCCGAGCACCTTCCCGCCCGCATCCGTCCGCCCTCCGGCCCGCCTGTCAGCATGGACGAAGACGCCGTCCACCACTTGGAGGAAATCGAATACCAGGCGGTTCTTCAGACCCTGCGCAAGCAGGATTTCAACCGCACGACCACGGCCCGGGCGCTGGGCATCAGCCGCCGCGCCTTGATCTACAAATTGCAACGCATGCGCGAACGCGGCTTCGACGTGGACCGCGCCCCCGGCCTGCAGCCGCGGGGAGGGTTTGCAGGCCCATGAGCCGCATTTGGGGAAGCGGCCTGCGCTGAACAAAGTTCTGGTTTGTTTGCCGGAGACCGGGGCGCCGAGGAAGCGCAAGAAGAGGACCCGGGGCAATGCTCCGCGACAGGATTTGCCGGCGCAATTGCTCCAAACCTCTCCTCCCGTCCAATCCACGTCACCGGCCGCCACCGCCGCCCGATGTGTCCCTGGAGTCTCCTCTGGAATCCCTCGCGTCCCTGCCTCCCCGCGCCTCGGTTGCTCCCCGCGTGTCCGCCGGCCCGCGCACATCAGCCGGCCTGCGGACGGCATCGCGACTTTCCAAGCTCCTGCGCAGCGGGTCGCTGGCGGGACGGGACTGGATTTCCTTGACCCGTTCCACGGCGCGGGTTCGCTCCAATTCCCGTCCCCGCTCAATTCGCGGATCGCGAATGACGATTCTGTCCACCACCACTGGGCGGCGCGAGAAAGCGGCGACGCGATCGCGGCCCAGGCCCTCCACGACCAGCCGGCCATCCAGGCCAATGCGGTAATCGTTCATCACCAAGCTGCCGCGAAACAACCCCATGGCCCGCTCCCGCGGCACCAGGAACGGCAGGTAACCATGATCCAGGAAATGATCGTAGCCCACAAACACGTAGTCGTCGGGCGCCAGGCCAAAGTCCACATCCACCGCCAGGCCTCCGCGGTACATGAGGCCTACACCCACTTCAAAGCGGGCCGCGGGCGGCAATGGCGCCCAGCCGGCAAACCCTTCCGCGTGCCGCCAGGAAACCCAGGCCGGCGCCCAATCATAACCCGGAATCCAGACCCATCCGTAACGAACATCCCGCATCCACCGGCCATAATGAAACACGATGTCCCCGTAAGGAGCATCGGAATGCCAAAACCACCCCGCCTCGGTGTATTGCCAATATCCCTGGTTGAAATAAGGCCGCCAGCCCGCAATCCGGATCGCGTCGTTCGGCCTCCAAACCGGACCATAAGGCGGCACATCCACCCACTGCCCATAAGGCAGGAGTTGATTCTGAAAATAAACCAGATTCATTTCCGACCCCGGCGGCGCGACGGGCGCCACGTAAGACTCGGCGGGGGCTAGCGGTATAGGGCCGGCGTAAGCCGGCGGCAGCGTCGGCGCGGCCGGCGGCGGCGTTGCCGGCAGCACAGGCGCGACGGACATCGGGGGCGCAGCCGGCCTGGCTTGTTGCAGCGCCGCGATGACATTTTGCGAAACACCCTGGCTGTTGAGATAAATGATGTCGTCGGCGCTCAACGAATATGCCGCCCCGGAGTTTTTGATGTAAGAGGTGATGATGTCGTCCGTCATGTGGGCCTGGGCCAGTTTAACCACCTCCATCAAGCCCGGCGAGAGGTTGGCCGGGGCCGTTTGGGCGCGCCCCACGCTTCCCCCGCTCCAGCAAAGCCAGCCGATGGCGAGGCAGACCGCGACGGCGGCCATTTTTCTCTGACATTTCGATATACCGTTTGTTTTCATATAAATGCTTCGATTTGAGAGCCTTCCGCGGCTCTTCGTTCCAGATTTGCGATCTTGGCAACCGGGCCGGGCCGTCCCACCCACCAATACGCTCCTCTCCGATGAATCTTGCAACAAAAAAGTTAATTGAAAAAAAGCTTGTAACCTGCGGCTGAAAAAGATAGTCTTTATCTGAAGCAAGACTCGTGAAGCCTACACGCCGAGTGTATTCTTCCCGGGGCTTGGAAGTTGACAACTAAACGTAATCCTTAGAAAAGTATGAAATTCACATCGAAATCTTTGTTGAAAGTGCTTGCATGCACGGCAGTTACGCTGGGCGCAGTCAGTCTGGGCTACGCGGCGGCAACCCCCAATGTGGTTGGAACATGGACCTGGACCGGTGGCGGCCGGGGCGGTGGTGGCGGCGGCGGTGGCGGCGGTGGCGGCGGTGGCCGCGGCTTTGGCGCCGGAACCAATACTCTGGTTATCAAGAGTCAAGATGCCGGCGTATTGATCGGCACGCTGACCTCGCCCCCGATGGGTCGCGGTCGCCGCGGCGGTGGAAATGCTGACAATGGCGGAGCACCTCCCCCTGCTCCTCCTGCCCCGACTCCGGTGGACATCAAGAACGGCAAGATCGCGGGAACTACGATCTCGTTCGACATTACCCGGCCCGGACGAGGTGGCGGCCCTGACACAACGGTCAATTACAAGGGCACGGTCTCCGATGACGGAAAGACCATCACGGGCAATACGATCATGCCGCCTCGAGGCGGCGAGGGCGACCCGATGACTATTCCGTGGACGGCCACGAAGGCAGCGACACCATAAGGCACGCTCGAATTCACCGGCGCAGTTCCTCATGGACTGCGCCATTTTTCTTTTTTGCGGATGCAAGCTTCGCGGGCTTGCGATGGCTTGTCCTGCAAGGGGTTGGGGAGCAGCCGGTTTGATTCCGCGACAATTGCTTATTATGCTGCTGCATTATGACTGGGAAAAAATCGTCGGTTCCGCGCACTCCCGCTTCCCTCGGATTTGCCATGCCCGCCGAATGGGAGCGGCATGAAGCCACCTGGCTGGCCTGGCCGCACAATCCCACCGACTGGCCCCGCAAATTGAGCGCCGTTCGCTGGGTTTACGGCGAGATGGTCCGCAAAATCGGCCCGGGCGAAATCGTCCGGCTGTTCGTCAATTCCAAAGGCGCGGAAATCGCGGCCCGCCGAACGCTGGCCCAGGCCCACGCCGATGTCTCCCGCGCGCAATTCATCATTCACCCGACCGACCGGGGCTGGACCCGCGACAGCGGGCCGATCTGCGTCCGGCGCGGCGGAAAGAAGCCGGAAACGGCGTTTGTTGATTTTCATTTCAATGCCTGGGCCAAATACCCGGATTGGCAGCGAGACCGCAAGGCGCCGGAAATTGCGGCCCGGCGCCTGGGCAAACGGCTGTTCCACGCCCAGTCCCAGGGCCGGGATTTTGTCCTCGAGGGCGGCGCCATTGATGTCAATGGCCGCGGCACTCTCCTGACGACCGAGGAGTGCCTGCTGGATCAGATAACCCAGGCGCGCAATCCCGGTCTGGACCGGAAGGAAATTGAATTGGCGCTCGAGCGCTATCTGGGCGTCACGAACGTGCTCTGGCTGGGGGGCGGGGTGGCGGGCGACGATACCCACGGCCATGTGGATGACATCTGCCGGTTTGTCAACCCAACCACCGTGGTGCTGGCGCAGGAGGGCGACCCCCGGGATGTCAATTACCAGCCGCTGGCTGAAAACCGGGAACGCCTGGAGGGCCTGCGCCTGGAAAACGGCTCAAAAATCCAGGTGGCGCCGCTGCCCATGCCCGCGCCGATTTATTACGACGGCTATCGTTTGCCGGCCAGCTACGCCAATTTTTACATCAGCAACGCGGCGGTCCTGGTGCCCACCTTCAACGACCCGAACGACCGCATCGCCCTGGGCATCCTGGGCGATTTGTTCCCGGACCGGCCGGTGGCGGGGATTCACGCGGTGGATTTGGTGCTGGGCTTTGGCACGCTGCATTGCCTGAGCCAGCAGCAGCCGGCCGTTTAGGGTTTGCTCGTTTGGTTGCTGGTTCTTTGCAATCTGGATCCAGCCCAATGACTTCTAATGAGGCCCCAACAAAGTTATGGGTTGGACCCTTTGCGGCGAATCAACGAGCCTCATAAGCCTTCCAATCCTCTGGTCGTATCTCGATGCGGATGACACGCTTCTCAATGTCAACGCTCTTGAGAACACCAACTGTCTCGGCCTCCCAGTTGCGCGCATGAGGCCGCACTTCACGGGGCGGACTCACCTCAACTTCAAGAGATATATCATCTCCAAGGTGCAGGTCGGCGTTCCCCAACCCCGCCCAGCCGTCAAACAACACCCGCGAGTCAATTAATGCCTGAATTTGTTTTTTGCTTTCCGGATCTCTGCTCTTCAGCGCGGTGTACAATGTCTGTCCGTTGGTGAAGGCGGCAAGCTCGTTGGTAAAGCAAATGGGCCCTTTGGATGAACCTATTGTGGCGCGCTGATCTGGCGCCCTCGTCTGGAGCTGTGCGGCATGTGAGTTGGTGTCTTCCTGGCTTCGGCAGGGAAGTACTGTTGCAAGCAATAAGGCAGTCAGGAATAGTGACATTGTTTTCATTTTTTCATAATTCCTCTTTTGATTTAAGGTTCTTGGCAATTCGGGGCGAACATTTCACCCCGCCGGATGGCCCTCCCCGTTCCTCCTGGGCAATGTGCTCACCCTTCCACCATGGATCACACAGAACACGGCTGTTTATTAGACGGAAAGGAGGAATTTTCCCCCGATCCTTTCCAAGCGCCTCCCAAAAGTTGTGTTTTGTGTGTTTTACGTGACTCATGGCGTGGCAATCCGGTAAAAACGGGTCGGATGATTTGTTGCGCCGGCGTCATGGAAAACTCCGGCTCCGCCGGCATCCGCCTGGTTGGTGCTCACGGTGCTCCAGTCGGCGTCCAATGAATCCCTGGCCTGAAGGATGTAATTCTCCTGCGGGTTGCCGGTGAACTGAATCGCGGCCACGCCGCCCTGATAATTGATCGAGATGATCAAGATCGTCTCCGCGGGCTGGCCCGCCGCCGGCGCGATCAAATTGGGATTGGCGGATGCGGTCGCATGGGTGTTTGTTGACGCGGTGTTCCCCGTTTCCAAGTGATAAACCGGAAATTGCCGGCGGGCATTCATTTCCTCGATGGTGAGGAAAGGCGTTTTGAATGTTCCGTCGAGAGAGCCGTCCGGGTTCAGCCGGGCGACATGCTGCCGGCTGGCGCCGTTGACCGCCGTGAAAAAGCCGCAGATGACAATCCGGCCGTCGTCCTGAACCACAAAATCCATCACCCGCCCATACATGGAGTTGGCGGTTTCGCAATGGAAGCCGGGGTCAATCCGTCCGTCCTCCTCCAAACGGACCAGTCCGGGAAAATCCTCCCCGTTCATTTTGCCAACCAGGCCGGCCACAAGGTACTTTCCGTTCTTCAGCCTCTTGATGGTCAAGCAACTGCGCAAATCGGCCTCATACTGGTTGGTAAAACTGAAATCAGGCCGCCAATTCTTGTCAAAGCGCATGAAGCGGCCGGGAGCCGTCATGCTGCCGTCAATCACTTTGTCCCGTATGGCAAGAATCGCGCCGCCGTCCGGCAACGGCACGGCGTAACGGCAAAGCTCCATGGGCGCCTCTTCAAACAGGGCGCGGAAGACCACGGCGGCGTCCGCCGCCGAAGGAGGTTCGGTGCATCGCTCGAACGGCAGGTCCTGGACCGGGCCGCCCGGCAAATCCGAGGGTGGCATTCCCTCTCGGAATGGAGGCCGCCGGGCTGCCGGTGTGGCCCGGGTCCAATCCACGGATTTTCGCGCCCAGAAGCCGGTGGAATTCAGCGTGAGAATCAGTCCCGATGGGCGCGAGAATTCAGAGGCAAGAACGTTCGTTGCCGCAGGAATCAGTCCGCCAGAGGCGTCCAGACGATAAACGGTCAGAGGTTGAGCCAGTGGTTGAGCCAGTGCTCCCGGGTTCTCGATGGAGTGATGCATCACCGCCACCGATCCATCGCTCAAGGAGGCGGAAGTGTAAACGCCGCCGGGGAGATAAGTTCGCTCCGCCGAGGTGGACGAGCCATGCCACGGGACGAACGAGTCGTCCACCCGGCCGTCGGACAGCAGCCTCGCGTATTCGGGCCGGGGCTTGCCGTCCAAGGTGGCGAGCGAACCGGACACCAGAAATCGTCCGTCCGGCTGGATCGTCAGGTGGGCCCGGGCCGCGTCCGAAACAGGACTCTGTGCCAGGCTGCAAAAGCTGCGGTCCAGTTCGCCGTTGGAGAGCAACCGCACCGCGCCGCGTTCCCAAAGACCGATTCCGCCTGATTGGGGGTCCAGGAAGAAGCCGGAAAGGCCTGCGGCGACGACAATCTTTCCGTCTGGCTGCGCCAATAATCCACCGGGAACAGCATCCAGCGACATGGAGGTGGCATCCGTCAACATTTCTCTCATAACCGCCGGAGAAGAGGCCTTGGTCGAAGCCTCGCTCGAAACCGCCGCTGTTCTATTAACCAAAGTTTTCGTGGCCGGCACTTCGTGGGGTTGCTCTTGCCGCACTGCCGTCATAAGCGCGACGCCCGTTATGGCGGCGACAGTTCCGATGCCGAGTGCCGTTTTGTATTTCGCCCAGGCCATGATTTTCAAAACGCCCAGGGCCAGGGCCAGGGTGGAACCTCCCACCGTCGCGCCTTCCGCGGCCCCCGTGGCGGCGGCATACAGCCCGGCTGGCGCGGCCTGCACCGAGTTGGCCGCCACCGCTCCCGCGATGGCGGCGGCCGTCAGGGTCACGCCGCGTTTGACAAAGTATTTCCGCAGCTTTTCCAGCGCGCGGTTCACACGCATCTTGGCCGCGTCCTCGCTCGCGCCCAGCGCTGCGCCGACTTCCTTGAAACTTCTGCCTTCAAAAAATCGCAGCAC
>JBEKIA010000031.1:0-43986 GCA_050011995.1 Verrucomicrobiota bacterium
TTCCCTTGTTCGCGCCGCCCACTTGCTGGGGCCGGGCGGGTGAGGGAGAATTGGTTTTTCGCTCACACTCATTCGGACGGCAGAATGTCAGACCCAAGGGAAATTGTCAACCGGCAAGAACTCAGGCCTTGCGGGCCGGGGCTTTCAAGCCGCTGCCTGCTCTTGAGCGGCGGGGGAGGGATAACGGCCGGCCAGGTGGAACTGGCCGAGCATGGCGGCGCCGTCCAGGGAAGATTCTTCGCGGTATTCGTAATCAAAATCGCCGGTCCAGCGTTTCTTGGCGTCAATATAACCGCGGATCTTCGCGCCGCCGCCGGTGGTGGTAACCTTGCGGCCGAGTTTCACCTTCCCGGCGACCTCTTTGAGATGCTCGCGGTGGTAGAGGGCGTTGCCACGGATGATGGATAGCAACAGGTCCTGCCGGGTGGTTTCGAGCGTTACGCCGGTGAAGCTGGCCTTGAGTTGCTCCATCGAATAGCGCGAGCCGCCCAGGAAGGGCACGTACACCGGCAGCGATTCCTCGCGGCGGTCGCAGTCCGCGGCATCGAAAAATGAGCGAAGAGTCTCGGGAATATAGGCTTCGTAGAACTGCTGCCCGGTCATGTCGCGGCAGAAGACGGAGTGGAACCACTCCAGAGCCTTGCCGCCGGTATTGAGCACGAAGAAGGTGACCCAGCGGCCCGGAATGGCGTGGCAACGAATGTTGTAGTTGGGCGAGCCGATGGGCCGGTCCACGCAGACGAAGGTGATGTCGCAGGTGCCGCAGACGCTGTTGATGTCGCCCGGTTCGGTGATGCCGCCGGAAAGCGCGCTCAACACGGCGTCGTTGCCTCCGCACAGAACCACGCAATCGGCGGGCAGTCCGAAATGCGCGGCCATCTCCGGGAGGATGCGGCCAGCCGGTTGGTGGGAGTGCATCAGATTCGGCAGCTTGGTTTCGGGGATGCCCGCGATTTCCAACACGTCCCGGTTCCAGGTAAGATCGTTGCGCGCGCTGTTGTAGAGGCCCGTAATGGAGACGGTGGAGGGGTCAATCACCCAGGCGCCGGTCAGGCGCTTGACCATGTGGGTGTTGGTGTGCCCGAACCTGGCCGCGGCGGCCCACACTTCCGGCCGCTTTTCCTTGAACCATAGAATCGAGCAGAGCGAAGAGCCTCCGGAGACCGGCAAGTTGCACGTTTCGCGGAGGAACTTCTCTTCTCCCACGGCCTCGCGGATGGCGCGGGCCTGCTCGTGGGAGCGCCCGTCGAAGAACAGGATGGCGGGGGCCAGAGCGGTCCCGTCTTCGGCCATGGGCAGCAGGCCGGGCGTGGTCACGGAAAATGACACGACTCCCACAGCCTTAAGAAAGGGCTCACAACAAACCCTCCTCCGCGAGGAGGAGTCGCATGGCTTCCACCTGCTCCACAGTCAAAGGAAGCAGCGGACGGCGCGGAATGCCCCCTTTGAACCCGGCCAGAGTCATGGCGGCTTTGACGCCGGAAGGCCCGTAAGGGCCGGAGATGGCATGGTTGATGCGAGTCACGCGCTCCTGAAGTGGCAGGCCCCGTTGTTCATCCCGCTCCTGGCCACAGCGGAAAAGTCCGAGCGCCAGGTCCGGAAACGAATTGGCCAGGGAGACCGTGCCGCCCACCGAGCCGCCCATCATGGCCCGAAACAGGAAGTTGGCCGACCCCGCGAGGACATGAAAACTCCCGGATTCGAACGGCAGGAAATTCTCGATGCCGCTGGATGCGCTGTCTTTCATGCCAACGATGTTGGGGTGCCCCGCCAGGCGGCCCACCAGCGCGGGCGTGAGAGTGATGCCGCAGAACCCGGGCGCATTGTACAAGACCACGGGAATCGGCGAGGCGTCGGCCAGCGTGGAGAAATAGCGGAACAGAACGTCATCGGTCATCTGCTTGCGGAAGTAGCCCGGGGAAAGCACCAGGCCGAAATCAGCGCCCAGCGCCCCGGCTTGGTGAAGGAACCGCTCAGCGTCGCGCTGGGCATCGTAGGCCGCGCCGGCCATCACCACTTGGCCGGGCCGCTTGTGCCCGATGATGCGGCGCAACACGGCCAGCCGCTCGCTCTCCGTGAGGCTGCGGTTCTCGCCGTTGGATCCCAGCGCCAGAAAGCCCAGCAATCCGGTGGCGGCGTAGCGCTCGACGTTGAAGATCAGGGCGTCGTAATCCACCTCCTCCCCGTCGGTGAAGGGCGTCGAGATGGGCGCGAATACCCCGGCCATGCGGCTGCGCAACGGGCCGGTTTCAGGCGCGGGGGGCAGAGATTCGGTGGGCATAAGCGGGTGTCGGTGCGGGCCGGGCCATGCCCCGCACACCTCAAGTCATTGTCCGCCTTTTGCGGCGTTCATGAACCTCCTCTGGTAAGAGACAACCAGGTTGCAGCTTGTGAACATGGCAAGGTAGGAGGGTTCGGCAGTGATCACCACACGTTTGTTCATGTCCCTGAACTCCTCTTCCGCCAGCAATTTGTCAATGTCAGGATAGTTCCTCGGTCCCTCCATGCTGCAGATGATCAGCCTTGTGTCCGGAAGGTTCGCGTTTCTCAAGACCCTCAGATTGTGTCTCACCCCATCCAACCCATCTCTTCCTTCGCTGGTGTCCACCTTTCTGTATTCCAGCAGCAACTTCGCGGTCTCCTTCACCGTATTCAGATCCAGGTTGGAATCATTGGCTGAAAAATAGTCGCCTTCGATCATGAAGGTCCTCAATTGCTTGAGATGGGCTTCATTGCCGCCCAATTCGTATGCGGACAATAGAGCCTTGATATTCTGGCTCTGGTGATGCCGGTGCCGAATAAAACTGTTGATAAAATAGGGTCTTGCCTGAAGGGCAAGCAGGGTCTGGTAAGGCTCGAACATGAGGGTGAAATTCACCCGGTACCCGTGCTCTTTGAGCATCAGGGCGAGATTGTGCCCGTGCAACATGTCCTGGGTGCTGCCTTCTTGATACCTGCGGTAAAACTTCTTTCCCTCGGACAGGAGTTCCTGCACATTGGCGGCATTGACCGGTCCGGTATGCGGGACCTTAATAACCACCCTGTATTTTGTAAGCATCTCCCTGAATTTCGCCGCTTCCTCGAGGATCCGCTCTGTTGAAGAATTGAAAGGATCGTTCAATTCGACACTGATGTCCACCCCAGGACCCAGGATCCGCCCAAGTTCCCGCATCACTTCATCCCTTGTCTTGAACCGGTTGTCTTTATTGGCCTTGGGATTATTGATAAAGAGGTCGTAAATGATTCCTGGATTGCAGGTAAGGTTTGCCAAAAGGTCTTTGATCGGTTCCACTTCGTATGGGTTGGCGCTATCCGCCGAAAACAAGACATTCGTCGGTCTCTTGATGCCGTTCCGGCCATAGGAGATGTCCCTGGCCAAATCCACTTTCAGTACCGTCCCTTCCTCCAGCAAATAGTCAACCCTGAATCCCGCGGGGGTCTCGCCCTCCGGAACCTTGAACAGGTCAACCACCGCCCGGAATTCACGGGTAACCGCCGCAACCTTCACCACGTTTTTCAGTTTCAAATACGTGTCGTAACATAGCGAATGTTCACAAACCCGTCTCAAGTAAGGTATGTCGCCCTCTTCTTGCCGGATATCCTCGGACTCCAGCAATGTTCTCAATTTGCACTTTAGGGTCTGATGGTCTTCCATTCCACTCATTTGTGATTGTTTCATTTCGTCACTATTGGCGTCTTTCCGTTTGCCTGGCGGGCAGGCCATGCTCCACGCCCTTGATGGCATCGAGTTCGCCTTCCATCTGTTTGACGGTCTTCACCGGAAGGATTCGATTTCGGGAGTGATGGCCACTGATAGGAAATCGGCCTTTTCGCGCTGCCGGTTCATTTTCGCCACGCTCAATCTGGCGGCATGGTGTCAGACGGACGGGAGATTGTCAACGGTCAAATTCTGGAGATTCTGCCTGTGTTTTGCCGGCTTTGGCTGGCCGCAGGAGGAGCGGGCCGGAGTTGCGCGGGGGTCCGCCGGCGTTGCTGGAGCCGGTGTGCGGAATGGCCGCAGTTACGTTGACCGTCGCCTCCGAGCCGGTTGCGGAATGGCTGCATATTGCTTGAGATCATCGCGCGAATGGTCCGCCTCCACAGGTTGAGGGGTGGGATTGCGCAAGATTTGGAAAGCAATCGCCAAGTTTTGGGCTGTCAGTTCCGCCGGTTCAGAGGCATGTTTTCTACAGACATTGGCGGTGTTTTTCGCCTGCCTGAAGAAAAGAAAGCGAAAGTGTAATCATGGTCGCCACAACGGCACAAAAGAAACAGGGCCGGCTGAAGGCAGCGCTCGAACACGCTTCGGGGGACAAGCGCTTCAAGATTCTGGAAGTCCAGATGAAGAAGCACCTGTTCCGGCAGGACGCCTTGATCGAAGTGCTGCACAAGGCGCAGGAACTGTTTGGCTGTCTCGATGACGATTTGCTGCTGTTCATTGCCTCCAAGCTCAAGCTGCCGCCCAGCCGCGTCTATGGGGTGGCGACGTTCTATCATTTCTTCACCCTCAAGCCCCAGGGTCTCCACACATGCGTCGTCTGCATGGGCACGGCCTGTTACGTCAAAGGGGCGGACAAAATTCTCGCCGCCGTCGAGGAAAGCACCCAAATCAAGCCCGGCGAAACCACCCCGGACAACCGGGTGTCGCTTCTGACCGCGCGGTGCATCGGCGCGTGCGGCATCGCGCCGGCCGTCGTGTATGATGGCAAGGTGACCCCGCGCCAGACCGCCGCGGCGGCGCTGGATCAAATCCAGCAATGGAGGGCCAAATGATTCACAGCGATCTGCTTCAAATCAAAGCCAGGGAACTGGCCGGGCGGAAAAAGATCACCCTCCGCTGCTGCATGGCCGCCGGCTGCATGTCCGCCGGCGCGCAAGGCGTGAAACAACAACTCGACAAA
Source organism: Verrucomicrobiota bacterium (assembly GCA_050011995.1). Lineage (GTDB taxonomy): Bacteria > Verrucomicrobiota > Verrucomicrobiia > Limisphaerales > Palsa-1400 > JBEKOF01. The sequence goes on from JBEKIA010000031.1 coordinate 4,902, forward strand.
GCGGTGGCGGAAGCGGGTTTGCAAGACCAGGTGGAAGTGCGCGGCGTCGGCTGCCTGAAACTTTGCTGCGAGGGGCCGCTCGTCCAGGCCGACCCGCGGAATTCCCTCTACATCAGGGTGACGGCGGAAAGCGCGCCGTCCCTGGTCGCCGCGCTCCAAGGCGGCCGCACCGATGTCGCGCAAACCGATCCGAACGCGGCGTTTTTCAAAGGGCAAACGTTCATCGTGCTGGCCAACAGCGGCGTGATTGATCCGGAGCGCATCGAGTGCTACATCGCGGCGGACGGCTACCTGGCGTTGCATGAAGTGCTCAACGAAATGGCGCCCAAGGATGTTGTGGCGGCCATGGTGCAGAGCGGCTTGCGCGGTCGCGGCGGGGCGGGTTTTCCCACCGGGATCAAGTGGGGCACGGTCGCCAAATCGCCGGGCGCCAAGAAGTACGTGATATGCAACGCGGATGAGGGGGATCCCGGGGCGTTCATGGACCGGAGCGTGTTGGAGAGCGATCCGCACAGCGTGCTGGAAGGCATGGCCATTGCGGCCTACGCGGTCGGGGCGGACCAGGGTTTCATCTACGTGCGGGCGGAATATCCGCTGGCCATCAGCCGGTTGCAGATCGCCATCAAGCAGGCCAAGCAAATGGGACTGCTCGGCGCCGGCATATTTGAATCGCCCTTCAGCTTCAACGTGGACCTGCGCATCGGGGCGGGGGCGTTTGTTTGCGGCGAGGAAACCGCGCTCATGGCCTCGGTCGAAGGCAAGCGCGGGGCGCCGCGGCCGCGGCCGCCGTTTCCGGCGGAGAGCGGGTTGTGGGGCTACCCCACCCTCATCAACAACGTGGAAACCTTCGCCAACGTGCCGCCGATTTATCGCCGCGGCGCGGAGTGGTTCGCCGGCATTGGCACGGAGAAAAGCAAGGGAACGAAAGTTTTTGCGCTGGCGGGCAAGATCAAGAACACCGGCCTGATCGAAGTGCCGATGGGCACGCCGTTGAGGGTCATCGTCCAGGAATTGGGCGGGGGCGCTCCGAACGGCGGGCAGATCAAGGCCGTCCAAACCGGCGGGCCGTCGGGGGGCTGCATTCCGGCGCAGCAACTGGACACGCCGGTGGATTACGAATCTTTGGGCAAGCTCGGCTCGATCATGGGTTCGGGGGGCATGATTGTCATGGACGAGCAGACCAACATGGTGGAGATCGCCCGGTTCTTCATGGAATTTTGCATGGACGAATCCTGCGGCAAGTGCATTCCCTGCCGGGCCGGGACGGCGCAGATGCACCATTTGCTGGACAAGATCATCCGGCGCCAGGCCACGGCCCGGGACCTGGCCAAGCTGGAGGAGCTTTGCGACATGGTCAAAAGCACCAGCCTTTGCGGCCTCGGGCAGACCGCGCCCAACCCGACCTTGAGCACGCTGCGCTTTTTCCGCAATGAGTACGAGGAATTGCTCCGGGCCGATCCCGGCGGCCCGCCCGGCCAGGGGGATTTGAAGCAACCGCCGGCGACGTAATGGAAAACTTTTATGGCTGCCAAAACATTAACCATTAACGGCCAGGAGATCAGCGCCGAGGAAGGCGCGACCATTCTGCAGGCGGCGGAGGAGGCCGGGGTGAAAATCCCGACCTTGTGCCACCTGGACGGCGTGTATGACGTGGGGGCCTGCCGGCTTTGCCTGGTGGAAGTGGCCGGCCTGCCCAAGCCGGTTCCGGCTTGCACCACCAAAGTCGCCGAGGGCATGGGGATCAAAACCGACAGCGACCGGCTGCGAAAATATCGCCGCATGACGCTGGAATTGCTGCTGGCCGAACGCAATCACGTTTGCGCCGTGTGCGTGGCCAACGGCCATTGCGAGTTGCAGACCTTCGCCTGGAGCCAGGGCATTGATCACGTCCGCTACGATTATTGCTTCCCGAAATGGGACGTGGACGACACCCATCGCCTCTTTGGCATGGATCATAACCGCTGCATCCTTTGCACGCGTTGCGTGCGCGTCTGCTGGCACATTGAGGGCGCGGGCACCAAGAACGTTTCGGGCCGCGGCGCCAACGCCCGCATCATCACCGACCTCAACCAGCCGTGGGGCGAGGCGGATTCCTGCACCTCCTGCGGCAAATGCGTGCAAGGCTGCCCGACCGGGGCGCTCTTCCATAAAGGTTCGACGGTGGCCGAAATGGAACGCGACCGCGGCAAACTCGAATTCATCGTCACCGCCCGGGAGAAAAAACAATGGATCGCATCCGATTAGCCACAGCCTGGTTCGGCGGCTGTTCGGGCTGCCACATGTCGTTTCTCGACCTCGACGAGTTCCTGATCGAACTCGCCCCCAAGGCGGACCTGGTGTACAGCCCGTTCGCGGACATGAAGGAATATCCGGAAAACGTGGACGTGTGCCTCATCGAAGGCGCCATCTGCAACGAGGACAATCTGGCGCTGCTGCACAAGATTCGCGCCCGGACCAGACTGCTGGCCGCCTTCGGCGATTGCGCCGTGACCGGCAACGTGCCCGCCATGCGCAATCAACTCGGCCCCGGCAACAGGGAGAGCGTCCTGCGGCGCGCCTACCTCGAGACCGCCCGGCACAACCCAAGGCTGCCCCAGGAAGACAGCATCGTGCCGGCGCTGCTGCCGCGCGTCATGCCGGTGCATGAAGTGGTGAAGGTTGAATACTTTCTGCCCGGCTGTCCGCCGCCGGCGGAATGCATCAAGGCGCTCCTCGGCCCCCTGTTGATCGGCGCCGGGCCGAAACTGGAAGGAATGCAACTCAGGTTTGGATGAGGTATGTCAAAACGAATTGTCATTGATCCCGTGACCCGCATCGAGGGCCACGCCAAGATCAGCATCTTCATGGACGACGAGGGCAACGTGTCGGACGCCGAATTTCACGTCGTGGAGTTTCGCGGCTTCGAGAAATTCTGCGAGGGCCGTCCTTATAGCGAAATGCCCGGCATCACGCAGCGCATCTGCGGCATCTGCCCCGTCAGCCACACGCTCGCCTCGGCCAAGGCGGGCGACGCCATCATGGCGGTCAGCATCCCCCCCGCCGCCGGCAAATTGCGCCGCCTGATGAACCTGGGCCAGATCGTGCAGAGCCATGCGCTGAGTTTTTTCCTCTTGAGCGCGCCGGATTTCCTGCTCGGCTGGGACACCCCCCCGGCGCAACGAAATGTTTTCGGCCTCATCGCCTCAAACCCGGGACTGGCCCGCGCCGGCATCCGCCTGCGCCAATTCGGCCAGGAGGTGATTGAGATTATCGGCGGCAAGAAAATTCATCCCGCCTGGGCCGTGCCCGGCGGGGCGCGCAATCCGTTGACCGGGGAAGGGCGCGACCGGATTGGCGCGCGGCTGCCGGAAGCGTTCGCCACAACCAAACTGGCCTTGGACCTGTTCCAAAAGACGATGGAGACGCACCAGCGCGAGATGCAAATTCTCGGCAACTTTCCGTCGCTGTTCATGGGCCTGGTGACGCCGGACGGCGCCTGGGAGCACTACGACGGCAACCTGCGCTTCAGCGACAGCAGCGGGAGCATCATTGCCGACCAATTGGAGCCGCGGCGGTATGAGGAGTTCATCGGCGAATCGGTGCAAGGCTCGTCCTATCTCAAGTCGCCCTATTACACGCCGCTGGGTTTCCCGGAGGGCATGTATCGCGTCGGCCCCCTGGCGCGGCTCAACATCAGCGAGCGCATGGGCGCGCCGCAGGCGGACGCCGCGCTGAGGGATTTCAAGAGCCTGGGGCGGGGCGCGGTCACCTCCTCGTTTCTCTATCACTACGCGCGGCTGATCGAAATCCTGGCCGCGCTGGAATTCATCGAGCGCTCTCTGGACGACCCGGATTTGTTGAGCGAAGACCTGCGGGCCGACGCCGGCATCAACAGCCTGCGCGGGGTGGGCGCGAGCGAGGCGCCGCGCGGCACGCTGTTCCACGATTACACCGTGGATCGCAACGGCCTTCTGGAAAAGGTCAACCTGATCGTTGCCACCGGCCAAAATAACCTGGCCATGAATCAGACGGTGGCCCAAATCGCGCGGCATTACGTCCGGGGGAATGTCATTCCCGAACCGCTGCTCAACCGGGTCGAACACGGCATCCGCTGTTACGATCCGTGCCTGAGCTGCTCAACTCATGCCGTCGGACAAATGCCGCTGCACATCCAGTTGATCGCCCCAAACGGCGCGGTCTTGAACGAAGCCATGCGCGGTTGAATTGCGTCCGGTGAGGGCGGGGCGCATTGCACTTTTTGGGTGGTTTTTCCTAATCTTAATCCTAATCTCAATCTTGTTCGGAGAAGCGGGGCAGGATTAGGTTAAGATTAAGATTATGATTAAGATTAGGAGGGAATACTCAAAATGAAATGTGCCGGTCCCCCAACTCCGGCCCCCTGCCCTCATGAGCCGCATGCCATCCTCCATCCGGCGCGATGATTTTCTCATCGTCGGCTACGGCAACACGCTGCGCGGCGATGATGGCGCAGGCCCGCGTGTGGCCGAGGCTGTGGCGGCCTTGAATTATCCCGGCGCGCGCGCCCTGGCATGCGCGCTGCTCACGCCCGAGTTGGCCGACCCCATTTCACAAGCTCGGGCCGTCCTCTTCGTGGACGCCGCCGTGGATGCGCCGCGCGAAGTCCGCTTGCGCAAAATCGAACCGGCCGAGTCCGCGCAAATCATGTCCCACGCCGCCGGCCCCGCCGCGCTGCTGGCGCTGGCCCGCGACGTCTTTGGTCGCGCGCCCGAAGCCTGGTGGCTGACCATCCCGGCGGTGAAGTTCGATTTCGGCGGCGATTTTTCGCCCCAAACACAACAAGGCATCGCCCGCGCGCTGGAGAAAATTGAGTCCCTCTGCCGCCAGAAGTCAGCCGGCGCGTCCCCGCGCCCCGACCAGCCCGGGCAACATTGATAAGCCTTGCCTCTGAGTGGCAGAGCCGTCCCGGCTCTGTCTGGCGTGGGCAAAAGAAGCACTTGGAGAGGCGGGAGATCGGTGGGCAAATTTTGCCCGGCGGAAGGGCGGGCAGGCGAATTGACACCTCAAGAAACGCCGCAACCGGCAATTTCCGCTCTCAAAACCGCCATTTTCCGCGATTTTCATGTGTACAGCGGTTGGCACGAATTCTGATATGAAGACTGTCCATGAAGAGCATACTCGTAATTGATGACAACGACGACGTCAGATCCATTGTCACGAGCGTATTGCGCAATTTTGGATTTGCGGTGCGCGAGGCCACCAGCGGGGAGTCCGCCATTCGCATGGCGCTGGCCGAGAAGCCGGACTTGATTATCAGCGACGTGCGCATGCCAGGGATGGATGGGCATCGCTTGTTGAGCGCCATCCGCGAGTTGCAATCCACCGCCGCCATTCCCTTTATTCTGATGACCGGCTCTGGAAGCCACGAGGATTTCCGCCGCAGCATGGTCTGCGGGGCCGATGATTATTTGCAGAAGCCTTTCACGCCGGACGAGTTGATTGAGGCGGTGTTATCGCGCCTGATCCGCCAGACGGATTTGCAGATGGAGGCCTATAACCACGCCAACAGGTTGCGCCTGGCCGGGTCCGAACACCCTGCCCTCGACGGCGCCATCGCTGTGGCGGGCGGCCTGCGCGTCGTGTAAAAAGGAATTACGAGGGCATGGCCGCCGGCGGCGAAACCGGAGGTTCGCCGGGCGACGTGGCGGGCGGGCGGGAGGGAGGGGCTCAGGCCGGCGGCGGAGGCGATTTCAAAACCCCTTCGCGCATTTCCTTGCCGGGCTTGAATTTGACGACGGCGCGCTGGGGAATCGCCACGTTCTTCTCCGGCTGGTTGGGATTGCGGCCGATGCGCGCCTTGCGAACCTTGACTTCAAAAACTCCAAAGTTGCGCAACTCGACGGTTTCCCTGGCCGCGACCGCCTCGCAAATGAGGTCCAGGGTGCGCTGCACCACTTCCAGGACTTTTTGCTGGACCTGGCCCGTTTCTTCGCTAATCCGGATTACGATATCACGCTTTGTCATAGCATTTAAACCACTGTGCGTACAGGACTTGTGTTATTTAAGCGCGGCGGCGGCCTTTGGTCAAGCGGAGAGACGCGATTCTGTGGGATTTTCTGTAGTGGAAACCCTTAGCTCTCAATCACCCCAATTTCGACCGGTTCCACTTTGATGCCCAGTTCCTCCAGCCATCGGATGGCGGCTTTGACGGCCGGGGGCGGGCCGCTCAATTCCAGGCAAACGATGCCGATCTCATCGGTGACGCTGGCCTGGCGGACATTGGTGATGACCGGGAATTTGCGGCCCAGTTCCCAAATGACCGGCGTGGTGATGAACTTGGGCGGATACATCAGCCAGAGGCGCGTTTGCGCCGGCGCTGTTGCGGGACCGCCTTTGGGCTTTGGTTTGATTTTTCTGGCTGGCATAAGCGTCTCTTCTTCCGGCTTCCTAATTCCCAATCTGGCTTCCCCATTCCTCACCCTCCCGCGATGGCGGGAATGATGCTCACTTCATCGCCCTCCTTCAGGGCCGTTTCCTGGTTTTGCAGAAACCGGATGTCTTCCTCGTTGACATAGACGTTGACGAAGCGGCGGATGCCGCCGGTCTCATCCACCAGACGTTCCCGGATGCCGGGGAAGCGTTTCTGCAATTCGGCAATCGCCTCCCCGATGGTGGCGGCGTTGACTTCGATCAGCTCCTCGTTGTTGGTCAACTTGCGGAGCGGCGTTGGGATTCGCACTTTCTTTGGCATAAATATAAAATCCGCGCTTCAAAACCTTCCGAAAAGAGAGCACGAGCCGCGCCCGGCGCCGCCCGTCCTCCCTCTCCGTTTTCCCAATCTTGCCGCCGCAGACAGTCTGATTCAAGACTTTTTCATCCCCCTGCCTGCCGCGGGGCGCATTCACTTTTTTGGGTTTCCCCTCGTAATCTTAATCTTAATCCTAATCCTGCCCCGCCTTCTCCGAACAAGATTAAGATTAGGATTAGGATTAGGAAAAAACCACCCCAAAAAGTGGAATGCGCCCCCTACCGCGTGTAAAGCGTCACATGCAGCGCGACGGGGTTTTTGCCGAATTTCGGCCCGCCGTTGTCCGTCTCATCGCCATTCCAGATGCGCAGGGGCTTGAACTTGCCGTTCTCGTAGCTGACTTCCTCGACCCGCAGATAATGCCATTCCTTTCCCGCTTTCGGGCCAATGGGGCGAAACGTCAGCCTGGCCGAGGAGCCGATGCACATAAGCTCATTCTCCCCAAGCTGCGCCACCAGCAACTGCCCAACCGCCGGCTGCGTGTTGGTCGTCGCGCCGCGGCCCGCCCTGCCCCCCGGTCCGAAGCTCACGTTTGCCTGCCAGGAGCCCAGATCGAGCGTCTGCGCGGCGTGGTCATCGTGCTCGATGGCGGCTTGGAGCTTGCCCTCAAAGGACCAGCGCGCCAACTCGCGCATCATCGGGCCAAGCAGCGCGTAGTTGGCTGAAAAGGGCGCCAGCCGCTCGGCCGTTCGCTGGGCTGTCTCCCCGCTGCCGTTATCATCCAGCGGGCCGGTGCAAAAGCCTATGGAACCATGCGCCATGACCGCAAAAAGCATCCGCCCGAACTCCACGCCCTCGCCGATTTCCGGGATCATGAGGGGATTGTCCGGCCGGTTGTAGAGGTCGAGAACTTTGAGCTGGCGCGGACTGTCGGAGAGGTAAATGTCCGGCGCAACCAGGTCCAGCGCCGGGGCGGCCAATCTCCAGATCGGGATCACGTTGTCCGTCGGGCCACCGCTTTCGTAGCCGCCGGCCTTGGGATTGCTCAACGGGTCGCGCAACGCCGCGTTGGCGTAGAGCGGCAGCGGATAGGCCGCCTTGCCCGCCGCCGCCACCCGCCCGACGTAATGCGCCACCCAATAAGCCTGGAAAAACTCGTCGGCATCGTCGCCAAACACCGCCGGCCAGTTCGCGCCCGCCGCGGCGGGGGCCTCCTTTTTCAACTCCTTGAGCAACTTCGGCTGGAGCATTTCCGCCGGCACCGGCGATTCAAAGATCTTCTGGGCCGCCGGAGAATAATCCCGCACCGAGCCCCACGCGCCGCTTTCATTTTCCACCTGAACCATCAACACGGTGTGCTGCGGGTCGGCTTGTTTGAGGTGGCCCATGAATGCCGCGAAAGCCGTCGCATCCAACTCCATCGCCGCCTGCGTGTGCGGCGAGGGCGAATCCACCGGACGGCCGTTGCGCCCGGTGATATTGGGATACTTGACGCCCGCCTCCAGCTTCATCCACTCCGGCAGGTAGTGGGCGCTGCCATTTTTCCAGGTGGCGAACCACAACAAGACCAGGCGAACGTTGTGCCGGCGGGCTTCCTTGAGCAGCGTGTCCACGACGGAAAAATCGAATTTCCCCCGCGCCGGCTCGATTTGCTCCCAATAGACGGGCATCTCCACCGTGTTGGCGTGGATGGTCTCGACCGCCCTCCACACCTCCGGCAACTGGCTGGGCCAGGCGCTGGAGTTATTGATCTGCCCCGCGAACATGAAGAACGGCTGCCCGTCCACCAGGAGCGCGTGCCGCCCGTTTTGCTCCACGATCTTTGGCAGGTCCGCCGCCTGTCCGCGCACCGCGGCCAGCGACGCCAAAATCCCGGCGCAGGCGAGCCATTTTGTCCACTGCGATTGATGCAACATAAGTCATCTCCTTCCTATGGGCGGGAATTCGCTTTTTCGCGCCGCCCATTTGTTGATGCCGCGCGGGTGAGGGGCGCGGCGCGCGTGAGGGGAAATTGGTTCTTCGCTCACACTCATTCTGAGGGCATGGTGTGGGAGAGACCGGAGATTGTCAACCATGATTTATTGGGGCGATGATTACGGGCGTTTTTTTGACGTGTTTATCGGACACGGCGCCGTGGTGGATTTGCGTCCGCTGCGCCAAAAACAAATTGGAAATAACGGCCGCCACCCGGAGCCGGTGCTGCTGTCGGAGTTCTGAAATCGCCGAAGCGGGACGAATGCGACCCCAATTCCCGTTGCCTCCGTGCCTGGCTCAGTCGCGGCGCGGCCCATTCCGGTCGCCGGCCAGGCGCCGCGCGGCGGCCAGAACCCGCAAGGCGATGGGCCGGAGAACCCGGCGCAAGGCCGGAGTCATGCGGGGGCTGACGGTGAACGGGTCCTGGACTTCAATCGCGAATATCTTGATCCGGCGCGGAACCGGCAAGCCCAACTGCCTGCCCAGCGCCACCATTTCTCCCACCCCTAGAAAATGCGGGGACACCATCGGCAGGACCTTGAGCTGGCTGCCGTCCAATTCATGGAGAAAGCCGGGGGGCGACTGTCCGGTCTGCACGGCGTCCACCAGAACCAAGTCCTCAAAGCCCGCGATGTAATCCAGAAGGGCCAGCCCCATTTCCGAAGTTTCCTGGACCTCAATCCCGTCGGAGCCGGAGAGGCGCCGCCTGATTTCCCGCGCAACGCGCAATCCCACCGCATCGTCGCTCAGAATGTCGTTGCCCAGGCCGAGCACCAGAACGGGTTTCTTGCGGGGCGGCGTTTTGCGCGGCGGCCTTTGCGGCGAAGTCGTTGCCATGCTTCCATCTTGAGCCAAACATGTCCCATTTCAATGCCATTCCGGTTCCGTTGTTTTTTGAGAAAGTTTATGGCGGAATTGGCCAGGCGGAGACGCGGTGTAGATTAGACTATGGATTTGGAGCCTTGTGCATTAGTCTGGAGCAGGAAGGAATGAATTTTCGAGCCAGATTGTATAAGCCGGTTTTGGCCGTGTTGGCGGCGGCCCTGTTTTGCGGCTCCTCGCAAATGCAGGGGCGGCTGAACCTGGACCGCGCGAAATATGGCTTCACGCGGCTGACGGTCCTGTCCAACGCCCCGCCGCTGCTGGCGTTCACCACCATGGCCCTGGGCGGATTCCGCGGTCTGATCTCCAACGCCCTGTGGATTCGGGCCAACGAGCTGCAGGATCAGGAGCGGTATTTTGAATTGGTGCAGTTGTCCGACTGGATTGCCAAGCTGGAGCCGCATTTCACCGAGGTTTGGCAGGAGGAGGCCTGGAACATGGCCTACAACATTTCTGTCAAGTGCAAGGACTTCGAGGACCGCTGGCGCTGGGTGCGGCGCGGCATGGATCTGCTGCACGAGGGCCTGAAATACAACCCCGGCGAAAGCGGCATCTACAAGGACCTTTCCTGGATTTTCCGCCATAAAATCGGCATGAACCTGGACGATGCCCACATGCTCTACAAGCTCCGCTGGGCCCAGCAAATGCAGAGCGTCCTGGGCGGCCATCCCGACTTTGCCGCCTTGCTCCATCCGCAGACCCCGGCGGAGCGGGAACGGGTCCGAAAATTGCGCGAGGATTATCAAATGGACCCGGCGTTCATCCAGGAAATTGACCAGACCTACGGGCCGCTGGACTGGCGCCTGCCCGACGCCCACGCCATTTACTGGGCGGACCTGGGCGTGCGCAACGGGACGCAGGAGGACAAGAACATCATCCGCCGCCAAGCCTACGCCATCATGCAGCAGGCCTGCCGGCGGGGCGGCGCCCTGCCCCCGTGGGTCACGAATGTCACCGAGGACAATTTCATTCTGTGGCCCAATTTGGACCTGGTGCCCAAGGTTAACGCCGCCTACGAGCGGACCCTGCTCGAAGTGGGGCCGGACCAGAAGTTCGTCGTGCTGACCGCCCAAAAGAATTTCCTCAAGACCGCCGTCGTCCTCCTGTTTGAATATAACCGCACCCGGGAGGCGTCGCATTGGTTCAACTATCTGAAGGAGAACTTCACCAACGCCCTGGTCGGCGACGAAACCAATCTGACCGTCGAAGGCTACGCCTTCAAGGAAATCCAGTCGCAAATTCTCGAGCTAAATCCAGACCAGGCGACCGCGTTCATCATGGGCGAGATCGCGCAAGAGTACCTTTGCTTGATCGGGGGCGCCGATGACCAGGCCGAAAACTTCAGCCGGACGGCGGCGGCGGTCTGGCAGGGCTACAAGAACAAGCTTCCGAAAAATACAAAGGAAAACGCCGCGCGCATCGCCCTTCCTCCAATGGAGAAATTAAGGGCGAACGAGCTGGAGCGGTTGGAAAGCGAACTGACTCCGTCGGCCGCGGCCTTCCTGCGCAACAGGCTTGGCTTGGGGCCGAGGGTGCCGGCCTCTCCGACTCCCAACCCGTCCCCTCCGGCCGGCGGGGGAGGCGCCTAACCCAGGCGGAAGGAAATTCGGCGAATCAACTCCCGCCCGAAACTGTTCTGCAGCCGTTCCAGGATTTCGCGGCGCCGGTAGCGCACGATCTCGTCCAGCCAAACGCTGCTGTCCACATTGACGAATAACGTGCCGCGGCGGATTCCCGCCGGCTGGGCGTGCGCCACGATGTTGGGGTCCATCTGGCTGCGCCAAACGTGCAAAATCTCCGCCTCCGCCTGGCGCCGCTCCAGGCGCAAATCCGCCAGCACGCGGGGCAGGATGGCGGCGGCTTTTTTGCCGGAGGCTTGCCGCGCGATTTCTTCGCCGCTCCAATTCCAGCCGCGCCACTGCGCCAGCGCCCGCTGCCGGGGCGAGGAAAGCGGCGGCGGGGAACGACGCGGGGGAAAGGAAAACGGGCCGCTGGACATGGGGTGGGATCAAACCGCCGGCCGCGCCGCCGGCCGGCCGCCGGGGTCTTGGGCCGGGGCGGCGGAATCGCCGGCGCGGATTTCGTCCAGCACAAGGATTCCGTGGGGGGGCAGGTCGTAGTTGCCGGAGAAGGTCCGCTCGGTGAGGAAATCGTGCATCGGTTTGTAAAAGGTGATGCGCACCGCGGCGGCCTGGTGGTTGAGCAGGAAAAAGATTTTCGTCCCCGCTTTCTCGCGCATGCTCACCTCCACCGTGTCGGGCACCTTGAGCAAGGGATGCAAGGCGCACATCGCGCGCAGCCAGTCAATCAAATCATAGTAAAAAGGCTGGTCGGAAACCGTGCCGATGTAGATGGCCTTGCCCAGGCCGAATTCGTTCATGGTGACGGCGGGGCGGCTGGCATAAAAATCCTGGGTGTAAGTGGCCAGAACCTGGCAGCCGGCGGGCGCGATGACATCGCACCAGAGGCGCGCCCGGTGGGGATGGTTGGCGTGAAAGACGCCTTTGAAGGCGAGATGATTCTCATGATCGGCCGCAATCGGATCAAACTCCAACACTTCCAGCCCGAACAAATCGGTCATGTTGAATGGAAAACCGTCCCCGGAGGCGATGTGGTGCTCATCCACCAGCCCGGAGTTGCAGGTGGCCACCAGCGTTCCGCCGTTTTGCACGTACAGCTTGAGCGCGTCGGTTTCCGCGGCGGCCAGCAGGCTCAGGGAAGGGGCGAGCACCAGCTTGTAGCGGGACAGATCGTCCGCCGGCCGGGCGAAATCCACCGCGATATTGCGGTCGTGCAGCGCGCTGTGGAACAAATGCACATGGTTGCGCAGGCTGAAATGGGCGTTGGGCTGGCGCGGGAGGGAGAGCGCCCAATCGTTCTCATGGCTGTAAAGAATGCACGCTTCGGCCGCCACCTTGGTGCCTTCCAAGGCGGGGGCCAGCCGTTTGATTTCCTCGCCGATCTGGCTGATTTCCTTGTAAACCCGGTTGTCCCCGCGTCCGTTGTGGGTCAGGATGGCCCCGTAAAACTTCTCCGTCCCGATGCGCGGCTGCCGCCAAAAGAAATAGAGCACGGCATCGGCGCCGCGCGAGAGCAGTTGGTAAGTGAACAGACGCACCACTCCGGGACGGACCAGGGAATTGACCTCCTGCCAGTTGACGTGCCCGGCCCGCTGCTCGATCACCCAAAAGCCCTCCTCGCCCCCGGGCGCTTTGCCGCCGCTTTTCTTGAGGGAACGGAGAAAGTCTATTTGACAAGCATTGACGGCGGGTTTGGACTCGATGGTGGCGTCGCTGTTGAGCGAAACGAAGTCCAGCGCGCCCGCCAGATCGAAAAGGTCCACCTGATGGCCGAAGACGCGCAGGTTGCTGGTGGTCGGGGCGCGCGGCGTCAGTTCCCGCAGCAAATCCGCCTGCATCCGCACAAAAGCCACGATGGTATCGCTGCAAAAACGCCGCCAATCCATGAGCAAGGCGGGGTTATGCGGGGCCGGGGCCGCCATGGGCATCGGCACCTGCGACCACTCCGTGACCACCTGGCCCCAAAACCGCAGGCCCATCAGGTCATTGAGCCGCCCGATCTCTCCATATTTGGCCTCCAGCCAGGCCTGCCAATCCCGGCGCGTCTCCTGATTGAAGCAAGGCAGGGTGGAATGGATGCCGGCGTTGTTGTGGATTTGCCAGGCAATGAGCTGGGGATGTTTGCCCAGCGCCTCCGCCATGGCGCGGACAATTTTCTTGGAATAATCCCAGTAGAGATCGCTGTTCAAACAGCAGGCCAGCCGCGTGCCGTCGCTCATCGCAAGGCCCCGCTCGTCCACGGGCAGGATTTCTGGATGCTGGCGGGTCAGCCAGAGAGGCGGGGCGGCGGTGGGCGTGCCCAGCACCACCTGGATGCCGACTTCCCCCATCAGATCCATCACGCGCTCCAGCCAGGCGAAATCGAATTGCCCCTCCCGGGGTTCGCATATTCCCCAGGCGAACTCGCCCATGCGCACACAGTTGATGCCGGCGGACAGCATCAATTCGATGTCCTTTTTCCAGCGGGCCTCCGGTTCCTCGGGCGAACCCGCGTAAGGGTGGACCCAGTGCTCTGGATGGTAGTCGGCTCCGAAATACATGAGTTTGATCGGTCCGTGTGGACACAATTTCAGCGCAGCGCGCCCACCGGTGTCTCTTGCAACCATAACTCCGCCGCCCCTCCCGCGCAAGCGTGTTTTCAAGTTTTGTTGTAATGCCTCAGTCATGGACGGTAGGGCGAGACTCTGTCGAGCCGAAACTCGATTTCCTGGGAAAAAGTCGCGGCTCGACAGAGTCTCGCCCCACCTTTGCCCGCCGTCACTGACGCGTTACGTTTTTTTGCGGGCAGAGCGGGCGCGGAACCTTATGCCTGTCTCAAAGACGCGCCGGGGCGCCTGCCCTACACGGCCAACCGGGAAGCCGGCCAACTGAGGCCGCTCAACTGGAAGAAAGCCCGTCAGCCCCAAGTCAAGCGGGCCGCTTGATTGTTCCATCGCCGTCCGGCCAATCCGCCCAGGTATCCCGCATCCCCGGCCCGCAAGAGGGGGGAGCCGTAATGCGTCAGTGAAGAGAGAGGAAAAGGTGGGGCGGGTCCCGATACATCGGCGCGCCACAATTCCAAAACATCTGTTGGAGGCGGTTCCCGCCGCCGCAAGAAGAACAAAAAAGGCGCCCGAAGCCCTTTTCAAGGGGCTTCGGAACGCCTGCGCAGAAATACAGCAACCGAATGGAACTAGGCCATCATTTTGCGTTTCATCAAGCCGAGGGCTGTCAGAACTCCACCGAGCAGCATGACCGTGGAACCGCCGTCAGGTGCATGATCGGTATTAGCGTACACATCCAATTGCTCACTCGTTAATGTGCAGTCAAGGGTGACGGAAGCGCTGAATTGGCCATTCTGGCTTTGGATGTAACCCCATTGTGTCGAGTTCAGGCTGAAATCCACGGTTTGTGAGTCAGAACTACCATTGCCGTAAAGCGTTGTTTGGCTATTATCAATTGTCAAGTAGACCGGGTCGTAGCGCAAGTCACTGATCGTCAAATAGAGGTCTCCGCCGTAAATTGAATATGCCGTGTCACTGAACACGGTGCCAACCGCAGGAGGAGCAGTAGAAATGGACTTCAACTGTGCCGTCGTGAAATTAAGAGTAATCGGATTGTCCCAATAATTAGCATTTACAGATAGGCTTTCCTGAAATGTTGGATCGTCCTGAGCGTAGGCTTGCAGGCCTGCTGCTAACAATGCTACCAATGCGCCGCCAAGTAATGTGCTGTTTTTTTTCATAATGATTGTGAGAATTTCAAATTCTCGAGTTCTTTTGGGTTGCTGTTTCAATTGTTCCGGCTCTTCGACGTTTTCAGTGGAATCCGCCCCGCTCGTAGCGCAGGTTTCCAAACCTGCCGTGACGCCGATTTCCAAATCGGCGAATCGGGGAATCTCGCTGTCGCCGCGGGCTTGGAAGCCCGCGACACGGCAGACTTGGAAGTCTGCGCTACAAGCCCGACACTCTGCGTGTCGAACCCGCAATCCACTGAACTCGTCAAGGAACCATTTTTCTTGTTTATTGCTTATTTGCTTATCTGCTTATTTGTTCGCAGCACGCGCTGGAGCAAACATTCAGTGCTAGATGAGCTAGAACTGTGCCAAGTTATGCTCCCTCTATTCATTCGTCTCGCAAGTGTCTGGGCGATAGAGACTTGCCATTCCGTGCAACTCCTTCTCAAATCCGGTCCGAGGAAGCAACTGTAATCATTTCCAACGCGTGTTGGAGATTTTCGGCGAAAAAAGGATGGAACCTCCTCAATATCAACAAGATGTGAACGTCACGGCCCAAGTGTAATTGAACCCGACGTTTTTCCAGGCATGGCAGGGTTCGGCCCGTCGCCGGCAGCTCACTGGCGCCCCCATGATGGTGAATTTTACAGGAGCAAGATTAAGAGGGGAGCCCAAAAAAGTGGAATGCGCCCGCGGCTGTGGCTGGGATCACTCCCTGGGGATGTTCAACTTGTCCATCAGATCGTAAAGCTTGGGCCGGCCGATGCCCAGCGCGACGGCGGCCGGAGCGATTTTTCCCCCATGCTTGCGCAAGGCGCTTTGAATCATCTCTCTTTCCAGACGTTCCCGGGCTGCTCTGAGCGTGGTGCCGCTGAAGCCGGGGGTGGCGGGCGGCAATTCCAGGTCGCGCATGGTCAGGCGTTTTCCTTCGGCCATAATGACCGCCCGGCGGATGCAATTCTCCAACTGGCGGACGTTGCCGGGCCAGGGGTTGTGGCTCAAGGCGCGCATGGCTTCCGGGTCGAAGGCCAAACCGGCTTTGCCGGCCTGCTCGGAAAAGCGGTGGAGAAAGAACTGCGCCAGCAGCCGGATGTCGTCCTCCCGTTCCCGCAGGGGGGGCATGGCAATTTTGACGACGGCGAGGCGATAAAACAAATCCTCGCGGAAAGTACCGTCCAACAGGCCTTTTTTGAGATCGGCATTGGTGGCGGTGATGATGCGGGCATCAATGGGGATGGGCTGGCGTCCGCCGACGCGCTCAATGAACTGCTCCTGGAGGAAGCGGAGGAGTTTGACCTGGATGGGCAGGGGGATTTCGCCGATCTCATCCAGAAAGAGCGTGCCGCCGATGGCGGTTTCAAAGCGTCCTTTCCGCTGGGCGTGGGCGCCGGTGAAGGAGCCTTTTTCGTGCCCGAACAATTCGCTTTCCAAAAGCGTTTCCGGGATGGCGCTGCAGTTGATGGCGATAAAAGGCCCCTTTTTGCGGGCGCTGCACTGGTGGATGGCTTGCGCCGCCATTTCCTTGCCGGTGCCGCTCTCGCCCAATAAAAGCACGGGGGCGTCCGTGGTGGCCACTTTGCGGATGGTCTCAAACAGGCTGCGCATGCCGGCGCTGGTGCCCAGCATCCCCTCGAAGACGTCCGGGCGCGCCTCGCGCTGCATCTCCCGGATCTCCCTTTCCAGTTGGGCCACATGGAAAACGCGTTTGAGAAGAACCTTCAATTCTTCCATTTCCACCGGCTTGGCCATGAAATCGTAGGCCCCTCCTCCGATGGCGCGCAGACCAATCCCCTTTTCGCCCTGCCCGGTGATGACGATGATTTTGGCCAGGCTGTCCAGGGCGGTCAACTCCGCCAGCGCGGCCAGCCCCTCCTCGGGGCCGGCGGGATGGGGCGGCAGGCCCAAATCCAGCAGGACGACCAGCGGGCGGGCGGCTGCAAAAGCTTCCACCGCGCCCGGCCGGTCCCCCGCCAGGACGATGTCGTAGTCGCCGGCCAGCGCCCATTTCATCTGGGTGCGGATTTCTTCGTCGTCGTCCACGATCAGTAATTTTGGATTCATCTGCTGTTTTTGCTGGCCGGCAAAAGCACCCGGAAAGAGGTGCCTTTGTTCAGTTGACTCTCCACCTCAATCCTGCCGCCGTGCGCCTCGACAATCATCTTACTCTGAAACATGCCAATGCCAAAGCCATCTTTCTTGGTGGTTTGAAAGGGCCGGAACAAGGCGCCCCGGAGGAACTCCGGGGCCATGCCGCAGCCGTTGTCCGCCACCGTCAGCACCACCCAGTTTTGGGCCTGGCTGGTCTGGACGCGGATTTGGCCGTTGGGTCCGACGGCTTGGGCGGCGTTGAGGAGGAGGTTGGTCACCACTTTGTGAATCTGTTCAGAGTCAAATGGAAATTGGGGGATGGGGCCGAGATGGGACGCCAGGGCCAAGGCGGGGGAGCCGTTCCAACTGGCCAGGATTTTGGAAACCAAATCGTTCAGATCGGAAACCTCCGGGTGAATCTGCAGGTCGTGGCGCAGAACACTCAGCCGCCCGATCAAATGGTTGATGTGCCGGCCGGATTTGGCGATGCCCCGCAGGGCATCCTCCCGGAAGGCCGGATTATCAAAGTGGACGGGCAGGTTTTGCAGCATCAAGTTGAGCGTGGAGGCGGTGTTCTTCAAGTCATGCACGAAAAAGGCGGACATGGTCTGAAAGGCCTCCAATTCCTTGGCCTGCAAGAGCTTCTGCGAGAGCTGGGAATTGAGCAGGCTGGCCGCAATCTGGTCCCCCACACATTTGAGAAGGTCATAATCCTGGAGCGAAAAGAGCAGACCGGCCACCCGGTCGCCCAAAATCATCAGACCCAGGAGTTCGCCCCCCGCGACCATGGGCACGCAAACCCGGCCGCCGCCCTCCTCAAACTCCGAGGGATGGCAACGCCGCAAGGTCACGGCCCAATTCTCACTGGAGTACTCCACATCCACCGGTTCCAGGCGATGGCGCATGGCCTGGATCAACTCGGCGGCTTCTTCGCGGCTGGGCCGCAGTTTTTCCGCCATCGCCGCGGAGAGCGAGGTGGAAGCGGCCAATTCCAGATTTTCCCCCTTGTCGTCCATCAACCAGATGCTGACGGAAAGGGCCTGAAAAATGTCCGCCGCCAGCTTGACGGAGGCCTGGCACAGTTCTTTTTGCGTCACCCGGCTGGCCATGCCTTCGGTGAAACGCCTCCAGACGGTGCGGTAATCATAAAGCGGCCGTTGCAGATAACGGCTGACCAGCCGCCGGGTGTGCAATTGCACCCGGTCGGAAAGCAGCAGGACGGTCACCACCACCAAGACCACCAGGATGAAAAAGGCCCTGAGTTGGAAGGAACCGGTCAACCTCAGCCACTGCACCACCTTGGCCAGCACTCCGACGATGAGCAAATAAAGGCCGGCAACCAGGAGGGTGACGGATTTGTGGAGGTCTTTGTGGGAGGGATAAACGGCCACCTCCGCCGACCCGCGGAACAGCGAACGCAACATCAAAAGGCAGCCCAGCAGCAACGCCGCCGCATTGACTGTCGCGGCAGAACTGGTCGGCCCCGTCACGGGAATCATTCGGTCGCGAATCTGAAGCTGGGTCGGCAGGACCAGCGCCTGACTGGCGGTATAAGCCCTGACCGCAAACAACAAACCCAGGCCAAGCACCATGAATTTGATCCGCCACCGCATCGTCCCCACCGACGCCCAAAATGTCCTTTCCAGTTGCATCAGAATGACGACCGCGCCCAACAAGGAGATCATATACGCGACCCAGCCGGTGGGGGTCAAAGCGAACAGCCATTGCTGCGTTGCGGAAAGAAAGACCTGCCCGCCCACAAGCTGGCCGCGGTGCCAGACCGCCAAGGCAATGGGGACGATGAAAGCCGCCCCCAAGGCCTCCCGCCATTTGCCCAAGAACTCCCGATAATTTCCCCGCGCATAACTGAGACTGAATAGAAGCCAGACGCCCGGCAGCAGCGACATGGACAGCAAAGCCCAATCCTCCCAACGACCCGCCTCCTCCGGGGAAACGGCCCCCGTCATCAGCCCGGAAAAAACGCTTTCACAGGACAGCAGGGCCATGCCAGCCACAAAGAACCAGACCGCCACGGAGCGCCGCTCGCGGAAAGCGGCAATCAGCGCGACCGCGCCCCCAAGAAAGGCGGCGGAGTAGTCGAGTATGACGGCATTCATCGGTTCACTGAAACAGGCCGGCGCATCGGCGCTGAACCAGTTTGTTGTTCAGGCGATAGTACGCCGGGAATGCGGGGCCGGCAATGGAAAAGCGGCGCATCCAACATGTGGATTGCCGCCGCAGGAGAAAAGCGAAGGGACAGAAAAAATAAAAAAGGCAGGGCAATGAAGCCCTGCCTCCGTGAAAACCATTGATGCTTATGTTCTTTTAGCTCACCAGCTTGCGACGGAACATCTGCAGGCCGAACAACGCGCCGCCCAAGAGGGCAACCGTCAGGCCGCCGTCTGGAATATTGGGAACAACGACACCGAAAGCCTCGCCGCCACTTCCATTGCCCCAAAGACCACCGTCCTGCGCGGAAATGTCGCCTAACGTCGGAGCTATTGGAGTGTAGAAATCCAACGTCGCGCCGGTGACGCCAGGAGAGAACAGCCAATTCACAGCGCCTGAAGAGAGGTTAGAACCGTCATTCGAACCAGTGATGCCAACCGGGTTGGCAGGAGTTGTGTTGAAGTACACACTGAGCGACGACAGGGCTGAAGGAGCGCCACTGAAAACATACTGATATTGGTAGTCACCCGAATAGGTCCCGGTTGACTCAAGTGTGGCGGTGGAAGCCACCGTGAAGTTTTGCGCGCCATTAACCAAGCTGGCGTTGCCGTTCAGATTCGCCAGAGCGACCTGGCTGAGGCTCGAAGTTAGGACGACTGCCGCCGTTGCGGCAAGGATTGTTTTGAAGGACTTTTTCATAATTTTATCGGTTTTCACTGAATTTTTCACTTTATTTGTTAATTGTTCTCACTGAACAGATGTAAACTAACGCAACCTTCGTGCCAAGTTTCACAACATCCATCCATTCAACAGCCATTTCATACGCAAGTAATTGATAATCATATTATTATGAAATAATGAATTTTGCATTTCAATTTGGCTGGCGGACGGCAAGAGGCCGATAAACGTAATGAATTCTGACAAAAGAACCCGGTTTTGGACCCACAGTCATCTGTAAGTGGTTTATATTGAAATGGATATGAGGATTCACGGAAATCTGTAATCAATTCCGACGTTTTCAGGGCTGTTGGCACTCTGGAACAGGGTCAAAACCAGGTGAATTTCTCCGGCACGACGATGGTGTCGTAGGGCTTGAGAGTGAACGGTTCTTCCTGCCATGCTCCATCAATGATCTTCTGGAGGTCCAGTTGTTTATACGTGTTGTGCCCAGTGGCGTCTGTCCGTATCACTTCGACCTTTTTCAAATTCGACTTGGCGGAATCAATGCCCGTCTCGATCACCGCCTGAAAGACCGTCAAGGGCCGGTCTGAGATGAGCTTGCCGGGCCGGAGGACGGCTCCGGTGACATACACGATGAAGACGGAGCTTTGAACGGTGACGCTGACTTGCTTGACTTTGAGCTGGCCGCCGACCTTGTTTAGGATGGCGTCCGCCGCTCCGTCCGGGGTCAGGCCGGAGACTTGGACGTCGCCCGCGTTGAGAATGGTGATTTTGCCGTCGGCCCGAATGGTGAGGGAGGCATCCATTTCCGGCGCGCCGGGGAACTTGACCTGCAAGACATCTCCTTCGTGCAACAGCAAGGTGGCCGCCTCGGTGTCGCCGGTCGAAGGCGGCACCTGCGGAAGCACCGCGGTTTCACATCCAGAGGCGATGAGGCAGAGGGCCAGCCCCAGGGCGGCGGCGGCGGCCAGGCGGGCCGGACGAACGGACAAGAACCCGGCGCGGAGGCCGTTCTTCGATGAAAGTTTTGCAGTGAAACAGTGTAACATTTTATCTCCTGACGGCGCCGCTTGGGCGCTCATTGATTGTTGAATGGGTATAGACGAGGAACGGTGTGGGGTCAAGAAAAGAACCATTACTTGAGCAGCCCGAGAACGCGGTTCGCCTCGGCGGCCATGTCCGCCGAGGCAAGCTTCAACGCCAGGGCCTTCTGCAGCGCCGTTTTCGCCTGGGCGTTCTGCTTGAGCGCGTAGTAGTCCATGCCCAGATACCAAAACAGCTCGGCGTCATTCTGTTTTTTCTGGGCGCTCTGATTCAACGAGACGACGGATTTTGTGTAATTCTTGCGCCGGTACTCCAACAGGCCCGCGGCCTTGGCCAGGTCCGCATCGTCTGGAAACGCCTGGGCGGCTTTGGCTTCATAGTCATAAGCCTTGGCGTCGTTGCTGCCATCGCGCGCGTAGAGGAGGAACAACTGCCGGACAGCCGGGACAAAGAGAGGGTAGGCGGCCAAGACATTCTCGTAGGACGGTTCGGCCTCCTTGGCCTTGCCTTGTTGCTCCTGAATCAGGCCCCAGGCCATCAAGGCCGGGGCGTAGTTGGTGTCCGCCTGCAAGACCTGCTGGACACGGGCGGCGGCCTGGGGCGGGGCGGCGTTGCTGTAGATCGCCGTCATCTCGAGGAATTGTTTGGCGTCGTTGAGCTTGTCAAAGGGGGCGCCGGTTTGCACCGCGCTTCGCATGGAGGCCTGCGCCTGGGCCACATTGCCCACGCTGAAGTAAGCCCAGGCCAGATCGTGCAGCAGATCCGGCTGCGCCGGGAGCGCGCGGGCGGCGGCTTGCAGCAGGGTCAGGGCGTAAGGATAGTCACGGGCCTGAAAAGTTATCCGGCCCAAGGCCTCGATGATGTTGGGATCGTCCGGGAGGAGGTTGTGGGCGTTTCTGGCCAGGGCCAAACCTTTTTGGGGCTGATTGAGTTTGGTGGAATCCAGGACGGCCAGCCGGATGATGGCGCGCGCATTCTCGGGGCTTTGTTGAATCACATTTTCATAGGTCGCGGCGGCTTTTTCAAAATCGCCATCCCGCTCTTGAAAGGCGGCCATGCGGATCAGGGCTATGGGGTCGGCGGGATCGGCCTGGATTTGTTTTTCCAAGGCGGCGCGGTCGGCGGCGGGGGCTGTCTTGGGGTCGAGATCGAGAATTTTCAGGCGGCGCAGGGCATCGTTGGTGGCATCAAAATCCATTTTGGAAAGGGCAAATTTCAAATTCAGCCGGGCGGATTCCTCCTCTCCAAGCATGTAATGGGCCATGCCGAGATGGTAGTGAACCTCCCCGTTGTTGGGTTGCTTATCCGCGCTGTCCTGCAACAAGGCCACCGCGTGCGCGTAGTCATGCTTCCTGTGGAGAATCCATCCCAGAGTGTCGGTCACATACGGGTCGTAGGGATAAAGCTCCCGGGCTTTCTCGGCCAGTTTGAAGGCATTGTCGAGGTCGTTGAAGCGCTCGGAATAGAGATAGGCCAGAGTGTTCAGGGCGGTGGCGGAACGCGGGTCCAGGGCGAGAACTTTCTCGTAGTCGGCGCGCGCGGCGTCATATTCTTTCAACTGATTGTGGATCGTGCCGATTTCCATCAAAGCGGAGGGGCTGTTGGTCAGACTGATGAGGGCGTTGAGCTTGTCCAGGGCTTGCTTCTGCTGATTCTGGGCCACGTAAAGCCTGGCCAGCAGGAGGTAGGGCTGCGGAAGTTTGGGGTCCATCTCAATGACCTTTTCCAAGTCGGCTTGAGCTTGGGCATTGTCCTTTTGCCGGATGTGGATTTGGGCCTGCAAGAGCCAGGGCAGCGGGGCTTTCGGGTCCTTGTCCATTTGCTTTTTCACGCGTTCCAAAGCAGGCGCAAAGCGCGATTGGATGAGGTCCAAATCCACCAGTCCCTCCAAGGCGGGAATGTAATCGGGATTGATGACAAGCGATTTCTCGAAGGCGGCGCCCGCCTCCGCCAGTTTGTTCTGATTGAGCCAGGCCCGTCCCTCGAGGAAGTGAATTTGCGCCTCTTTGGGATACGATTCTTCCATGCCCCGATAGATGGCAATGGCTCGATCGGGGGAGTTTTGGATCAGGTAGGCCTGGGCGAGGATCAAGCTGGCTGGAATAGTGACAGCCGGGGGGAGATTGGTCTGTTTGAGCAAGGGCGTGAGCAGCACCAGGGCCGGAGCGGTGTTGCCCTGCCGCATGTTCAGATCGGAGAGCATGAGCTTGGCCGGAGCATAATTGGTATCCAGTTCCAGGGAGCGGTTGAGGCTGGAGAGGGCTTTGGGCCTGTCCCCGTTCAGGATGTAGGCCATGGCCAGTTGATAGGGAATTTGGGGGCGGGGATCTTTTGGATTCACGGCGGCCAGATGTTCGAAGTCCGCCACCGCTTGTTTTGCGTCTTTCTTTGCCAGACTCACATCCCCCTTGCACAGGAGGGCATCGGAATTGTTTGGCTCACGAGCCAGCACCTGGGAAATATAAGAATTGCACTCATCGAACTTGCCTTCGCCCAAGGAGAACCTCATCAAGAGAAGCAAGGGCGGCAGGTAGTCGGGCGCCTGGCGGCTCAGTTCCCGCATGCTCTCCACAGCCTGGTTGGTGGCTCCGGTTTGGGCTTGGAATTCCGCATACATGGTACGCACGGAGGAGCGAAGCGGAGCCAGTTCAACCGCGGTTTTGTAGGCTTGGTCCGCCCCTTTGAGGTCTTTGCGGAAAGCGGACAATTTGGCCAATCCAACATAAACCAAACTCGACTTGGGATCCAGGCTCTTGGCCTTGTTGAACTCGGTTTCGGCGGCGGCCATGTTGGTTTCGCGGGCGTCAATAATGCCGAAAGCCAAATGATAGCTGCCGCGGTCTTGGTCTTGCTTCTCAAGTTGTTCGATATAGCGGCGGGTTTGCTCGGCATCCTCCGCGCCTCGAATCGCATCGCAGAGCGACACCAGGGCTCTTTCATCCCCCGGCTTGAGTTTGAGGGCGCGCCGGGCGGCCTCTTTGGCTTCCGCAGGACGGTTGCCCCCCGCCCAGATGTTGGCCAGCTCAATCTGGATCTGGGCATTGTCCGGCTCTTTTTTGGCGGCTTCCGCCAAATACGCCAACGCCGGCATGGTCCGGCCTTCGGCGGCATAGACCAGCCCGAGTTGGCCCAAAGCTCTTGGATTGGGCGGGGACATCATCCGGCAGGCGTTGCTGTAGGCCGTCTCCGCCTTGGCATATTCCCCGGCTTGATAATAGCGGTCGGCGCGGTCCATGGCGCGGTTGGTCCGGGCCGCCTTGGTGCAACCGCCTCCCGCGGCGGCAGCCAGGGCCAGCGCCAGGAGGACGAGGAAAGATCGCGATCGCATTAAGGTTGTCATATCAGATTTTTTGTTGGGGGTTGTCTTCGAATTCGACAGTGTTTTGCATTTTGGATTCAGTTTTTCGCAGCCAGATCAGAAACAAAAAGAAAGGGATGAGCGAGAGGGCGAAAAAGACCGGCCCGCCCTGGCGGTGAATCCAGGAGTGAATCATGCCGTGGCTGATGTGAACGCAAAGTTCACCGACGACAAAAATACGGAAGCCGTTCCTCACGATGGCCAGAGGGATGACGAACAAGGCCAAAAAGACCCGCCGCCACGTCGAGCGCAAAAAGAGGTTCCCCGCCAGCAGGCTGGTAATGAGCAGGACCTGGCTGGAATGGATGCCGCTGCACTCCGGCGCCACCCTCAGACGGAAATCCGTCGGCAGATTCAGTGTCAGCCCCTCTTGTCTGCAGTGGGTGAAGGCCAGACTGAAAAAGCCGTGGGCGGCGGCGGCGGAAGTGTGTTGGAAGAAGGTTTCCAGCCCGTCATTGACGATCTTCGGATAAGGAACCATGAACAGCAGCATGGCGAGGGGGAAGGCGATCGCCGACATCATGGCGGCGCCCAGAGAGGCAAAACCCGCGGCCAGCAGCAGCAGCAAGAACCCCAGCATCATCACGGCCAGATAATCTTGTTCCGCCGGAATCCATCCCTTTTGCAGCGCATACCAATAAAGCGCCAGGACCGCCCCTCCCGCCGCCGCCGCCGCCGCCGCCGCTCCCCAGCCCGGGCGGACCTCCGCGCCCAGCCCGGCGCGCCGGATCCAGATGAGATACCCGGTTATCAGGGGCATCAGCGGCATGTAGGAATAAAACTGGCTGTCCATGGAGAACCCCACCCAATCGCAAAGAGGGACGATGAAACAAAGCGCCAGAACGGCCGCCAGCGCCGCCAGCGCCAGGAAAGGCCTCCACCCCGGTGTCCGCTTTCCCCGCGGCGCCCCGGGCGCGGGCGCGGAAGGCGCTTTTGGAGAGTCACCCGCCGCATTAGGATTGCCGGGATTCCGCATGCCATCGCTCCGTTTCAATCAAATGATCTTGTGTTCTGTTGCTGCGCGTCTCCTTCTCGAAATCAGGTTCCCTAATAACGCCAGCCTATTTCAAGGCCGACCTGGGTGCTGGTCAGGGCATACGCGGCCAAGCCGGAAGTATAGTCGCTATATGAGTAAAAAACGGAAACCGTGCCCCGTTTCCGAAACGCGCTGGCCACGCTCACCCGGACAAACCGGGAATAATCCTCCCGGTTTTGCTGGACGATGGCGGCGGGCGCGCGAGTCGGGGTTTGGGCCGTGAATTCATCCGCTGCGGCAAAGCCGATAAACGGCGTGGTGGTGTAGCCGCCGCTGATCTCGAAGGTCAAGTATCGCAGCAACCGCTGTTGCAAGGTGGCGCTGAGGCTGGTGTTGACCACCACGTCGTTCGCGTAAAAGGAAGGAGTCACCGCCCGGCTCGCGGTCAGCGATGCCGCCGTCTGCTCCCAGGGCCGGTAAACGAGGCTCCCGTTAAAAATAGGATTGATCATTTCCGCCCCCAGCAATTGCGTGACTTCCAGTCCCGCGCTTGCGGTCATGTTCAGTTTGTCCTTCACCCGCCAATTCATCGTCCCCTGCGCTTGTTCAAACGCCATGTTCGCGCCCGGCGTGATCAAGTCATAACCCGCCGAGGCATTGAAACCGGCCCCGAATCTGGACCAGAATTGATCGTTCAAGCCGGCGGTCGCGATCCATTGCCGAACGTCCTGGCTGATGGTTCCCTCTGAAGAAAACCGAAAACTCTGATTCAAGCCCAGTTGGGCGGACAATTGGCTGCCCAATTGCCGGCTGGCCTGGAATACGGTCAGATAATTCTCCACTTCGGTCAGCGCTTCGGTCTCCACCAGCGGGGCGGAACTGGAGGAGTAAACCTGCGATAAACTCAAGCCCCAGTCTTGATAACTCGTTTTCCCGGACAACACCACCGACTCATCGGTTGCGTCCGGGAACTCTTTGCTGGAATACATCCGAAGGGTGGGGGTGTAATCCAGCGTCCAATGGGAGCCCCAGTACAGCGAAAGACCCGGCGAGATCTCCTGGATGACGGTCTTGTAATGATTGGTGGGACCGGTCGGAATGCCGTCGCCGTAAATGAAGCGATACAGCAAATGGGGGTGAAAGTCCAAAGGACCCAGTTGAAACGGGCCGGGGGCTTGGACAGCAGCTCCGGCCAGCGGCGGAATGCCGCCGTTTTGATTGGTGGTCAGCGTCTGCGAGGCAGCCTGCCTTTCGTAGGGTTCTGAAGGCGGGGCCAGGACTCCTTGCGCCAACGCCCCGGTGCCGCCCCCCAGGAAACCGAGGAGCAGAAGGCCGCACCCAAGAACCGCCCCGCCCCGCCGGCAGTGGGCCGGGGTCGGCCTGCGGATCTGATGGACTGTAATGGCTTTGTCCAAAAAACGGACGGGTTTCAATTTCGCAATGTCGGCGGAGCATAGCCCCATCAAACCGGCGATGTAAAGAGCGGTTTATGCGGTCTTCTTCTTTACCTTTTTTACCCATTCCTGGTTGTCCAGGTACCATTGGATGGTTTCACGGATCCCGCTTTCGAAGGTGTGCGCCGGCTTCCAGCCCAGTTCCTTCTCAATCTTCCCGGCATCCATCGCGTAACGGCGGTCGTGGCCGGGACGGTCCTTGACAAACTGAATCAGCCGCCGGGAATGCCCGCCCAATTGCGGCGCCATCGCGTCCATCAGATCGCAAATCAATTCCACGATGCAGATATTGGCCCATTCATTGTGCCCGCCGATGTTGTAGCTCTCCCCGTCGCGTCCGCGGGTGAGCACCTGCCAAAGCGCCTCGGCGTGATCCCCCACATAAAGCCAGTCCCGCACGTTCAGCCCGTCGCCATACACTGGAATGGGTTGCCGGCGGCAGATGGCACCGATGATGACCGGAATCAGCTTCTCCGGAAATTGGTACGGGCCGTAGTTGTTGGAGCAATTGGTGGTCACCACCGGCAGGCCATAAGTGTGGTGATAGGCGCGCACCAGCAAGTCGCTCGAGGCCTTGCTGGCCGAGTAGGGCGAATTGGGCGCGTAGGGCGTGGTTTCGGCAAAAAAGCCGGTCGCGCCCAGGCTCCCATAGACTTCATCGGTGGAAACATGATGGAAACGGCATTCCAATTGCGGATTGCGGATTGCGGATTGCGGATGGAACCAGAAGCCGCGGCAGGCTTCCAGCAGGTTGAAGGTGCCCACCACGTTGGTTTGAATAAAGTCGCCGGGGCCGGTGATGGAACGGTCCACATGCGATTCGGCGGCCAGATGCAAGACATGGGTGATCCGATGCTTCTCCACCACCGCCAGAACGGCGGCTTTGTCGCGCAGGTCGGTTTTTTCAAAAGTGTATTTGCGATGCTGCGCGACTCGCTCCAGATTTTCCAGATGGCCGGCGTAGGTCAGGCAATCCAGGTTGACCAACTGGCGGATTTCCGGGCGGTCAATGATGTGATGGATCAAGTTCGATCCGATGAATCCGGCGCCGCCTGTGACCAACAAGTTCATGTCAAAGTATGAATCAAGCGCCCAAAGGCGTCCAATTATTCAGCGCATCGGCAAGAGCTTCCTCCACCGGGCGGAGTTTCACGCCCGCGGCCAGGAGTTTGGACACGTCCAGAACGCAATTGGAGCGCGGGGTTTTGGCCGCCAGCCGGTAAAACTCCTCGTCGTTCGCCCAGAACTCGAAGGGCCGGGCCGGCTTGAGGACGCGCCGGATCATCTCCACGACCTGGCGGGTGGAGACAAAACCGGGATTGGTCACGTTGTAAATTCCGAATGGGGCGCGCTTTTGCCAAAGATCCAGGCAGGCCGCGGCAAAATCGCCGCGATGCGAAAGGGAATTCACGTTGTCGTATACCTTGGCGTAATTCTGCACCTTGCTCAGGTAATTGCGCGGGTTGTCGAACTGGTCGAACGGGATGCGCAACCGCCAGATATAGTGCGGACCCGCCTGGCCGAGGGCTTCCTCCGCCAGCGCCTTGGTCCCGCTGTAGAAGCTGCACGGGGGCCGGCGAAAGCTGAAATTCGGCTCGTCCTCCTCCGTAAAGCCGCCGATGGCCCCGGGCTTTTGTCGCAACAGCGCCTGGCATTCCGGCGCGGTCAGGTCTTTTTCCACGCGGCCCGCGATTTTGGCGCCGTCATAAATGCAGCCGGAGGAAACGTGGCCGAAGGGAACGCCCTGCGTCGCGCAGGCGTATGCCACCATGGCGGGAAAGAGCGTGTTGCCCTGCAAGGTGTCCGCCCGGTGGATTTCGCAGGCATCCACGTTGGGCTTGCCGGTGTAGCCGGCGGCGTTGATTAAAAAGTCCGGTTTGGCGCGGCGCAACAACTCCGTCAACACGTCGAAACGCGTATAGTCGGTCTGGCCGCGCGCCGGGGCCTCGAAAGCCAGGGCGCGCGCCGCCAGTTCCCGCGCAAAAACCTGGCCGATGTAACCGGTCCCGCCCAGTAAAATGATCTTGCTCAAGGTTGTGCTTCCGCCAGCACGCGGCACAGATAGTCCCGGTATTCGCACTTGGGGGTTTGGGCCGCCAGCGTCTCAAATTGGGCGCGGTTGATGAATCCGCGCCGGAAGGCCGCCTCTTCCGGGCAACCGATTTTGATGCCCTGCCGCTTTTCGATGGTCTGCACGTAGGCGGAGGCTTCGTGCAGGCTGCTGCTGGTGCCGGCGTCCAGCCAGGCAAACCCGCGGCTCAATTGGCGCACGCGCAACTGGCCGCGCCGCAGATACTCCATGTTCACTTCAGTGATCTCCAGTTCGCCCCGCGCCGACGGATGCAATTGGCGCGTGATTTCCAGCACCGTGTTGTCGTAAAGGTAAAGACCGGGCACGGCGTAATTGCTGCGGGGCGACTTGGGTTTTTCCTCAATGGAAATGGCGCGCCCATCCGCGTCAAACTCCACCACGCCGTATCGTTCCGGATCGGTCACCCGATAGCCGAAAATGCAGGCGCCCCCGTCAAACTGCTCGAAGGCGGCCTTGAAACTGTCGGCGCCGTAAAAAATGTTGTCCCCCAGAATGAGCGTGACCGGGTCGGCGCCGATGAAGGAGGCGGCGATCAAAAAGGCCTGGGCAATGCCGGCCGGTTTGGGCTGCTCGCGGTAATCCAGGGTCAATCCCCATTTTCGGCCGTCGCCCAGAAGTTCCTGAAAGCGCGGCAGGTCGCGCGGCGTGGAGATCAGGCAAATTTCGCGCACCCCGTTTTCCATCAAAGTCGTCAGCGGATAATAGACCATCGGTTTGTCGAAAACCGGCTGCAACTGTTTGCTGGCGACCAGGGTGAGCGGGAAGAGGCGCGAACCCGCCCCGCCCGCCAGGATAATTCCTTTCATAGGATGCCTTCCATGCGAGGCCGGGAAAATCAACGGCGGGCGGCGGGAGAAGGCGGAGAAGCGCCCGCCGGCGCTTGCCACAAGCGCGCCGCCGCGCGCGCTTTGTGGAGGCAATCCTGCCAGGCGTCCTCCAGGCCCCGCATTTTGACGCCGGTGGCCAGAAGTTTGGAAACGTCCAGGATGCAATGCGATTGCGGCGCCTTGCCGCCCGCCCGCACAGGCTCTGCCGGGCCGGCGTGGGCATCCAACGGAAGCGGCAGTTGGCCGGCCCGGCGCATCGTTTCGGCCAGGTGGCGGGTGGTGGCCGCGCCGGGATTGGTCAGGTTGTAAATGCCAAACGGCGCGCCGATTTTCCAGAGGTCCAGACAGGCCCTCACACAATCGTCCGTGTGGGACAGGGAATCAATGGTGTCGCCGTAATTGGCTTCCCGCTGGAACTGCCAAAGGAAATTGCGCGGATCCTCCCGGTCGCTGAAGGCCAGGCGGGGCCGCCAGATATAACTCTGGCCGATGTCCCGGATCGCCTCCTCCGCCAGCGCCTTGGTGCCGCTGTGGAAACTGCAGGGCGGGTAGCGGAAGCAAAAGTTCGGCTCATCCAGCTCGTTAAACCCGGTGAAAAGCTGCGGCTGATTCTCAAACATCTCGCGCGCGCCGGGCCGGCTCAGGTCTTTCTCCACGCGCGTCCGGCTCTCTTCCAGGATTTTCGCGCCCGTATAAATGGAACCGGAGGACAGATGGCCCCAGGGCGTCTTGGTCATCAGGCAGACGCGCGCGATCATTTGCGGGAGCAGGGCGTTGGCCAGCATGGCCTGTTCCCGCCCCGCTTCCAACCCGTCCTCCTCCGGCCGGCAGGAATAGCCGGCGGCGTTGATGAGGAACGCCGGCTTCATGGTGCGCAAGTAATCAAACAGGTAGTCGAACCGCGTGTAATCGAACGCCCGGCGGGTCAGCGGGATAAACGACAGGCCGCGCCGCCGCAGTTCGGCGGCGAAAGCCCTGCCAAAATATCCGCTGGAGCCGAGCAGGACGATCATGCTGTTTCCTTTGCTTTCCGAACTCAGGCTTTCCAAACCTGGCCCGGCTTGGCCGGGACGCCGGACATGGCGTTGCGGGAGTCCACAATGCAACCGGCCCACTGGGCCAACTGGCCGTAGTCCACCGAGCTGTGCTTGGTGGCGATGAGCGCCAGGTCGAAGGCGCGAATGTTTTTTTCGTTCCACGCCACGGACTTCACCCCGGCCCACTGCGGATGCTCGCGCGTGGGCTTGATCACCGGCACGTACGGATCGTAATAGGAGACCTTCGCGCCCCGCTCCTGGAGCAGGGTCATCAGAACGTAGCTGGGAGATTCGCGGTCGTCGTCCACATCGGCCTTGTAAGCCAGGCCGAGGACGAGGATTTTGGAGCCGTTGAGCGATTTTTTGCGGGCGTTGAGGGCGGCCGCAACCTGATGGACAACATACAGGGGCATGGCGGTATTGATCTCGCCGGCCAGTTCGATGAAGCGGGTGTTCTCCCCGTACTCGCGCGCCTTCCATGTCAAGTAAAACGGGTCAATGGGGATGCAGTGGCCGCCCAGGCCCGGCCCCGGGTAAAAGGGCATGAAACCAAACGGCTTGGTCTTGGCGGCGTGGATCACCTCCCAGATGTCAATGCCCATGGCCGTATAGACCATTTTGAGTTCGTTGGCCAGGGCGATATTGACGCTGCGGAAAATGTTTTCCGTCAGCTTGGCGGCTTCGGCCGCGCGGCAGGAGGAGACCGGGACCAGTGTTTTGATGGCCAGGCCATAGACGGCCTTGGCCCGTTCCAGGCAAGCCGGCGTATAGCCGCCGATCACCTTGGGAATCAGAGCCACCTTGCTGTCCGGGTTTCCCGGGTCTTCCCTTTCCGGCGAGAAGGCCAGGTGGAAGTCCGTCCCCGCTTTCAGGCCGGAACCGCTTTCCAGCACCGCGCGCAGGTCTTCGTCGGTCGTGCCGGGATAGGTGGTGGATTCCAGCACGACGAGGATTCCTTTTTTCAGATGGGGCGCCAGGCTGCGCCCGGTGTTGAGGATGAAGGAAATGTCCGGCTCGCGGTTTTTGTTCAGCGGCGTGGGCACGCAGATGATGACCGCGTCCATCTTCCTGACCTGCCGGAAATCGGTCGAGGCGGAGAACTGGCCGCTTTTGACCAGCCCGGCGATGGCGGCGGAATCAATGTGCTTGATGTAGCTGCGCCCCTGCGCAATGGCGTCCACTTTGGCGCGATCCACGTCCAGCCCCAGGACGCTCGCGCCGGAGCGGGCGAATTGAAGCGACAAGGGAAGGCCCACATAGCCCAAACCGACAATGGCAATTTTCATATTTATTAAGTTTTAGTGCTGCATTTTAATTTTGACACGGAAGCGCCTGTGGTATCGGCCACGTACCAATCCAGCGCTTCATCCAGACCCTGTTCAAAACCGTAGTCCGGCCGGTAACCCAGCAGGCGGCGGGCTTTGCCGATGTCCGCCAGCGTGTGGCGCACGTCTCCCGCGCGGAAATCCCGGTAGACCGGCTTGAAATTCTTGAGGTGCGGGAAGCGCGGCAGCAAGCGCTCGCGCAGCAAGCGCAACAACTCATTTAAACTCGTCCGCCCGGCCACCGCCACATTATAAGCCTGGTTGACCGCGCCCGGACGGGTCGTGGCGGCGGCCTTGAGATTGGCCTGCACCACATTGGCAATGTAGCAGAAATCGCGGCTCGTTTTCCCGTCCCCGTTCACATACACTGTCTGGTTGCGGATCATGGCGGCGATCCACTTGGGAATCACCGCCGCGTAAGCGCCGTCCGGGTCCTGCCGCGGGCCGAACACATTGAAATAGCGCAGCCCGATGGTTTCCATCTTGTAGCATCGCGCAAACACATCCGCATAGATTTCATTCATCGCCTTGGTCGCGGCGTAGGGGGAGAGCGGGTGGCCGGTGCGTGTTTCGATCTTGGGCAGCCGGCTGTCATCGCCGTAAACCGAACTGCTGGAGGCATAGACAAACCGGCCAACCCCGGCATCCCGGGCCGCCACCAGCATGTTGAGAAATCCGGTGACATTGCTGGCGTTGGAGGCCAGCGGATCGTCCACCGAGCGGGGCACCGACCCCAAGGCGGCCTGATGCAAGACCACTTGGACCCCTCGCAGCGACCGCCGGCAGTCTTCCAGGCGCCGGATATCCCCCTCCAGGAACTTGAAGCGCCTCCATTGTTCGGGCGAAACCGCCTCCCGGACCTGATCGAGGTTCTTGCGGCGGCCGGTGGCGAAGTTGTCCAGGCCGGTCACGCGCTGGTTGGATTGGAGCAGCGCTTCGAGAAGGTTCGAGCCGATGAAGCCGGCGACGCCGGTTACACACCATGTTTTGGGGATGTTTTTTAGCACAACAGATCAGGCTGTTCTCATGGGCCGGCGGACTTGCTTTGGAACAGGTCGCTTTCCACCAATTCGCACAGCAAATGCCCGATGGCAATGTGGCACTCCTGCACGCGCGCCGTATTCGGCGAACCCACGATCAACGGAATATCGGAGCAGAGGCGGAGCAGCCCGCCATCTTTGCCGGCCAAGCCAATGGTCTTGAGATTCTGGATCCTGGCCTGTTTGAGCGCGGCGATGACATTGGGAGAATTGCCGCTGGTGCTGATGCCTACGGCCACGTCCCCGGCCCGGCCCAAAGCTTCGATCTGCCGGGAAAAAACCCGGTCGAATCCATAATCATTTCCCACCGCCGTCAGAATGGAGGAATCGGTTGTCAAGGCCACCGCTGGCAACCCCCGGCGTTCCAGGACGAACCGGCCGACGAATTCGGCCGCCAGATGCTGCGCGTCCGCCGCGCTGCCGCCGTTGCCAAAGAAGAGCAACTTGCCGCCCGAACGCAGGCAGATGGATATGGCTTGCGCTGCTGCGACGATGGCCGGACCGCAGTCCCGCGCGACGCTCCGGCGCAGTTCCGCGCCCTCCTCAAATGCCGCGGTGATGCGCCTCAACGCTTGTTCGCTATTCATAAATCATGGGCGCGGCAGAGCGCGGTTGGTGATGGAGGAGATGTTCGGCGGCGCCATGCCGGGATTGGCGCCGGCCAGTGGGGAGGCAATTTCCTGCGCCGGGAAGGCGCGGTTTTCAACCCTCACCATGTCGCCCGCTTGGATCCGGATTCCCGCCCGGTTGCCGCGGGTTTCGCAAAGTCAAATCCAGTTTGCAGGCGGGCCGGACGCCGGGTAGAGTGGGCTGCCGTGAAATTCATCGCGGGCAAAATGTGAGACAACCGACATGCCAATGACACACTGGGCTGCAATACCTGGCTGGCAACTGCAATGGGACAATCCGGATTTCCGCGGCTGGTCCGTGGTGGCGGCGTATATCGTGGCCGCCGGGTTTTGCGCGCGAGCGGCCTTGGCGCCGCGGAAAATGGGAGCGGAGGAAAAGCGCGTTTCGGCCATCTGGTGGCTGCTGGCCTGGGGCCTGTTGTTTCTTGGCATCAACAAGCAGTTGAGCCTGCAGACATTACTCATCGTTCTGGGCCGCCGCGCCGCGCTGGCCGGCGGCTGGTATGAGCAACGGCGGCTGGCTCAAATGATTTTCAGCGCGATCTTTGCTTTGGCCGGGTTGGTGGCGCTCTGGTTCCTTCTGGCCCGATTCCGCCAGTTTTTTGTCCGCAACCCCTGGGCTGCCATCGGTCTGGTTGTGCTGGTGTTGTTCGTCCTGATCCGGGCGGCCTCCATCAACCATGTCATCGAACGGGCGGGCCTCGAACAGGACGAGGAAAATGACGTCAAGAAATGGACGTGGATTCTGGAGATCGGCGGCAGCGCGAGTCTGGCGCTCGCCGCCATAAAAGCCAGACGGGAACACGACATCGCCCACCCCGGGTGATTTTTTGAGCGAATGGACCCGGGACCAAACGGCGGGGGCGAAAGGACTTTCAACCTCTATCTGCAATCCTTTGCAAGACTGCCCATTATCGCTAAATTACGCCCCCAAGACGATTGCCCGAAAATAGTTGAACGGTCATCGTCTCAAACCATCCGGGTTGGGATGGCCGGGGATCTTCGGCCCTCCATTTTGGCGGACTTTTCCCTTTAGACGACAGGCGAATGGGCTGAGGCGATCCCGCCCTTCGGTCAGGATCCGCCGGGCGAAAGGCCATATTTTTAGTTTGGGCCGGCGGACCGAACTGGGATCAACTTGGTTCTGGACAAAGGGGGTGATTTCCAAATCCGCCCCGGGTTGAACAGGAAACGGTTGGCCGGCATATTTGGAAAAAACTTGGCCGGCCTGGCCCGGCGAGCGGATGCGGATCCCCTCTTCCACCTCCTCCGCCACCTTTGGTCTTTGGATGGCAACCTGTGTCACACCAGGAGCAACCCTGAGATCAATAACTCTGGCAAAGGACCGCACCTGGAGAAGGTTGCCCTCGGTCCGGGTTTGATAGTTGGAACGGGCAATGCCTTTCATGTCCAACCAACGAACCTCACCCAGAGAGTTGATGAAATTCGCCAATTCGCCCAGCAGATCCAAGCCGTCCGCAAGCTCCTGGTGATGGCCAACGGGGATGATGGGCTGGCCAAGATAAGCGGCCAAAAGGATGGCGTTTTGACATTCGCGGTTAAGCCTGAATCTCGGAATGACAGGCAATCCGGCCACGAATTCGGACATTCCGAGGCCGACATTCCTGGCCCATTGTCTGTCGGCATTATAATTGTGCAGAGCACCATGCGAGATGCACGCGGCTTCAAATCCCAAGCGGGCCATGACACGCAATGTCTCCTCGGAACAAGCCCCATGAGGAGCGGCCATCACCCTGGAAACCTCCATGGAGGTCTTGGCTTCCAACCGGGCAATCCTGTTCAAAGCTTGAGCCAGCGAAGCGAGTCGTTGGCCGTCGGATGAGAAGCTCGCCAACTCCTTGTGGAGATGATCGTTGCCGTGGATGAGAAGGGAAAGACGCGCTTGATTATCCGCAAAGATGCCGACGGCCTGTTTGCTTTCAAACCAGGAGTCCAGCGGAATGGTGGCTATCGAGGCGTGGTAATGGCGCAGGCTGGCGTGTTGCGCCAATTCGCGGTAGCGGATCCATCCGTAGCCGGTGCTGTGCAGGTTGGGATCGTCGAACATGAAACAAGCTCGCAAACCGGGATTTCCCCATTCGTTTTCGCGGGCAAGACGGCGCAGGAAATCAACCAGGGGCAGAAGCCGCATAAAATCACGCGCCGCAAAGCATTGGTATAAGCTCCGAAGCTTCTTCGCGGAGGGCAAGGACATCGCGGAAAAATCCGTCCGTCCCCGCCCGTCTTCGCGAGCCACCCACAATGGATTTCCGTCAAGGGCTGCGATAATTTGATCACCGTTGTTTGTTTTCAGCGAGCCTTCGCAGATCAGGTTTTCCTGACGAACAGCGCGGCCTCGAAAGACCTTTGGAACCGCGGCGCTTTGACCGAACTGGACTGTGGCCAATGCAGCAGGAACCTCCGGCGCGATGGCCGCAGGAATTTGCAGGCTTGGCAGGCCGGGACAGGAGGGTTCAAGACCCAAAAAAATCGCCGCATCCATTCCGTCCCAGCGGCCGGGCCGGACGCTTTGGAAGCGAACAGGAAAAATACTCTCCATCCACTCGAATAATGTCATGTCCGGCGGCGCGCTGGAAACACTGACTAAAGCGATGACTTTGGACTGCGGCATGGCCATGACTGAGGACTCTCAGGCTCCGAGATGGTCCGGCTACCGGATCGGCGCCAACTGGCTCTGGAATTCCCTCAATGTCTTCTCATCCCCCACCAGCGAAATGCCGTTCCTGGCCACAGGACGGGCGGGGTTGCCCTGCACCACGGTAAAAGGCGGAACATTAGCGGTGACCACGCTGCCGGCGGTGACCACACAACCTTTGCCCAATCGGACGTTGGGCAGGATGCAAGCACACGGCCCGACAAAAACATCGTCCTCAATCCAAACGCCGCGCTGCTCGCGGAAATGAGCCAGGATCGTGGCCCGCATGGAGATAAAGACATTATTGCCAATATGAATCAAACCAGGATAAGCGGTCTCCAACATCGCCTCGTAACCGATCCAGACGTTGCGGCCAATCTCAACCCCGCGCCAGCGATGCAGTTTGACTCGGACGGAGGCGCCGCCGGGCGCGCGCATCGCCAGCTCTTGCAACAGGCGAATGCGCAGGCGGGCAAATAGCTTGGGTTCAGACATAAGCGGCGGCTGCGCGGAGGAGGAATGGAATCGCCACAAAAAACTCGCGGCGGGTTATCGGCTGCCAGCCGTTGGCATCTCGCGCAGCAAATCACAGATTTCGCGGACGTTCTTCGGGCGGTTAATTGCATCGGTCGGAAAGCGAACGGAAAACTCCTGCTCCACTTCCATCATCAACGTCAGATGGCCAAAGGAATCCCAGCCCGGCAGTTGGCCCAATGACGCCTCCTGGGTCACAATTTCCGGGCTTACTTTGAAAGTCCGAGCCACTACATTTCTGACTCTTTCAAACGAATTGTCTTGGTTGGTAATCATGTTGACGATTTAACTTAATTGCAATTGGATCCAGGCGGGACAGGCCCCTGGTCCATTGTCCAAGCGACGCTGCCAGCCGGGTTCGGCGCATCGAAAGCCATGGTTGGGAAGAAAGTCCTTGGCCATTCCATTCTTGCCGCTTGGAGCGTACTCGGCCGCCAACGTGGCAACGCCGCTGGCGTGAAGGTCTGAACAGATACCCGCCAGAAAAGCGGATTCAATCCCGCGGCCCAGGACGCGGCAACTGACCAGAAACGTGTCCAGGCGCGCGGTGGCGGTGGCAGGATCTATCTGAACAAACGCCGCGCCACTAATTCCTGAATCGCCGATCCGGTCGCTGGCCAGAACGCCGTACAACCGCCAATTCCGGTTCTCCAGCAGAGCCAGCAGATCGCTTTCGCTATACCGGCGGGTGGTCAGATTGAACTGGTTGGTGCGCTGGCTGAGCTGGGCCAAACGCGGGACCCACTGCCGATCCGACCGCCGCACCACAACCTGAATGTTCAATCCCCGCAAAAAATCTTCCAGGGAATCCGCGGTTTGCGCCAAGGCGCGCCGCTCGCGGTCTTCGACATACATTTGACTGCGGCGGCGGTCATCTTCCGTAGTGCTCAAGGCGTCAAAATACGGCAGTTGCGCGACAAAGGCCGGGTAATCCGATGGGTCCGCCGGCAAATCGGGGGTCGTGACCTCCGGGGCGAGTCGCCGGACTTCTTCGCGTTCCATTTCCGAATCATCCAGAAAGACAAAGGAGTCCAGGCCCAGATTGAGTTCCGCCGCAATCTGGCGAAGATTGGCGGCCTTGCTCTGCCAATTGATGCGCATCGCCGCGAAATGATGGGGCCGCAGCAGCATTCCCGGGTGCTCGCGGATGGCGGCCAGGGCCAGGGACTCGTCATTCTTGCTGCAAATCGCCAGCAATGTCCCTGTTTCGCAGTAGTCCAGCAATATTCGCTGCATGTCCTGAAAGGCCTTGCCGGGGCCATCCTCGCTCAATTGGAGATGGTCAATGCCGTCCTCGCCCAAAATCCCCCCCCAAAGCGTGTTATCCAAGTCCAGCACAATGCACTTTTTCCGCAGCCCGGCGAATGCGCGCAACAGGCGGCAATAGTGCCCGGCGAGCGCTTCCATAGCCTGCCGCCCGAGCCGCATCTTGGCAACGTAAAAAAACCGCGGGTCACACACGGCTGTGTGCGGCAAAGCGCGGAATGCCTCCCTCAGCGAAACAAGGCGCACATTGGGGAACCCGGAGGCAAGCTTCTCCAGCGAATAATTTGCTTCCAAAGCCAGTTGGCGCAGGCCCACTTCGGATTGGCCCGCCAGAATGGGGAGACCCTGCGGCGCCAGCGGCAGAAAGTCGTGGACAAAAATCATTGCGCAAGGCAGCCGCCCGGCCAGTTTCCGCACCAGAGAAAGGAAATCGGCGATCCGCCTCTCCGCCTCGGCCTTTCGCTGCGGCGCATTGGTCCATGGGGAAGGCAGCTTGTCCAACAGATCTTCAATCGCCACCGCCAGAAACACCACCTGCGGATTGGCCGCCGCCAACTCGGAGTTGTCCGCCAGGATGAGTTGAGGGTATTGGTTAAAAGGACCGACAAACCACCGGCACCCCACGCCCAGCGATTCCAGGCCGCCGCCGACCAGACCCGTCACCCCGTCAAGGGTGAACGAACTGAGCAAGGCGCAATTCAGGGGTTTGGCGCTCATATCATATTGTCATGTGGATTGGAGGATTTCCATGAGGCCAATCCCTCTCACCTGGTAAAAGGAAACCTTCCGCCCCCCGAAGAGAGGCGCTGGTTTGGGAGGAGAAACGCACAGGACACGCAGACCCGCTTTTTCCAGTCCGGCCAGCGCGGAGGCAAGATCATCGGTGGAATAACAGACATGATAAATCACGCCGGCCGGATGCCTCTCCGCCAAGCCATGAAGGGGACCTTTGGTCTCGCCCGGCCAAATGATCTCCACCGCCGGTTCGGTTTCATGGGCGCCCATCGCCAGATGCACATTCTGCGCCGGATCAAAGACCCTTTCCCCAATCC
>JBEKIA010000032.1:0-28476 GCA_050011995.1 Verrucomicrobiota bacterium
ATCACCCTGCAAAAGTTCGACCCCTACCTGAACGTGGACCCCGGCACGATGAGCCCCTACCAGCACGGCGAAGTCTATGTGCTGGACGACGGCGCCGAAACGGACCTGGACCTGGGCCATTACGAGCGCTTCACCAAAGTCAAACTCACCCGCTGCAACAGCCTGACCAGCGGCCAGGTCTATCAAGCCGTTCTCGACAAGGAACGCCGCGGCGACTACCTCGGCGCCACCGTCCAGGTCATCCCCCACATCACCGATGAAATCCAGCGCCGCATCCGCCTTTCCGGCGAACTCTCCAAAGCCGACGTCGTCATCACCGAAATCGGCGGCACCACCGGCGACATCGAAGGGCTGCCCTTTTTGGAAGCCATCCGCGCCTTCGCCTTGAAGGAGGGGCACAACAACGTCATCTTCGTCCACCTCACCTACGTCCCTTTTATCAAGGCCGCCGGCGAACTCAAAACCAAGCCCACCCAGCAGTCCGTCGCCAAACTGCGCGAAATCGGCATCACCCCCCACATCCTGGTCTGCCGTTGCGAAAAACCGCTGGAAAAAGACGTCCGCGAAAAAATCTCCCACTTCTGCAATGTCCCCGCCGACGCCGTCATCGAGGAACTGGACGTCGAACACACCATCTACGAGCTTCCCCTCATGCTCCAGCGCGAGCGGGTGGACGACCTGGTTTGCCAGCACCTTCATCTGGACACCCCCGCCGCCCAGATGGCCCACTGGCAGGAGATCGTCCGCAAACTCATCGCCCCGCGCCATCGCGTCCACATTGCCGTCGTCGGCAAGTACATTGAGCTGCACGACGCCTACAAATCCGTCTATGAAGCCATCATGCACGGCGGCGTGGCCAATGATTGCGGCGTGAAAATCGAAAAGGTCGAAGCCGAGCAGATCGAGAAATTCGGCGCGGAGGCCATGTTGAAGGGCCTGGGCGGGATCCTGGTCCCCGGGGGTTTTGGCGAACGCGGCATTGAAGGGAAAATCCTCGCCGCCCAGTACGCCCGCGAGCACAAGGTGCCCTATCTGGGCCTTTGCCTGGGCATGCAAATTGCCACCATTGAATTCGCCCGCAACGTCCTCAAGCTGGCCGGCGCCCACTCCACGGAATTTGATCCCAAATCCCCCCATCCCGTCATCGCCCTGCTGGACGAACAGAAGAACGTCACACGCAAGGGTGGCACCATGCGTCTGGGCCTCCAGCCCTGCCAGTTGGCCGTCGGTTCCCAGGCCGGCCGGCTTTACGGCGCCTTTGTGGCCAATGAGCGCCATCGCCACCGTTACGAATTCAACAACGCCTATCGCCCCGCCTTTGAAAAAGCCGGCTATGTGTTCAGCGGCCTATCCCCCGACAACAAGCTGGTGGAACTGATTGAAATGCCATCCCATCCTTTTTTTCTCGCCTGCCAATTCCACCCCGAATTCCAGAGCAAGCCCAACCAGCCTCATCCGCTCTTCAAAGGTTTCATCGCCGCCGCCTGCGCCAAACGCTGAGTTCCCCCACAGGACCCAACAGAGTGTTGGAGTGCTGAAGTAACGGAGACATGGGCGGATTCAGCCTGCCACCACTCCACCACTCAAGTCCCCTCCTTCCATGCAATCCGCAATCCGCAATCCGCAATTGAAACCCCCGGCGGCCGATGCTCTAATGCTTGGGTGCGCGTGCTCATCATCGGTTGCGGCTACGTCGGCCTGCCTCTCGGCGTCGAATTGCTCCGCCAGGGCCATGCCGTGGCCGGCCTCCGCCGTTCCGCCGAAGGCGCGGCCAGCCTCCAACGCGCCGGCCTCCAGCCTCTGACCGCCGACATCACCCGGCGCGACGATCTGGCCAAATTGCCCCTCCCCTACGATTGGATCGTCAACACCATTTCTTCCGGCAAGGGCGGGGCGAAGGAGTACCAGGAGGTCTATTTCGAGGGCACGCGGAATTTGCTCCTGTGGCTGGCCCCGGCCCCGCCCGGAAAATTCGTCCACATCGGCAGCACCAGCGTCTATGGCCAGACCGGCGCCTTCCAGGTCAGCGAAACCAGCCCCGCCCAGCCGGCCACGGCCACCGGCCGGGTGCTCCTGGCCGCCGAAAAGCTGCTGCTCGACGCCGCGCGCGCCCGGCAATTTCCCGCCGTCCTCCTGCGCGTGGCCGGAATTTACGGCCCCGGGCGCGGCCATCATCTCCTGCAATATCTCCGGGGCGAGGCGAAGATTTCCGGCCGGGGCGAACGCTGCCTTAACATGGTCCACCGCGACGATGTCGTGGGCGCCATCCTCACGGCCCTGCAGAGCGCCCGCGCGGGCGAAATCTATAATGTGGTGGACGACGAGCCGGTTCCGCAAATCTGTTTCTTCCGCTGGCTCTCCGAAACGCTGGGCAGGGAGATGCCGCCCTTTGTCCCTGAATCCGCCGCCGCCGCCGCCAAACGCGGCGCGACCAACAAGAAGGTCCTCAACCGCAAGCTCAAGATGGAGATGGGCTATGCGTTCCGCTATCCCACCTTCCGCCAGGGTTGCGCCGCCGAAATCCAGCGCCTGCAAGACGAAGGTCTCCTGTAGCGGCGGTCTGTGACCGCCGCAAATTAAAAAAACTCCGGCCACCGGCGGTTACAGACCGCCGCTACAACCTGCGGCTTGACGTTTGCAGTCGCCCTCACAGGCCCAGATCGGCGTAAAGTTCCTTCTTGCTTCCAAAAGTCTTGATGTTTTTCCCCGACTTGCTCGCTCGCAGCGTTTTCGCAGTCAAACTATTTGGGATCGCCACCGCAAAGGGCAAACCCCGCCGCAATTGGATTTGGCGGTACAGCAAAAGGATCGCCTCGGAGGCGCTCAATCCGAGGCGGGACAGAATGTCCTCCACTTCATTTTTCAGGTCCGGCTCAATCCGGGCGCGAATGGTCGCGGTTTTCGTCATGTGCCAAATGTAGCACCTGTGTAGCTACAGACAAGATTGTTCTTTCGTAGCCGGCCAGCCTTGGTAGGGCGGGCAGTCCACTGCCCGCCGCGGCGCGCACGGAGTGCGCGCCCTAC
This sequence comes from Verrucomicrobiota bacterium, assembly GCA_050011995.1. Classification (GTDB taxonomy): domain Bacteria; phylum Verrucomicrobiota; class Verrucomicrobiia; order Limisphaerales; family Palsa-1400; genus JBEKOF01. The sequence continues at coordinate 3,025 of JBEKIA010000032.1, forward strand.
CACCCAAGACGCACGCATTACGTTCTTTAGGCTTATTCCTTGTCGAATTTCATGGAATCCATTCGCCGCCCGCGGTACCACTGGGAGCGCGCGCCGGCCAGGCCGTGTTCCGCCGCGCGCGCCTCGCATGAAAATTATAACTGACATACGTTGCGCCGAATACTCCGCCGCCGGCCATCCCGAAAGCCCCCGGCGCATCCTCGCCACCCTGGAGGCCCTCCAGTCCCGGAAGACCCTCGCGCCGGCCTGGGGCGAACCGCTGCCTGTCGAGGACGCCACCCTCCTGCGCGCCCACTCCCCGCAACACCTGCAACGGCTTGACCTGCCCGCGGACCTGGACGCCGACACGCCGGCTTATCCCCAAATTGCCGCGCACGCCCGGCGCGCGGCGGGCGGCGCCCTCCAGGCCTTGCAATCGGCCCGCGCCGGCGAAATGTCCTTCAGCCTGATGCGGCCGCCGGGCCATCATGCCACGCGCGACCGCGCCATGGGTTTTTGCTATCTCAACTCCATTGCCACCGCCGCGCTGGAGGCGCGCGCCGCCGGCTGCCGGCGCGTGGCCGTCTTCGATTTCGACGTCCACCACGGCAACGGCACGGAGGAGATTCTGCTTGACCAGCCCGGTTTGGCCTTCCTTTCCGTCCATCAATTTCCCTGCTATCCGGGCACGGGCCGGGCCGATCGCGGCGCCAATTGCTTCAATTTTCCCGTGCCGCCCGGGACTCCGCGCCCGGAGTATCGCGCCATTTTGGAAAAAGCCCTGGCGCGGCTCAAAGAATACCGGCCCGATCTGGTGGCCGTCTCCGCCGGCTTCGACGCCTATCGCCAGGATCCGCTGGCCGACGGCACACTGGAAGCGGAGGACTTTCACTGGCTGGGCGAAACCCTGCGCCGAATGGCCGTTCCCTGCTTCAGCGTTTTGGAAGGCGGTTACAGCGTGGAGTTGCCGCAATTGATCCTCGCCTACCTCTCCGGCCTGGCCGGCTGATCTGATGACTTCCCTTAATCTTAATCATAATCTTAATCTCCATCCCCGGTTTCCGCGCCAGGGAAGGCGGATGGGATATTATCGGCCCAGGGAAAGCTTCTGAATTTCTTCGGCGTAGCGGGCGGCCCTGGCTCTGTCCCCCAGCTTGCCGGCCAGCGCCTCCATTTCCTGGCAGAGCGACAGCGCCCCGGGCCAGCCCGGGTTTTTTTGCAGGAAAACATCGTATAGTTTCAGGGCCTGGGCTTGCTGCCCGGCGGCCACCAGTTGCCCGCCCAGAGCCAGGGTCAGCCGGACGGCGGTTTGCGGGGTGGGATGAAGAGCCAGCGCCTGCCGGAAAGACTTGAGCGCCAATTCCGGCTTGTCCTCCATGTTGTATAACTCCGCCAGTTTCTCGGTGAGGATGGCGCTTTGTTGGGTGGCGGGTTCCGTTTCCAAATAGCGCGCCCAATCGGCCACGGGAGCGCCCCGGGCCAAATTGAGGTCCACCCAGCGCAAGATGGACCATTCAAGCAAGGGACTGCGCCGCCGCAGGAGTTCCTCGTGCAGCTTTTGCGGATTCCCCCCGAAGGGACGATAGAGCGGATCCCCCACCACCGTGGTTTGCCAGGAAACAAACCGTTGCGCGGCGCAGGCGGCCTCGCCGAAACTGAATCCCAACTGCAGCCAGCGGCTGAGAAATACCGCCATGTTTGGTTCGCCGTCCAGATAAGGCTCGTCAATGCACCCCATGGTGGCGGTGACGCCCTCCGCCAGGAGCGGGCCGCACCAGTATTGATTGGTGGAGCGCAAGGTGTGGGCGCTGAAGGAATGGAGATGGAAGGCAAACGCGCCCGGCATAAATTCCACCCCGGGCCGCGTGAACGGCCCGGAAGCCTGGCCGTCGTACCACCCCGCGTAGAGCGCAATCTGGCTCATGGGAAAGGCGGCGGAAAAGGTTTCCGGCCGCTCATCCACCACCGTCTCAAAACCGAAACGCCGCGCCGCTTCCGCCCCGGCGCGCAGCCAGTCGTCGCCTTTCTTGTAATCGCCGCCGGTCAGGCCCCGCAGGTCAAAATAGGCCCGGCCCCACAATCCATTGGTTTCGGCCTGCGTGGCTCTGTCCACCAGCTTCCCGGCCACCGCCGCGTCCGGCCCGTCGAGCCGGCTGACCATCAGAACGCCGCGCAACGGGTTGAGCAGCGCGGCGTTGGTCACGGCAAAACACGGATTCTCCAGCGGCCCGGCCAGCCGGAGTTCCTGGCGGCTCCGCGGCAGGAGTATCAATTCCGAATCCACCGCCGCGCCGTTTCTGCCGCGCAGTTCGGGTGAAACTTCGTCCAAATCCGGTTCCGCCAGTTGCGGATCGTCCAAAATGCGCAGCGGCACGCCAAAACACAGAACCGCGTACCGAATTTTTGCCTCCTTCAATCTCGGCGCCGGCGGGTTGGTGTCCCCCTCCTGGCCGCCGGCCTCGAAGACAAACAATTTCTCTTTCTCCAGGAATTGGAGCAGCGGCAGTTGCAGTTGCGCGCGGTATTCGGAGCGCGTCATGTTTTCCCCGGCGGGAAGGTCCAGGCCCACGACCTGCCCGGCGGGGACGCGCCGGACCGCGGCATAATGGGCGGCCACTTGCCGGGATTCCGGCAGGCGCGAGTTGTAAACCACCACCACCTCATCGCCTGGTTCCGCCGCCCGGAGGCCCGCCGCGCCGCCCGCCAGACGCAGGCCGAGGAAAAGATCGCGCGTCAATCTCGGAAGGCAGGGCGCGCACTCCGTGCGCGCCGCGGCAGGCAGGGGACTGCCCGCCCTACCTTCCTTCTGCACACAAGACTGACCGGTTAGCCCGGATATTTCATATCCCTGGCGGAACATGCCACACCCTGAATGGTAGGGCGGCGCTGCCGCGCCGCCCTGAATTAGGGCGAAGCAGCAGGTTCGCCCCACCAAACTGTGAAATATCCAGGTTAGAGGCACAAAATCTGTCTCCTGTTCCAATTCATAACTTCAAGCCAGGTCAACCCGCAACCCGTCGTAGGCAAACCAAACGCCGTCCGGCAATTCCGCCTGGGCCGCGTCGTGATCAAAATCATGCGTCAAATGGGTGAGGAAAGTTTGCCCCGCGCCGATGCGCCGCGCCGCCGTCAGCGCCTCGTCCAGGCACATGTGGGTGGGATGCGGCTCCCGGCGCAAGGCGTCCAGCACGGCGGCTTGGACCCCGCGCGCCTGCTCCACCGCCGGCGGCGGCACTTCCTTGCAATCGCTCAAATAAGCGAGGCGTTTTTTGCCCTCCTGCAAAAAAAGGTAGCCGTTCGTCCCCGCGCGCCCGTGCGGGAGAGCCAGCGGAACAATTTCCAAATCCCCCAGCGCGAACGGGCCGGTGACCAGATGCGGTTCGGGGATGAAATAGCCCTTGGGGGCGGGCTGGCCGGTGAAGGCGTATTGGAAGACGCGCCGCAAGTCGTCCATCGTTTTTTCGCCCGCATAAATCGGCAGGGCGGCCCCGCCGCGCAGATCGCAAAAGCGCCGGCAATCGTCCAATCCCATGATGTGATCGGCATGGGAATGGGTGAAGAGCACCGCGTCGAGCCAGCGGATGTTTTCGCGCAGGATTTGAAGGCGGAATTCCGGCGTGGTGTCAATCACCAGTTTGATTTGCGGGGTGGCGACATAAAGCGAGGGGCGGGTGCGATGGTTCTTTGGATTGGCCAGGAATTCCGGCGGATAATCCCCGCCGATCACCGGCACGCCCTGCGACGTGCCGGAGCCTAAAAAAATAAAGGAGAACGACATGACCCGGAAATGCTAAATGCAAAATGCCAAATGCGCAATTTGCATCCCCCGCCCCGTTTTGCTATACATCGTCTCCTTGAGCCGGCCGCGCGCCATCTTCCTGGACCGGGACGGAACCCTGATCCAGGAAAAAGAATACCTCCACCGCCCGGAGGAAGTCGCCATTTTGCCCGGCGCGGGCGCGGCGCTGCGGCGCCTGCGGAAGGCCGGCTTCCGGTTGTTCATCGTCTCCAATCAATCCGGCGTCGGCCGCGGCTGGTTCACCCTGGACGATGTGGCCAAGGTCAACGCGCGGCTGGCCGCCGATCTGGCGCGCGACGGCGCGCGCTTCGACAAAATTTATATCGCTCCCGAAGCGCCGGACCAGCCCTCGCGCGGGCGCAAACCGTCGCCCCAATTCCTCCTCGATGCCCGCGAGGAATTCGGCCTCCGCCTGGAAGAGAGTTTCCTTGTGGGCGACAAAATGATGGATTTGGAATGCGGCTGGAACGCGGGCGTGCGGAAAAGCATCCTGGTGCGCACCGGCTACGGACGGGAAGTGGAAAAATCCGGCGACCCCCGCCTGGCCGCCGCCTTGATCGTGGACGACCTGCCCGCCGCCGCCGCCTGGATTCTTCTCAATTGTAGCGGCGGTCTATGACCGTCGCCTTCGCGATGGGCTTGGTTTGCGGCGGTCACAGACCGCCGCTACAGCAGTGCTTCTTCAGAAACGCGGCGGCTTTCTTTTTGACGGCGTTTCTGCTGTTGCCAAGCTGGCGCTGGACGAAGGCAATGACCGGTTCCGGGTCGGCAATGTGCTCAAAAAACAGGTCCAGCGATTTCACCACATGACCCAAGGCCACATTGCGGCATTCCGGGGTTTGATAATTTGCCGCCTCAACCCGCAGCAGCGCGCGAACAATCCGGTCCGCAAATCGCGGCCTGGCCCGCGCGATTTTCCCCGCCCCGCCAATGGTGTTGGCGGCCGTGATCATGACCGGCCCGGTGATCGGCTCCAGGTACCGGTCCAGAATCCGGCCGATCTTGTCGTCCGAGTCCACCGCGGCCAGGTTCCCCAGGATGATGATGGCGCCCCATTTGAAGAATGTGTTTTCGCTGTCAAGCAGAGCAACAAACCGGTCGAACTCGGGATAAAGAAGCGCCGGCTGTTTCTCGCTGATCGCGCGAAGCGCCTTGAGGCGCCCGTACTTGATTTCGGGTTTTTCCGCGCGCAAGCCGGCAAAAAGCTCCCGGAGCGGTTCGCCCGGTTTGGCAACCCGTTTCCCGCGGGCTTTCCGTTTCGCCGGCGGCGCGGCGATTTTTGTTTGCAGAGTTTTTGGGGGCATATTTTATGAGGCGGCGCCGTCATCTGTCTCTCAACAGCATATAACAAACAAAGGCGACCATGCCGCAAACGCCGATGACGCCCAAGCCCATGCCAACCGACGGGCTGTCACTCAACTCCAGAAGCGCAACAACTGCCGTGATGCCAGCCAACCAAGCCACCGTGTTGACGCGCTGACACTTCTTTGCGGCTGCGCTCTGGTCGCAAGCCGAATCCCTGGCCTGATTTTCCATTGTGTTCATAATGATATGCTCTTCGCAAAAATGCCGACGATCTCCAACGGCTTCCAGTTCATGGGCCAGGCGGACAAAAACTGGAATGGTTTCTGCCGACTCTGGCCCAAAACCGTGTCGCAGGCGGCAACCAAAGTCAAGCGTTTTGCATTTTCAAAAACTCCGCCTCGTCAATCACCCTCACCCCCAGCTCGCGCGCCTTTTCCAGTTTGGAACCCGCCTCCGCCCCGGCCACACGCCCAAACAGGTCAACCTTGAGTCAGCCCGGCAGGCGTCGTTTGCCCTTTGAACTGGTTTGGCGCATCAAATGGAATTCCTTCCACCTCCTCGATAATCAACTGACAGATGAACATTCCCGGGTAAAGCAAAAAATTCAGCGGGCCAAGATTGGCGATTTCCAAAGTGATTGGTCCTTTATATCCCGCATGGATGGTTGGAGCCGTGAAATGAACAAGAATCCCGCACCGCGCCAACGAACTTCGCCCCTCCACCCGACCACTGTGACAAGGCCCATCGGAGGTGAGAGGGAAATCAACCCGCTCGATGGTTTGCGCCAGGACAAACTTCCCTGGCGTCAGCGTGAACGCCTGCTCATTTGTTATGGTAAAGGTGTCAGAAATCTTGGTCAAAAACTGTGCGATTCCCGGCTGGCGCAAATCCAATGCCGCCGGATAGGGTTTTGGAACCTGAATCTGGTTGTTCAGCCTCAAGTCAACGGCGCTGGTGTTGAAAGGGCTTATCGTCGGATCGTGGCCGGCGAGCGGGCTGATGTTAAAACGGCCCGCCGCAATGCCGGACAGAATCTTTCGATTGCTCAGGATCACGCGGCGACAAGAGTGGCAGGCGGGACGGTGAGCCATCGCGAGCCGGTTTCGAAGGATTCGGTTGGCAGCAGGACGGTGCGCGCGGTCGCTTCTCCATTGGCCGGAACCAAATACACTTCGAGGAAGAAGGAATCCCCGCGTTCTTGCACGAGCGATTTGTCCGCAAACAGGGAAATTTTCGCCGGGCCGTCCTGAATTTCAACCGCGTACTCGCTCTCGAACATCCCCGGCTGGACCTTGCATGGAATTAATACTCGCATATTTGGGTTGTGCGCCAAAACCCGGTTTCCGGTTAGGCGCTCAGATTCAATATAATCAGGGACTCTCCCACGTCAATAGTTTTGCCTCCGCAGCTTCTTTTGAGGCGACCCAAATCCCCGCCCAAGGAAACTTTGATAACCGCGAAATAAGCGAAATACACGAAAAGGAATCGGGTTTCGCGTATTTCGCGTATTTCGCGGTTTCCTCTGTCTTCTATCCAAGGCAAGATTAAGAGCCGGAATCGGTCCCGACCATTTTCAAAAACTCCGTCTCGTCAATCACCCTGACCCCCAGATCGCGCGCCTTTTCCAGTTTGGAACCCGCCTCCGCCCCCTCCAGAACGAAACTGGTGTTCCGGCTCACGCTGCCGCTGACTTTGCCCCCCAGCGCCTCAATGCGGGCGGACGCCTCCTCGCGCGTCATGGACGGCAGCGTCCCTGTCAATACAAATGTCTTCCCGGCCAGGGGAAGGCCTTCCTTTTTCCCCGCCGCCTTTTCGCCGCGAGGCTGGATGCCCAGCGCCGCCAGCCGCGACAACACCGCGCCCCCGGCCGGGGAGGCGAAATAATCCAGCGCGCTGCGCGCCGCCACCGGCCCGACTTCCGTGACGATGCCGAAATCCTTCTCGTTCTGGCTCCGGCTTCTTTTGGCAAATCCCGCCGCGATCAGCCGCCCGGCGGCCTGCTCAATTTCCCCTTTCATTTTCTCGTAACGTTCCGGCGCGTCGCGGCGCAGCGCGCGGGCTTCCTCGGTTTTCTCATGATAGAAAACCACATCCTGGAGAATCGGCGAATGGGCGGTTTCCTGGATGCTGTCGTGAAAGGCGGCGAGCCGGGCCGCGGTGGTTTTGCCGATTTCGGGTATGGCCAGGCCGAAAAGCCAGCGGGAGAGCGGGGCGGTTTTGGCGCGTTCGATGGCCTCCAGCGCTTTCTCCGCGTTCTTGCGGCCAAAAACGCGCGGCGCGTCTTCCGTTCCGAGATTCAAGGCCGCCAGCGGTTCGACTTTCAATTCAAACAAATCCAGCGGCTCGCGCACCAGCCCGCGCTCGACCAGTTTATCCGCCACGATTCCGCCCACGCTGACGATGTCCAGCGCGCCGCGCGCCGCGAAAAATTCCACCCGGCGCGTCGCCTGGGCGGAGCATTGCAAGTTCTCGCAACGCCAGGCCACATATTGCGGATCGCGCGCGACCCCCCCCCCGCACACCGGACACTGGCCGTGAATGTGTTGCAGAAAATCAAAAGGCTGGGTCCAGGGCGGCCGCAGCCCTTCCACCACGCCCACCACCGCCGGAATCACCTCCCCGGCTTTCTCCACCACCACCGTGTCGCCGATGCGGATGTCTTTGCGTTTGATTTCGTCTTCGTTGTGCAGGGTGGCGCGGCTGATCGTGCTCCCGGCCAGAAAAACCGGCTCCAGTTCCGCCACCGGGGTGAGCACGCCGGTGCGCCCCACCTGCACGGTGATGCCGTTGAGGCGGGTGCGCGCCTGCTCGGCGGCGTACTTGTAAGCCATGGCCCAGCGCGGCGCTTTGGCCGTGTAACCCGCCTGCTCGCGCAAGGCCAGGTCGTTGAGCTTGATGACTGCGCCGTCCGTCTCGTAGGGGAAATCGCGCCGCAGTGTGTCCAGTTCCGCGATGGCGGCGAGCAAACCGGCCTCGCCGTCGCAGAGCCAGATTTTTTCCGGCGTCTTGAATCCCAGCTCGCCCAGCCAGCGCGAACATTCATAATGCGTGGCCGGAGCGCGCCCGCCGGCGATTTGGCCCAAACCGTAAAAAACCGCCTCCAGCGGACGCTGCGCCACAATGCGCGGGTCCAGTTGCTTGAGCGAACCGGCCGCCGCGTTGCGCGGGTTCACGAAGGCCTCTTCGCCGGCCGCCAGCCGTTGCTCGTTGAGTTTTTTGAATCCCGCGCGCGGCAGATAAACCTCGCCGCGCACCTCCAGCACGCGCGGCGGCGCAAACAAGCCGGCCTCTTTCCGCAAAAACTGCAACGGGATGGAGCGGATGGTTTTGAGATTGGCCGTGATATCGTCCCCCGTTGTGCCGTCCCCGCGGGTCGAGCCGGCGGCGAGCCGGCCATCCTCGTAACGCAGATTCACCGCCAGCCCGTCCACCTTCGGCTCCACGGTCCATTCGAGCCTCAGGCCAGGAAGAAGGCGCTGCACCCGCGCCAGGAAATCGCGCACCTCGTCCTGGGAATAGGTATTGTCCAGGCTCAACATGGGCAACAGGTGGCGGACTGGCTGAAACGCTTTGACCGGTTCGCCGCCGACCCGTTGCGTCGGGGAATCCGGCGCGCAAAGGCCGGGAAACTCTTTTTCCAAGTCCGCCAATTCCCGGTAAAGCCGGTCATACTCCTGGTCGGAGATGACCGGCTGCGCCTGCGTGTAATAAAGGAAATCGTGGCGGCGAATCTCGGCGGCGAGCTCTTCGTGGCGCGCGCTGGCTTGAGCCGGTGTCATGGCAAACATTTACGCCTCAGCCTGCGGGCAAGGCAAATGGTAATTCTGGAAAAACTGAATGCACCGGCGCCTTCGAGGTTGTTAACTCTCAAGCGATCTCTCGTTTCAGGTATGGCATTGCATTAAGTTTGAACTCGTCGAGCGAAGTGAACTGCTTGTCGCAAGCATTGGTCAACCGGTTGCGGTCTTTCCGTCCCAGGTTATCAATGTCCTCATGCACGGCAATGCTCTTGAATTTCAGCGCATGTCTCTGAAATTCCAGGCAACTAATAGTTGCCAGGCGGGCACGGTTCGCATCCCTGACTGCAAAAAGGTAGAGCGGCACCCCGTTCGGGCGAAACTCCCAATCCACTTCAAGGTCATCGCGGTCAGGAATAGGCAGGCGGGTTTGCTGGGGCATAAAGGAGGCCAATTCCTCTTGAATGAACCCGGCCAGCGTTTCCTCGAACAAGCTGGCCAGCACTTCACGCTTAAAGTAGCGCATGTTGCATACCTTCGAGACAGCCTGGGAAAACTGTAGCAAGGCTGTGGACAGAGTGTCCGGTGTGGCTTCAATAAACAACACGCCGTTCTCCTCGCTGAGGCCGTTCTCGGCCAAGATACGGCGGAAGATTCGTTCCTTGTTGGGCGTATCAATGTCGAAGGTGTATGAAAGCCGCATCCGCGTCAGGCCATGGTCGCTGACGCGAAGGCCCTCCGCCGCTTTGGCGGCGCCGTTTTTGGGCATATCGAGAAAAATATCCATCATGTCCCCGTCTTCATGGAAAAGCGGAGCGATGAGTTGAAAAACGCCGGGGCGTTTTTCGCGCACAGAAACGCGCGAGTTGAATTGCTCTCGCAGAAGTTCGACAGTGTTCATAATTGCACCTCATCTCCCGGGAACAGCCGGGCCTGGTCCAGGCCGGGGAAATAATCGTCCGGCTTTTCCACTTGCACCCTTCGGCAGAACTCGGCGAGAGCCTCTCGGAAAGAAGCGTAGGTGGTCGCTTTTTCGATATGGCGAGGCTCAAAAATACCATCATTGATGTCGTCCGCCTTGCAGCGATGGACATGAAAGACAGCATGGTGAGGATGGACAAGATCACCGCCATGCCGGCCATTGAAGCGGATAAGTTGAAAGCTGCCGGGCTCCTCGTTTGGCTGATATATCAGGCCAACAGAGAAGTTTTCACTGAACTCCTCGCTCTGACGCATGAAGACACGGAAGGCATGTTTGCCATCTGCCGATTTCAAGGTCATATCGTTCCTCTTCATTTTGCCGTCCAGCCGCATCTCCCGCCGTGGCGGGCCGACGACCTGCTTCGGGCAGGCAATAAGGGCGTCCAGTTCGTTATCTGTAAACGTTCTCATTTTCTTGACAGACCATTAAATAAATATGCCACGAAACCCGCGCCGTGGCGATAGACTTTTTGTCGGTCGTCGCGGATCGTGGCGGCCTTGCGCCAAGCCAGGACCCGAAGGCAAATCATCCTTGACAACACACTCTCCTTGTTCTATTCTGTTCAAGGAATATGACAACGACCTTGACAGGAAAGAATCAAGTGACCGTCCCGGCCGCCATTGCCCAACAACTGGGGCTGCTCCCCGGCGCTCAACTGGACTGGGCCGTGGGCGACCGGCCGGACAAAATCATCATCACCATCAAACCGACCCGCAAGCGGCTTTTGGAGGAGGTGCGCGCTATCGGCCGCAAGTCCAAGAAACCCGGCCAGGACCCCGTGGGCGACCTCATCCGCGAGCGTGTCCGGGACGACCTTGACGAAGGGATGATGAAATGACACCGCCCTATGTGCTCGACACCTCCGCTCTCCTGGCCCACTTCCTGAGCGAGCGGGGGTGGGAAACGGTGGAGCGCCTGCTGGAAAAGGAAGAAGTTCACATCAACGCGGTCGCCTGGCTGGAATTCCAAGTCCGTCTCAAGGAGATCGCGCCCGATAAAACCAAGCGCGCCCGCGCCCTGCAAATCTACGCCGAACTGCTGGCCGGAGCTTTGCCTGTCACGCGCGACACCGCCGCCGCCGCCTTTGAACTGCGCGAAGCCACCGCCAGCCGTCTGCCCAACTCGGACGCCTTGATTGCCGCCACTGCCAAATTGAAGGGGGCCATGCTGGTCCACCGCGACCCGCACCTGGCGGCCATTCCATCCAGGCTCTTGCGCCAGCAAATGCTTCCAGATAAAGTGACTCTGTGAAAATGATGTTTTCCTCCATCCTTCCGCGCGTCCGGCTCCCGGTGGCAGGATGGATCCTCACCATCGGTCTGGCCGGCCTCTGCGCCTCCGCCGCCTCCCCCAACGACTCCCCGCGCCAGCGCCTCCTCATGGACTTCGGTTGGAAGTTTCACTTGGGCGACGAGTGGGGTACCGCCGAAAACCTCAACAAGGCCGGCCAGAGCACCGGCCCGGCCCGGCCCGTGTTCAATGACAGCGCCTGGCGCTCCGTCAACCTTCCCCACGATTGGGCCGTGGAGTTGCCCTACGATCCGGCAGGCACCGCCACCAACGGTTTCAAACCCGTCGGCCCCGGCTTCGCCAGCAACAACGTAGGCTGGTATCGCCGCTCCTTCCGCCTGCCGGACGAAGACAAGGACAAACGCCTCTGGCTGGAATTCGACGGCGCTTACCGCGACTGCCGCATTTTCCTCAACGGCTTCCTCATCGGCCATCATGAAGGCGGCTATGACAACTTCCGTTATGACATCACCGACGCGGCCAATTGCGGCGGCAGCAACGTCCTGGCCGTGCGCGTGGATGCCTCGGAATACGAAGGCTGGTTCTACGAGGGCGCCGGCATTTACCGCCATGTCTGGCTCGTGGTGGCTGGTTCTCTGGCCATCGCCCAGGATGGAACGTTCGTTTACTCCCAATTCTCCAACAATGTCCCCCGCGGCCCGGCCACCATCCAGATCGAAACCCAGATTCGCAACACCCAAACCAAATCCGTGGACGCCGCCCTGCAATGCCGCATCCTCGACCCGGACGGCAAGGAGGTAGCCAGGTCCGACCAAACCGCTGTCTTCGACCCCTTGTCCCTCAAAACCGTTCTGCAATCCACCCTCGTCCCAGCCCCCGTCCTCTGGTCCCCGGAACAGCCGCGCCTCTACAAACTGGTGACCGTCGTGACTGCCGGCGGCGCAACGCTTGACCGCACTGAAACGGAATTTGGCATCCGCACCGTGGCCTTTGACGCCAACAAAGGGTTCCTCCTCAATGGCGAGCCGTGCGTCATTAAAGGCACCTGCAACCACCAGGACCACGCCGGCGTCGGCGCCGCCCTGCCCGACGCCCTCCAGTATTTCCGCGTCACCCGCTTGAAAGACATGGGCTGCAACGCCATCCGCACCTCGCACAACCCGCCCACCGCCGAATTGCTCGAGGCCTGCGACCATTTGGGCATGCTGGTGATGGATGAAAACCGCCTGCTCGGCAGCGACTCCCGCAACCTGGGCCGCCTGGAACGCCTGGTGCGCCGCGACCGCAATCATCCCAGCGTCTTCCTCTGGTCCCTGGCCAACGAGGAATCGGCGCAGCGCACCGCCGCGGCCGGCCGCATGGCCGGCACCATGCAACGGTTGGTCCGCCAGTTGGACCCGACGCGCTGCTGCACCGCCGCCATGAGCTCCTGGTCCGCCGGGGCGGCCGACGGCATCTCGCTGGGGATTGATGTGCAAGGCTTCAATTATGGCTTCCATTATCCGGAAAATGGCAACATGGACCGCTTCCATGCCGCCAATCCAAACATGCCCGCCATCGGCACCGAAGAGGCCAGCGCCTTCTACACCCGCGGCATTTACGAAAACACGGCCAATTACCACACGGCCTACGACACCAACAAGCCCGGCTACGGCGCGACGGCGGAGGAATGGTGGAAGCAGTTCAGCGCGCGTCCGTGGGCCAGCGGGGGCTTTGTCTGGACGGGCTTCGATCATCGCGGCCCCCTGCCGTTCGGCTGGCCGGGCGTCCTCAGCCCCTTTGGCATCCTCGACACCTGCGGCTTCCCCAAGGATGTCTTCTTCTACTACCAATCGTGGTGGAGAGACCAAGTGGTCCTCCATCTCATGCCTCATTGGAACTGGGCCGGCAAGGAGGGCCAGGACATTGATGTCCGCTGCTTCAGCAATTGCGAGGAGGTCGAACTGCTCCTCAACGGACAAAGCCTCGGACGCAAACCCATGCCGAAGAATTCCCATTTGCAATGGATGGTCAAATACTCTCCCGGAACCCTCCTGGCCCGCGGCTACAAGGGCGGACGGCAGATCGCCGAAGCCAGGGTGGAAACGACCGGCGCTCCCGCCGCCCTCCAGCTTTCCCCCGACCGCCTGGCGGTCCGCGCCGACGGCGAAGACCTGGCCATCATCGCGGTAAAGATACTTGACAGCCAGGGCCGCCTCGTGCCGGACGCCGCCAACCTGGTTCATTTCGCGCTGGCCGGCCCCGGCGCGATCATCGGCGTTGGCAACGGCGATCCCATTTCCCACGAACCCGATGTTTTCCTGGCCGCGGCGGGCAGCTCTTCCGCGCCGGACTGGCAGCGCCGCGTTTTCAACGGCCTGGCCCAAGTGATTGTGCAATCCGCCAAAGCTCCCGGCAAAATCCAGCTCACCGCCCGTTCCGACGGCCTGTCCGCGGCCAGCCTGGAAATCACCGCCCAGCCCTCCGCCCCCCGTCCCGCCGTGCCGTAACGCCTGGATTCCGCGCTGGCAAACGCCGCGCCGCTCCTGTAGTATGTCTTGTGTTTCGTCCCGCGCCCGTTAGCCTTCCGCAACCGGCGGCGCGCGAGCCGCAACGCCGGCTCTGAAATCGAAACCGGTAATTTGTATATTGCTATGAGGCGCATCATTCACGGCGTCACCGGCTCCATCGCCGCCTACAAGGCCGCCGAGCTGACCAGTTTGCTGGTCAAGAACGGCTGCGATGTCTCGGTGGTGATGACGGCCGACGCCCTGCGCTTCATCACGGCCCTGCCGTTCAAAACCCTCTCGCGCCATCCGGTGGTGACCGATCTTTACGACGAGGCGGAAGGATGGAAACCTTCCCATATCCAACTGGCCGACGAGGCCGATTTGCTTCTCATCGCCCCCGCCACCGCCAACACCATTGCCAAACTGGCCCTCGGCCTGGCCAACGACGCCTTGACCTGCATCGCCCTGGCCTTAAACCCCAAGGCCAAACTCCTCATTGCTCCGGCCATGAATGGCAAAATGTGGCTCCATCCCGCCACCCAACAAAACGTCGCCACCCTCAAAAGCCGCGGCGCCCAGTTCATCGGCCCCGAAAAAGGCCTCCTTTCCTGCGGATACGAGGGCTTGGGCCGGTTGTGGCCTTGCGAACAAATTGCCCGCCGGGCCGCGCGCCTGTTGCGATAAACCTTCCCCGGTATGGTCCTGCCTGGCGAACAAACTTTCCAAAAGCTCTCGCGCCTCCTGGTCGCTCCGACCCTGGAGCCAAGCCAGAGGGCGGCGCGCATTCAGTCCGTGGAGAAGGATGTGATTTTGCCCTTGCGGCTGCTCCTCATTGCCGTTCTGGGCTACTTCTTTTTCCTGAGCGATTGGTTCGACCTGCCCCACCAGCCGCGGGGTCTGGGCCTTGCCCTGCTGCGGGACTACTTTTGGTTCTATCTTCTGGCCAACATGGCGGCGGGCGCCGCTTTCATCTGGGTGCGCCAAATGAGCTTGAAAACCACCCAGTGGATCAATGTCACCATCGGCCTTCTGGACGTGCTCTTGATGACCGGCCTGACTTTCATCGTGGATGGCTTCGACAGCCCTCTTTATTGGGTCTTTCCGGTCTTGATCTTGCACAACGCCCTGGCCATCCCTCTGGCCCTGCCTCAAATTCTGCTCAATTTGGTGGTCACTCTCGGCTACATTGCGGGCGGAGTCTTGGATCGGAGCCTGATTTTTGAGCCGGACGACAAGGTGGTGGCGCTGCTGGGCAAGCTCCTGCGCCAGGAGCTGCTGGTGGGCGACCCCAATTCCGAGTCGCGCACGGAAAACCCCGTCCCGCGCGTGATCGTTCTGGTCATTTGGGCCGCCTGCTGCTACGGCATCCAGGTCCTCTTTGAAAAACAAAAGCGCGCCGAGGCCGAAGCCACTGAATTTGCCGTCCGCCAGGAGCGTCTCCGCACCGCCGGCCGCCTCGCCGCCGAAATCGCCCACAAAATCAAAAATCCCCTCGGCATCATCACCAACGCCGCCTTTTGCCTGCAACGCGCCATCAACGACGGCGAATTCAGCGTGGAGGAGCAAATCACCATCATCCGCGAGGAAGTCAGCCGCGCGGACCAGATTCTCACCGAACTGATGGGCTACGCCCAACTGGCCGAAGGCCGCGTCGAGCGCCTGGAGGTCGCGGCCGAAATTGACGACGCCATCCTTCAAGTCTTCCCCCCCGCCGCCAAATACGAAGTCCGCATCAAGCGCTATTACTCCTCCGATCTGCCCGCCATCCTTATGCAACGACAGCACCTGTCGAGCGTCCTGGTCAATTTGCTGCAAAACGCGCGCGAGGCCCTCGACGGCCGCGGAGAAATCGAAGTCGCCACCCGCTACGGCGAGCACGATTCCATCATCATTTCCGTGGCCGACAACGGCCCCGGCATCGCCCACGACAAACTGGGCAAGATATTCGACGCCTATTTCACCACCCGCGCCAAGGGCACCGGCCTGGGCCTGGCCATCGTCAAACATAACGCCGAAATGTACGGCGGGGCCGTCAAAGTCCATTCCGAGCCTGGAAAAGGCACCCGCTTCACCCTGGAATTTCCGTCCCGCATTTTAATGAGGTTAAACACATGAGCCCGCCCCTTCCTCCCCTCCTGGTCATTGACGACGAAAGGAACATGCGCCTGTCCTTGAAGTCCATCCTGCACGGGGAAGGTTATGACGTGCAGATGGCCGAGTCCGCCGAAGAAGCGCTGCTCGCCCTGGAAAAACTGGAATTCCTCATGGTCATCACCGACGCCCGCCTGGGCCAGATGAGCGGCTACGAGTTCCTGGCCCAGGCCTGCAAACGCTGGCCCAACATCCCCTTCCTCATGATCACCGCCTATGCCACTCCCAAGCTGGCGGTCGAGGCCATCAAAGCCGGCGCCATTGACTACCTGGCCAAGCCTTTCGCCCCCGAAGAGCTCCTCCACGCCGTCTCCCGCTGCGCCGAGCGCTTCCGTTTGATCCGCGAAAACGCCACCTTGCGCGCCCACGCCACCGAGGCTTACCAACTGGAACAAATCATCGGCGATTCCCCCAAGATCACCGAGCTGCGCAAACTCATCCAAAACGTCGCCCCCACCAAAACCACCGTCTTGATCCTCGGCGAAAGCGGCACTGGCAAGGAACTGGTCGCCGGCGCCCTCCACAGCCTGAGCCTGCGCCGCCACAAGAATTACATCCGCATCAACTGCGCCGCCATCCCCGAAAACCTCCTCGAAAGCGAACTCTTCGGCCATGAAAAAGGCGCCTTCACCGGCGCCATCCGCCAAAAACTCGGACGCGTCGAAGAAGCTGACGGCGGCACCATTTTCCTGGATGAAATCGGCGACATGAGCCGCTCCCTTCAGGCCAAACTCCTCCGCTTCCTGGAAGACGGCTCCTTCACCCGCGTCGGCGGCAACGAGGAACTCAAGGTGGACGTCCGCCTCATCGCCGCCACCAACCGCGACATCATCCAGGCCATCCGCCAGAACAATTTCCGCGAAGACCTCTTCCACCGCTTGAATGTCGTGACTCTCAGCCCCTCCCCGTTGCGCGAACGCGGCAGCGACATCATCCTCCTGGCCGAGAACTTCCTGCGCCACTACAATACCCTGATCAACAAGCACATTCGCGCCGTCGCCCCCGCCGCCCGCCAAAAGCTCCTCGGCCACCACTGGCCCGGCAACGTCCGCGAACTCCGCAACGCCATCGAACGCGCCGTCATCCTCGAATCCTCCCCGGAAATCCAGCCCTCCAGCCTCCCCGATTTCCACCTCGAAGGCCGCCTCCGCAAAACCGAAGTCAGCCCCGTCACCGGCGCCCACTCCCTGGACGAACTCATGGCCGACTTCGAACGCCAGCTCATCAACAACACTCTCGAACAGAACCGCTACAACATCTCCAAGACCTCCGAACAATTAAAAATCAGCCGCCACGCCCTTCGCTACCGCATGCAACGGCTCAACATCAATCTCGACGCCGAGGAGGAACTGCCCGCCGGCCACGAACCCGCGGCCTGATGACCCCGCACAGCACAGCTATTACCCGCAAGAGCGCCTCCAACCTCGCCCTCGCCTTCGTCCTCCTCCCCAAGCCCAAGCGCGACGCCATGTCCGTCCTCTACGCCTTCTGCCGCGAGGTGGACGACATCGCCGACCACCAATCCGAACCCCTTCCCGCCCGCCGCGCCCGCCTGGCCGCCTGGCGCGAAGAGGTCCGCCGCGCCTGCGACGGCGGCGCCCCCTCCTTCCCCGTCGCCCGCGAACTCCAGCCCGTCATCGTCCGCTACCGCCTCCCCTTCGCCTCCTTCGACCAACTCATCCGCGGGGTCGAAATGGACCTCGACATCAACCGCTACCAAACCTTCCCCGACCTCGAACAATACTGCTACCGCGTCGCCTCCGTCGTCGGCCTGCTCAGCGTCGAAATCTTCGGCTATCACGACCCCGCCTGCCGCGACTACGCCATCCACCTCGGCAAAGCCCTGCAACTGACCAACATCCTCCGCGACGTCCGCACCGACGCCGAACGCGGCCGCATCTACTTTCCCCAATCCGAACTCCAGCGCCACCAGGTTTCCCCCGAAGAAATCCTTCGCTGCCAATACTCCGGCCGCTTCGAGCGCCTGGCTGCCGCCGTGGCCCTGGAGGCGAAAAAATACTATGCCCTCGCCCGGCAAACCCTCCCGCCCGCCGACCGCCGCTCCATGGCCGCCGCCGAACTGATGGGCTCGGTCTATTGGCGGCTCCTCCAGAAACTCGAAGGCCGCCGCTTCCAAGTCTTCGGCCCCGTTCCCACCCGTCTGACCAACCCCCAAAAAGCTCTGCTGGTCCTGCGCATCTGGTATCGTCTCCTCTCCAACACCTCCGCCCCCAACTACGGCGCCGCCTGAACAGGGCACATTTCCCACATTGCCCCGCTCCACCCGCTCCACACGGTCCACACAGTCCACACCGACACGGCTGCCCGGCAAAGCGGACAAAGCGGATTGCGGATGGAAGCCCGGCATGGTTACAATGAAGGGATGAAAGTCAAAAAATTGTTGCACACCCGCTATCGCGTCAACGATCTGGCCCGCACGATCCAGTTTTACAAGGACGTCCTGGGCCTGGAAGAGACGCGCCGCTCCAAGTCGCCGCGCGGTTCGGAACTGGTCTTCCTGAAAGCGCCGGAAAGTGAGGAGCTGATTGAGATTTGCTGCTTTCCGGCCAGCGGCCCGGTCCAGGTGCAGCCGGATCTAACGCACCTGGCCTTTTCCGTGGACAACCTGGAGGGTTTCGCCCGGCATCTGGGCGCTCTGGGCTTGAAGTTTTCCGACGGCCCAACCCTGCGGCCCGGCGGCGGCGGTTTTGCCTTCATTGACGCGCCGGAAGGATACGAAATCGAATTGATCGAATCGGCGAAAACGTAAGTTGTTGGCAGGGCCGCGCTGCCGCGCAGCCCAGAATAAGAGATCGAACTGATCGAATCCGCGAAAACATGAACGGGTCATGATGCCTGAATGAAGAAAACGGCCCAATTCTCCATCGTTTTAGTGACAGCGCCGAGCCTGAAGGCGGCGCGTTCACTGGCCGCCTCCGCTCTCAAGAGGCGGCAGGCGGCGTGCGCGAATATTATTTCCGCCGTTGAATCCCATTTTTGGTGGCAGGGAAAAATCGAGCAGAGCAAGGAAGCGCTCATTCTCTTCAAAACCACCCGCCGCCGCCTGGCCGCGCTGGAAGAATTGATTTTGCAAGAGCACCCTTATGACACGCCGGAGTTCGTGGTGCTGCCCATCGAGGCCGGAAGTGAACGTTACCTGAAATGGATTGCCGCCTCGACAGTAATGCCTCATTCATGGACGGTAGGGCGAGACTCTGTCGAGCCGAAACTCGATTTCCTGGGAAAAAGTCACGGCTCGACAGAGTCTCGCCCTACCTTTCCGCGCCGTCACTGACGCGTTACCTCGACCTGAATCCCCAATAAAAAATTATGCGCGAGCGGCCCATGTCAGTCACGATTTTAGGAATGCTGAACATTGGGCTTGGATTGTTGGGGCTGGCCGGCATGTTGCTGTCAACCATGTTTGAAGGCCTGGGCGCCCCGGCGGCCGGCCCCTCCTTTAACTCCGTCCTCGCCTTCATGGACACGCTCTACCACAACCCAGTCTATATGATTTGGAACAGAATAACCTTTCCCCTCAATGCCGCGGCCAGCTTGCTCCTGGTGGCGGCCGGGGTTGGGTTGCTCTTGCTAAAAAACTGGGCGCGCCTTGCCTCCATTGGCTGCGGGATTTACAAGATCGCATTCGCCATGCTCAACCTGGCGGTGCTTTGCCTGGCCCTGCGCGAGATCCTTGCCAAAGCTCTGCAAGGGGCCGGGGCTGTCGTCCTTGTCATTCTCGGCCTGGCCGGTTTCGTGGGCGCCATCCTCACGCTGGCCTACCCGGTTCTGCTCATTTGGTTCCTAACGCGGCCCAAGGCCGTCCTGGCGTTTCAGCCGTAAGGCGTGGGTCTTGAATGGCAGGGCGCGCACTCCGTGCGCGGCCTGCCACCTGACATGGACGCATCACTATTTTGGCACGCCGGTTTCTTGCCACGGCGGGGGAATTGAGTTTTGGGCTTTGAGTTCGTCGTCCGTATGAACCGGGTTGCCGGCCGGATCAATAATGCGGGGAGTAATGAAAATCATCTCATCCTTCTGCTGGTTGGTGGCGGTCGCCGGGATGCGTCCCACCAGCATAAACGGCTGCCCATCCCGCCGAGCAAATATCGAGGAACGCCACTGCTTTAAAGGAGGAGCGGGCGCTGGCCGACCAGCGGGCGCCTGGGGGATGAATTGGCCAGGAACCTCGAGGCCGCCATTAAGCTCTGTTAAAGTGGCGGTGACGGATATATGCATCGAAAAGCCATCGGCGGAAACAGTGGGAAGGAGGTCCAAGCCGGGGGCCTCGGCGCCCAGCGGACTGCTGTTGCTCGATGCGTTGGGAACGTCTGTGGAGACATTTGTGTCAAGTGCCAAAAACGCGCCCAGGTGGAGGTGAGCATGGCGTCCGCTCTCCGTGGTCAACGTCCGTGAGGCGAGATTATGCGATCCGTCGCTCTGTTCAATCGCCTCGAAGCGCCTGGGGATTGGGCCGTCCATGAACAAGCCGAAGATCCGGGGCAGGTTGGTGTTCTGTGTGGCGTTGTCGGGCAAGGACATGTACACTACTTCCCCGGAGATTGGGTTAATAGTGAGGCTCCGAACGGGGGAGATCGTGGTGGTTGGCCAAAACCAATTAAAGTACTCGGCATTGTCGTCCTGTTTTGTCAGGCTGGCGAACCGGATGTCAAACTGCACTTGCGGCGGAACCTTGTTGAGAAGTTGTATGACATATTCCACAACGTCCAGTTCCTGCGAGGTCGCCCGCACCAGAACGGCGCCGGTACGCTGGTCGAAGACAATCCACCCGGCATTGTTGGTCAAATTAATGCCGATACTGGCAAAACATTGAGTGAACAGAGAGTTACGCCCGGAAGCGCCGTTCGTTCCGATCAGATAAGGCAGGCCGCCTGTGGCCTCGGTGGCGCCAGCCGGCCGAGCGAGGATTTGCGGAAATACTTCCTGCAATCCTTGCAGGAAGGTATTGGTGTCCAAAGGAATTACTCGGATTCGTTGTCCCTTTTCGAGCATAGCCCTCTCCGAGTCAGACATTGGCATTGGCTGTCCCAGTCCGAGCCATGGCCGCAATGGAGACGGCGGAGAGGGGAAGTCAGACACTCGCATTGGCTGTCCCGTTTCCAGCGCAGCCCTCTCCGGGCGTTTGTCGAGGAAAATTGAGCCGGTAGTTCGAGACTGGTTGACGAGTTTTTTGGCCTGATCCACCGAATCCACCGGCGGAATTTTGTTGAGCAGATCTATGGCCTGGGCCATCGAATCCAGATTCCGCATCGTCGCCCGCGCCAGAATGTCGCCTGTGCGCGGGTTGATCAAGGTGAACGAGCCATCATTTGTCAAGTTAATTCCTACGCCTTCAAAAAATCGGTTGAGCATGGCGCCGGCTTGCACATCACCGTCCTTCGGAAACAGATGTCGCAATGCCTGGATACAAGAATTGGGTTCAACGTGAAATGTGCCCATGCCCAGCGAAGCCGTCTCCGGCTGGGCCGGCTGGAATTTGACCGGTCTTGGCGCAGAGGACGGAGCGGGTTTTTGAGGCGGAAGCGCGGAATGCCAAACAGTCGAGGCGGGCGAGGCGTTCCAGGATTGGCTCAGGTTCGCTTGCAAGGTTGGCTGATTCACCGCATTCCGGCTTTGCAGGCAGCCGGACAGGCCAATGGCAGCGGCGGAAATGCTGATGATCGCACCCATTCTTGCAGCATGGGCGCGCCAACTGTAAATAGGTTGCCGCGCGGTGTCCGCCAGGCGGAGCAGACGTTGCACGCGCTCGGCCAGATGGGAACGAAAACCGCCTTCCACGCCCATCCGGCTCGCGGCGGGGAACCGGGTCATTTGCCTGCCCAAGGTCACGAGGCACTCGGCCAGGGCGGCGGGGCCTTCCGGGAAAATCGCGGCGGCTTCGTCGGCGGCCAGTTCGCTGGCGCGATGAAGGCGGCACCGCGCCCACCAGGCTTGCGGATGCCACCACAACGCGGCGCTGCTCACGTCGGCCAGCAAATACCAGAGGGGATCGCGCGAGGCCAAATGGGCCAGCTCATGCGCCAGCATGGCGTCTTGTTCAGCGCGGCTGAATTTGGCGGCGAAATCCATCGGCAATCCGACGCTGGGCCGGAGAATTCCAAAGGCAATCGGGCCGGTCAGGCCGGGGGATTGGAGCAGGCGGATTTTTCGGCGGAAGGCCAGACGTTGGAGGATGGCGTGGACGCGACCCTTCAAGTCGGTTTGGGTGACAACGGGCCGGCGGCGGCGAAGGGAAATGAAAAGAATTTGCGCCGCCGCCACACGGCCA
Source organism: Verrucomicrobiota bacterium (assembly GCA_050011995.1). Lineage (GTDB taxonomy): Bacteria > Verrucomicrobiota > Verrucomicrobiia > Limisphaerales > Palsa-1400 > JBEKOF01. The sequence goes on from JBEKIA010000032.1 coordinate 25,007, forward strand.
AGAACCGCCAACCCGCCCGCGAGCCAAAAGGGCGGCAGGGATGGCAGCGGCGATGGCAGCGACGATGGCAGCGACGGTGGCGCGCTTCGCGCAGGACTGGTCCAGATGGCGATCTTTTGTTCCGGGCGCGCGTGGCCGATGAGAAAGGAGGCCAGGCCGCGGCCAAAGCCGCTCAGTTCGGAGGCCGTCAAGAGCAAGAGGCTGATGACCGCGCCTTGCCACAAGGCGCGCCGCCAAAACGCCGGGCGGATGAGCCGGTCCAGCAGCCAGGCGGCCCCCACAAGGCCAGCGGCCTCCACCGCGAGGCGGAGGAGGAGGCGCGTCCAAAAAGGCAAGTCAGGCGTCATCATAATTTCCTTTTTTGTTCCGCGATCAGTTTTTCCAGCCGCTCCAATTCCTGGCGGCTGATGTCCTGGGTTTTGAGCAGGTGGCTGACCATGCCGGCCAGGCTACCCTCGAAAAGGCCCTCGATGAAATGTTCGGACATTTTGCGCGCCACCTCGTCCTCCTTGACCAGGGGGCGGTAGAGGAACTTGCGGTCGAGCACCCGATGTTTGATCAGGCCGCGCGCCTCCATTTTGCGGAGCATGGTGGCGATGGTGGAGTGGGCCAGGCGGGCGCCGGGCGAGACGGCGGCGTGGACCTGGGAGACGGTGGCTTCGGAGCCGTCCCAGAGGGCCTTCAAGATTTTAAGCTGGAGATCGCCGAGGCGGTGGATTGTTGGATTGGCCATAACATTTACCACGGTAATACTAACCGGGTAACAGTGCAAGGGAAAAATGCGGATTTTTTTTGTGATGCGTCCATTTTGGGTGGTAGGGCGCGCACTCCGTGCGCGCCGCGGCGGGCAGAGGACTGCCCGCCCTACCGCGTCTCCGCCCATTCAGGACATTTTCCGCCATTTTGCGCTTTTGCAGTTTTCAGTTTTGCTCTTATAGTTACCCCAATGCTAAACGAACCGCTAATGCAGTTGGATTTGCCCGGAGTGAAAAAGGTGAAGAGCGGCAAGGTGCGGGAAATTTTTGATCTGGGGGACCGGCTGCTCTTTGTCGCCACCGACCGCATCTCGGCTTTTGATTGTGTGATGCCCAACGGCATCCCGCGCAAAGGCGAGGTGCTGACGCAGCTTTCCTTTTTTTGGTTCGATCTGCTGGCGCGGGTGACGGCCAACCACCTGGCGGCCCGCGCCACCGACCCGCTGCCGCCGGAACTGGAAAAGTTTTCCGGGGCGCTGGCCGGCCGCAGCATGGTGGTGAAAAAGGCCCAACCGCTTGCCATCGAGTGTGTGGTGCGCGGTTACCTCACCGGGTCGGGCTGGAAGGATTATCAGAACACCGGCTGCGTTTGCGGGATCAAACTGCCCACCGGGCTGCAAAATTCCTGCCGCCTGCCCGCCCCCGTCTTCACCCCGGCGACCAAGGCGGTGAGCGGCCATGACGAGAACATTTCCTTCGAGGAGGCCTGCCGGATCGCCGGGGCCGACGCGGCGGAAAAGGCGCGGGATCTGACGCTGAAAATCTACTGCTTCGCCGCCGATTTCGCCTTGAAACGCGGCATCATCATTGCGGACACCAAGCTGGAATTTGGTTTGCACGACGGCGAATTGATTCTGATTGATGAAGTCCTGACGCCCGATTCCTCGCGGTTCTGGCCGGCGGACCAGTACGAGCCGGGCCGCAGCCAGCCCAGTTTCGACAAGCAGTTTGTGCGGGACTATTTGGAAACCCTTTCCTGGAACAAACAGCCGCCCGCCCCCGCCCTGCCGCCGGCGGTGATCGCCAAAACGACGGAGAAATACCTCGAGGCCTGCCAGCGGCTGACCGGAAAGGCGCTGTGAGGAGGGCGGCAGCCCGCTTTTAGCTTTCCTTTGAGGCCGGCCCCGCCATGCAAAATCTGGTCGAAGATTTTTTGGCCTATTTGCGGCACGAGAAGGGTGGCTCGCCGCAAACCCAAAAGACTTACGCCGCCCTCCTGCTGAATTTCACGGCCTGGGCCGGACGGCAGGGTTTATCCGATTGGACGCAAGTGACGCTGGCCCATCTGATGGCCTTCATGGAGCACGAGCGCACCCGCGCCTTGAAGGACGCGCCGCCCGAAACCGGGAAGAAACTCAGTTCGGAAACCCTTTACCTGCAAATCGCCGCCTTGCGCGCCTTCTATTCCTTTGCGGAGGGGGAAAAGCACCTGGCGCAAAACCTCGCCGAAAACCTGTCCTTCCCGCGTCGGTGGAAGCGGCTGCCCAAATGGCTTTCCGATGAGGAAATCGAGCAACTGCTCCGACCGGAAACGACCTCCGACCCGCCCGCCCTGTGCGATCAGGCGGCGCTGGAACTGGCCTACGCCTCCGGGTTGCGCCTGGCCGAACTGCGCGGCATCCGCCTGGAGCAGCTTCATCTGGACGCGGGCTTTGTCAGCGTCATTGGCAAAGGCAACAAGGAGCGCGTCGTGCCGCTGGGGCGCAAGGCGGTGGAAGCGATCCGGCGTTACCTGGAGGCGGGCCGTCCGGGACTGGTGACGGCGAAATCCCCGGCCAATCTGTTTCTCACCCGGCGCGGCACGCCGTTTGCGGCGGTGACGATGTGGCAGCGCATCAAGCGGCGGGCGGCGCGGGCGGGTCTGGAGCGGAACATCACCCCCCACATGCTGCGGCACAGTTTCGCCACTCATTTGCTCGAGCACGGCGCGGACCTGCGCGTGATCCAGGAGCTTCTTGGCCACGCCAGCATCAGCACCACCGAGGTATATACTCACCTGGACGGCCGGCATTTGCGCGACGTCCACCGCAAATTCCACCCGCGGGGCTGAACAAACGGCAAAGTGAATGCACCCTTTCGTCCTTGTCCCTCCTCATCAACACTTGAAACCCATCACACGGAAGGATATAGTCACTCCATGATTACCGTAACAGAACTCAGAGATCGAATGCAGGAAAACCCTTTCAGACCATTCCGCATTCACACATCCGATGGCAAAAGCTACGACATCAGCAACCACGACATGATGTTCATCAAACGGAATGGCGTGGAGATCGCGCTTGACCTCGATGCCAATTCGGTCGCTGAGAGATTTGCGAAATGCGTCCTTCTGCACATCACCTGCATTGAGGATTTGGCCGGGGCGAAGCCCGCATAATCCCGTTGTTTTGTGCTTCCAGCGCGCTAAACTCTTATCATGAGCGGATGGCTGCTCGATGTATTTAATTGCGGCTTGCAACTTTCCCCGTCTGGCGGGTTAATAGAGGGTGAATCGGCGGTTTTGGCCGCGCAGCTATGGCGCAATTCAATTACAAAGCCCGAAAACGTTCGGGGGAAGTGGTCACCGGCATCCTGGAGGTGGCGGACCGGGGCGCTGCCTTGATGCAAATCGAGCGGCTGGGATTGTTCCCCATCGGGGTGGACATGCCCAAGGGGGCGGCGGCCGCGGCCGCCGCGGCCGGTCAAAAACCGGGCGCCGCCAGCGGGTCCTGGACG
>JBEKIA010000033.1:0-24895 GCA_050011995.1 Verrucomicrobiota bacterium
GGGCGCATTTCACTTTTTGGGCTTTCCCTCGTGCTCTTAATCTTAATCCTGATCCTGCCCCACCTTCTCCGAACAAGATTAAGATTAGGATTAAGATTAGGAAAAAACCACCCCAAAAAGTGGAATGCACCCCAATCTCGGTAAGGGGGTTGATTTTTCGCGGGAGGGGGCGTAGTATCGAAACATGAAATACGCCTGTAGCCTGGTTTTTCTGGTTGCCGGACTCGCGCTCACGGGTTGCGGCAAGGACGAGAATGCGCCCACCCCTTCGGCCCCTCCCAGCCCTCCCGCGCCTTCCACCACCGTGGAGCCGGTCAGCCCCACTCGGCCCCCGGCGCCGGCCCGGAACGGTTATGTGGGCGCGATGGTCAAAGCAAAGCAGGCCGCCGTCAAAGTGTCCGATGTGTCGGCGCTGAACGAGGAGATCCAGCTTTTCTTCGCCCAGGAAGGGCGCCTGCCCGCGGATTTGAACGAGTTGGTGACCAAACAGTATATCACCGAGCTTCCCGACGCGCCGGCCGGCATGGAACTGATCTATGACGCGCTGCATGGCAAAGTGGACACCGTGGCGAAGTGAGGGGCGGACGGACAAATACTCAAAAGCGGAAATGCGGAAATGCTGAAAAGCGGAAAGGCTTGGCGGCTGGACGGCCTTGCCTTGGATTGTTCAAGGGGATTGCACTTCATTTTGCGGCAGCCAGCCGCTGTGGCCGGCGGCGTCGGCGATTTCCAGCCACCCGTCCTTGCGATCCAAGACCAACAGTTCCGCGCCGTCATGCGCGGTGAAAACGCTGGGGGCCTCCTCCAGAGGACTGCGCCGCACCACCGCTTCGGGCACAATGACCACCGAGGACTGCGCGCCGAAGCGGGCGTCCAGCGCCAGGCCGAGACCGACGAGCCACCCCGCGCATGCCACCGCCAGCGCCGCCGTCAAGCCCGCGCCGGATTTCTTCCAGGCGGGCCAAATTTGGCGCGCTGTCAATACTGTAAAAAAGAGCGCGATAAAAGCCGAGGCCAGGCCGGTCCATTCGTTGAGGGTGAGGAGCGCGGCCCAGCGCGTCCAACGGCCGCCCGGGATGGCGGGCGCGCCCAGTCCCGGCTGGTTGCGGGCGAATTGGAGGTTGGCCCGCACATCGGGATCGCGGGGCGCCAATTCCTGCGCCCGCCGCCAGGCGCAGAGGGAGCGCCCGATCTGGCCGGCCTTGAACCAGGCGTTGCCGAGATTAAAATAAATCGCGGCGGAAACCGGGCCGGCGCGCGTCATGTTTTCGTAGGCGGCGGCGGCGTCCGTGTAGCGGCCCTCCTCGTAAAGCTTGTTGGCCTGGTCGAAGGAGCCGGCGGGGGACTCGGCGCGCGCGGCGGCCGAGGCCATGACGAGAAGGAGAAGGCAGCCGGCGCCCTGCGGCAGGCTTTTCCGGGCCGGGGCGCTGGCCGGCGGTGTCATTTTTTGCAAATCCTGCAAAGCGGTTTTGACCTTGGGAATGAGGGAGGCCATCTCCTGCGCGGTGTGTTCGGGGGTGTAACGGAATTGGTTGCAGGCGTGGAATAATTCCCGGAGCAGCGTTTCGGCCGGCTGGCTCAGACCCTTGCCGCGGGCCTCTTCCAGAACCGCCTCGGTGATGGCGGAGGCCGGGAGATCCAGGCGTTCGCCCAATTGCTCCTGGAGCAGACGAAACACGGCGGCGTAGAACGCCCCGGCATCATGGGCGCGGGCGCGGGCGGGGAGTTCGGCCAGACCTTGTTGGACCCGGCGCGCCACTTCGCGGCGCCGGCGCAGGCGCGGGTTGTTGGCCAGATTGTCTTTTTGACGCCGCCAGAGCAGGGCGCAAATCCAGGCCAGGGGCGCGACGGCCTGCCAGGCGAGAAAACCGGGCCGCTGCAACCACGGCGGGCCGGCCAGCGCCAGGGAACCGGGGCGCACTTTGATGTTGACAATCTCCTGGGCGGGCGGCGGGGCTTGGGCCGCCGTCGTGGCGGGGGCCGCGACCGTGGGCTGGGGAGTGGCGGCGGTGGGCAGCACATGCAACGCAATGGCCGGATGGGTCAGGGTGTGAAAGGACCCGGTCTGCGGGCTAAAATAGCTGAAGGCAAACGCCGGGATTTCCCTGACGCCGACATTTTCCGGCGTGATGACCTGCTCGAAATACTTGGAGCCTTCGATTTGCAGCGGATCGGCGCTTTCAAATTTCTTGGACGGCGGGTAGGTCTTGAAGTCGCGCCAGCCCGGTTCCTCGGCGGACAGGGAGAGCGAATCAAAGGCGCCTTTGCCGGCGAGGCGGATTTTCAAGGTGATCGGGTCGCCGACAGCGACCGTGGTGGGAGCGGCCTCGAATTGGGCCAGGGAGAATTCGCCCACCGCGCCATTGAAGCCGGCCGGGACATCGTTGGTGGGAATGGGGAGGACATGAAATTCCAGGGTGTCGCTGCTGGGATTGACGGGGGTGGTGCTGGCGCCAAAGAACCCCATTCCGGTCACGACGTTAAGACTCCAGGTCGCGGGACCCAGGGTGAGTGTGCCGGCCTTGGTGGGAGTGACCGGAACGCGGAAGTTCAAAAAATTGTAAACCGCGCCCCGGATATTGACCCGGGGAGGCTGTCCGCGGAACTCCGGCATGGCGCCGATGATGAAGGCGTCGCTGCTCAACTGCGGCTGCTGCACGCCGTTGGCCGACACGCAATAACAGTTGATGTCCACTGGAATGACCTGGCCCGCGTAAATCACGTTCGTGGGCGCGGCCAGCCTGACAAAAGCCGGTTCGAGTTTGTCGGGAGAGGGAGGCAAATTGCCTTTGACGACTTTGAGTTGCAGGGGCTTGCTTTCCAAACGCCGGCCATCCACCACCACCTGGATTTTGGGAATGGTGAAACTGCCTTCGCGGGCGGGATGGATCTCGGTGGAAAAAATGTTCTTGCTCGTCATCTGCGAGCCGTCGAAGAACATCTGCTGTTGCGCGCTGGTGCCGCCGTATTGCAGGCCCGGCACTGGCGGCAGGGCGGGCTGGGCCGCCAGCGATCCATTTTCCACGGTGAGCGTCAGGGTGGCGGACTCGCCCAGGCTGATGGCGGCGCGATCCAGCGCGGCCTCAAATTTCGGCTGGGCCGGCGCGGAAGCGGCGGCCAGCAAACAGAAGGCCAGGAAGCTGCTGCGCATTTTCACCTTCGATCGGTTCACCATAAACAAGACAGTCTAAAACTTGCTTTTGTTCACGGTTCCTTGCGCGGGAAGAGGGCGAAAACTTCCCCCAGTTCATGGCCTTCGGCGATGGGCGGCGCCGGCTCGGCCAGATTGGTTGTCATCTCCTGAAAACCCAGTTGTTGCTGGATTTTTTCCGCCACGCCCGGAATGACCGGCCAGAGAAGCACGCCTAATGTCCGGCAAACTTCGGCCAGGGTGTAAAGTATATCATCGAGCCGGGCGGCCCGGGCCGGGTCCTTGGCCAGCTTGAAGGGGCTGGTCTGGTCAATGTATTGGTTGGCGCGGGTGATCAAGGCGGAGATGCAGAGCAACGCTTCCTGCAAACGATGGCCGCGATAACAGGCGACCACGCGGGCGCGACAGCCGGAAATCTCAGCCTCCAGTTGATGGGTTCCGCGCGGGACGCGGCCCTGGCGATAGCGCTGGATCATGGAAAGGGAGCGGTTGACCAGGTTGCCCAGGCCGTTGGCCAGCTCGGCCTGATACCGGGAGCGGAAACCGGCGTCGGTCCAATTTCCGTCCGGGCCGATGTCCAGTTCGCGAATGACATAATAGCGGAAAGCATCCAGGCCCCACTGATCAATGACCGCGACCGGGTCCACGACGTTGCCGGTGCTTTTGCTCAGTTTTTCGCCGTCCTTCTGCCACCAGCCGTGGACGAGGATTTGTTTGGGCAGGTCCAGGCCCATGGCTTTGAGCATGATGGGCCAGAAGACGGCGTGAAACTTGAGGATGTCTTTGCCGATGACATGAACGTCGGCGGGCCACAATTCCATGGCGGATTGGTCGAAGTTCGACTTCCCATTGCGGATTGCAGATGGGAGGGCGCGGGCCACGGCGGGGTCGCCGCGGGCGGCGGGGATGCTGATGTAATTGACAAGGGCGTCGAACCAGACGTAGGTGACAAAATCGGGATCGAAGGGAATGGGAATGCCCCAGTTGAGCCGGGCGGCGGGCCGGCTGATGCATAAGTCGTCCAATTCGTTGTTGTTCAGAAAACCGAGGATTTCATTGCGGCGCGCCTCCGGCACGATGAAAGCGGGATTGGCCTGGATATGATCCAGGAGCCACTGCTGGTGCTGGCGGAGTTTGAAATAGTAGTTCTCCTCCTCCAGTTCGATGACCTTTCCGTAGGCCGGATCGAACGAGCCGTCGGGGAGCCGGTCCTTCTCTGTCAAAAAGGTTTCGGCGGTGGTGGAGTAAAACCCATTGTAGATCTTCTTGTAAAACTGTCCTTCCGCGTGCAGGCGCGACAAAATGGCCTGGACCACAAGTTTGTGGCGCGGCTCGGTGGTGCGCACGAAATCGTCGTTGGAAAGGCCGAGCTTTTCGGCGAACTGGCGCCAGGCCGCGGCCAGGCCGTCGCAATACTCCTGCGGATTCTTCCCTTCCGCCTGGGCGGCTTGCTGGACCTTCTGGCCGTGTTCGTCCAGGCCGGTCAGGAAAAAAACCGGTTCGCCCAGGCAGCGCCTGGCCCGGGCCAGGACATCGGCGATGACCTTTTCGTAGGCATGCCCCAGATGCGGCTGGCCGTTGACATAGTCAATGGCGGTAGTCACGTAAAAGCATTTGCTCATTCGGCGGATAATGTGGTGCAGGGGAGAAAAGTTGGCAACTGGCAACTGGCGGCGCTCCGGCGGCGTTCCGGTGGAATGAGAAGCCGGAAATTGCGTGAAAAGACGACGATTTCTTGTAAATTACGAACGGGTGAACCATAAAAGAGCGAATGGCAGAAAAAGACATGAACAAAATGTTCCTCAGAAGCCTGAAACTGACAAATTTCCTGTCGTTTGGCCCGGACAGCAAAGAGATCGAGTTGACGCCTCTAAATGTGCTGATTGGGCCGAACGCCTCGGGCAAATCCAATTTCATCGAAGCCATTGAATTGCTCCACGCCACACCGACCAACCTTGCCGAGGCGATTAGAATCGGCGGAACAGCCGAGGAATGGCTTTGGAAGGGAACCTCACCGGCGCAACCCGCCATTATTAAGGCGAGACTCTGGTCCGCAACGGCGGCCCAGGAACTGTCCTATAGCCTGACCTTCACCGAAGCCCGAAGCCATATCGAGATTGTTGGCGAATCGCTGGAAATAGCGCCACGTCGGCGCCGCCAGACGGATTCCGTCTCCCATTTCTTCTACCGCAACGAGGTTACCGGCTCCAGGGTGATTAGTGTCAAAGAGAAGGTTAACGATAAGGAATCTAAAAGGGCGTACGTCGTGCTCCCCATTGCGCGCGAAAGTCTCAATGCCGAGCAATCCATCTTCACTCAGCGCAAAGATCCGGACCTCTATCCCGACCTGACCCATGTGGCGGAGCAGTTCGGACGCATCCAGATTTACCGCGAGTGGAGTTTTGGCCGTGCCGCTGCGTTGCGCCAGGCGCAGCCAGCCAGCCTGCCGGCCGATGCCTTGCTGCCGAACCTGGTGAATCTCGGGCATGTCTTGAACGACTTGGAGCATCAGGATTCCTGGCCGCGATTCCTGGAATTGATGCAGCGGTTCCTGCCCCGGTTCAAGCGGCTGACAACCAAGATACAGGGCGGCTCCGTGCAAATTTACCTGCACGAGGACGGACTCAAAACCCCCGTCCCGGCCACGCGCCTTTCCGACGGCACAATTCGTTTTCTCGCCTTGATGGCGGTGCTTCTGCACCCTGGAAATGCGCCGGTGCTGTGCATTGAAGAGCCGGAGCTAGGGCTGCATCCCGATGCGCTGGCTATCCTCGCCGAGTTGCTGGTGGAGGCGAAAAAGAAAACGCAGGTGGTCGTGACCACGCACTCCGACGTGCTCGTGTCCGCTCTGAGCGAGCACCCGGATTCAGTGTTGGTGTGCGATTACGTCGGCGGCACGGAGTTCCGACGGTTGGAGCCGGCGAAATTGCAACATTGGCTGGAGCAATACCGCCTGGGTGAAATCTGGCGCATGGGCAAACTGGGGGGAAACATCTGATGGAAATTGCGATCTATTTTGAGGGGGGCGGCGATTCGGCGGAAAACAAGGCGAAACTCCGCCATGGGATCTCGGCCTTTCTCAAACCGCTGGTGGACTTGGCGCGGCAACGTCGCTCCCGCTGGTCAATCACCTCTTGCGGGGGACGCGGCCAAGCGTGGGATGCTTTCAGCGACGCCCTGGAAAAAGAGCCTGAGAAGTTCAACGTCCTTCTGGTGGACTCGGAGGAGGCGGTGACAGCCTCGCCCCGCGCTCACCTTCAGCAACGCGATGGGTGGAATCTCCAGGGCGCGCAGGAAGAACAAGTGCATCTCATGGCGCAGTGCATGGAAACCTGGCTCGTGGCCGACCCCGACGCACTGGCGGACTATTACGGCCAGGGATTTAATCGGAACGCTTTGCCGCGCCGAATCAACCTGGAGGACGAACCGAAAAGTCAAATCCACGCGGCATTGGAATCAGCCACACGGCAAACGCAAAAGGGCAGTTACGGCAAAGTCAAACATGCCGGCAAACTTTTAACGCTCGTCAGCCCCGAGAAGGCGAAACCCCGGTGTCATCATTGTGACCGGCTGTTCAGCGTACTGGCGGCCAAAATCCAATCGTAGCGCGTGATGGAGGTCAGCCAGTTTGGTCAACCAGACGACGCCTATGAGCTTGTGGCCGAAAACATTGGAAAGTGTGCCGGGCGCCGCGCGGGCTTTCTTGCACCGGCACTGGCGGAGCGCTCTGCAGGTGCGGCAGAAATTGGTCTTCGGCGAAGAGGCGTTCCACCTCTTGCTGGCCGGCGGGGTGGGGGTCCTCGGCGGTTTGATCAACCTGTTCTTCTATTGGGCGGTCGAAGGCGCGCAAAGCCTGTTCTCCAGCCGCCTGGGCCGCGATCTGACCGCCGTGGTAACGTCGCTGGACCCTCCCTCGCGCGTCCTCATCCCCACGCTGGGCGGACTGGGGGCCGGGCTGGTTTTGTATTGGGGGTTTCGTTTCGCCGGGAAATATCGCACAACCAATTTGCTGGAAGTCGTCGTGGCCGGGGATGGGCGGCTGCCGTTTCGGGTGGGGGTGATTCGGGCGATTTCCTCGCTGATCAGCATCAGCACGGGTGCGTCCATCGGGCGGGAAGGGGGCATCACCCAGCTTTCGGCCACGGCGGCGTCGAAGTGGGGACAAATGGCCCGCTGGCAGCCCTATCGTTTGCGGCTGCTGGTGGCCTGCGGGGCGGCGGCCGGGATGTCGGCGGCCTATAACGCGCCGATCACGGGGGCGATTTTCGCGGCGCATATTGTGCTGGGAAATTTTTCGATGAACTTGTTTGCGCCGCTGCTTTGTTCGTCGGTGGTGGCGGCGATGTTGTCGCGGAGTTTCTTTGGGGTGCGGCTCTGGTATGCGGCGCCGAATTACGAATTCACCAGCATCACGCAATTGCCGTGGTTTGTGGCGCTGGGGTTTCTGGCCGGAGTGTTGGGGGCGGTTTTTCTCAAGCTGTTGCGCGGGAGCGGGGAATTATTCAAGAAAGTCGAGCGTTTGCCGGTGCGCATGGCGGTTGGCGGCCTGCTGGTGGGAACGATTGCCCTGGCCTTCCCGGAAGTTTGGGGCAATGGCTACACCATCGCCAACAGCATAATCCAAAGGCCGCCCGAGGAGAGAGCGCTGGCGGGGATTTTTCTGGCCAAACTGCTGGCCACGGTCATCACCGTCGGGTCCGGCGCGGTGGGGGGGGTGATCACGCCGACGCTGTTTTTGGGCGCCGGGCTGGGGAGCATTGTGGGCCTGGAATTGCATCATGCGGGCCTGGCTCCGGCGCAAATGCCGGTGGGGATCTTTGCGCTGGTGGGGATGGGGAGCGTCTTTGCCGCGACCACCCGCTCGCCGTTGCTGGCCCTGGTGATGATCCTGGAGATTTCGCTCAATTATTCCCTGATGCCGGCGCTGATGCTCGGATGCGCCATTTCCATCCTCGTCTCGCGCGGGCTTCATCCCCATTCCATTTATACCGAGCCGCTGCGCTTGCGCAGCCTGGAGGTGGAAAGCTCGCGGCTGGGCGCGGCGACCGAGCAGACCATCGGGGATATGATGCGCGCCCCGGTGCCGCCGGTGCGCGAGAACGCCGCCTTGCCGGAGATCGCCGAGCGTTTCCTGGGCAGCCCCAATAATTTTCTTCCGGTGGTGGACGGCCAGGGCCGCCTGACGGGGGTCGTCGCCCTGCAGGATTTGAAGGAATATCTTGGCGCCGGGCGGGAACTGCGGGCCGTCATCGCGGCGGACGTGATGCGGCCCCTGCCGCCGCGCCTTTGTCCGGGGCAGAGGTTGCTGGACGCGCTGCCGGTGTTGCTGGCCAGCGAACAGCGGAACATTCCTGTCGTCAATAACTTTGAGGAGGACCGGCTTATCGGCTCCATGCCCCGGGCCGAGGGTCTGGCGGTGCTGTCGGAAGCCATCTCCGCCGGCACCCGGATGACAGCCTCCACCGAGATCATTGCCAGACAAACGCCAGCGCGCCCAGGGCCGCCGCCAGAAGCCAGATCAGGAGCACCGCCCGGGTCCGGCTCATCCCCCGGCGCGTGAGGCGATGGGACAAGTGGTTGGTGTCGCCGACATAAAATGGTTTGCCCATTTTCCAGCGGAGCCACACCACCCAGGCCAGGTCCCCCAGGGGAACGGCCAGCACCAGCAAGGGCGTCAACACGGCCCACTTTTGCGGATGCTTCACCGTGTAAAAATGAGGCAGGATCGCCAGCACCGCCATCAGGTAACCCGTCAAATGGCTTCCGGCGTCGCCCAGGAAAGCGCCGGCCTTGGGGAAATTATACGGGAAGAAACCGGCCAGCGCCCCCAGGATGAGAAAACAGGCCGTGGCCACCAGGAACTGGCCCTGGCTGGCGGAAATGACCCCGAAGCACCAGGCGCCGATCAGTCCCAGCCCGGTGCAAAGTCCGTCCATGTTGTCCATAAAATTGAAGGCGTTGACCACGGTCAGGATCCACAAAATGGTGATGGCGTAGTGAAAGGCCACGCTGGGAACGAACAAGGTGACGCGGACGCCGGCGGACGCCACCAGGAGCGCCACCAGGAACTGGCCGCCGAATTTCACTGCGGGACGCAATTCAAACTTGTCGTCCAGAAAACCAATCAGCAGCATGCCGAGCGCGCCGGCGAAAATGGCGGCGAGTTGCGCGGCCTCCTTGTCAAAGCCATGCCCGAAAATTCTGGCGGTGCCGGCATCCAGCAGGGCGCGGGACAGCCCCGTCCGCGCCAGCGTCAGCAGCGCCCCGGCCAGCAGCGGCGCGAGCAGGCCGGTCATCACCGCCAATCCTCCCGCCAGCGGCACGGGCGCGGAATGCAATTTGCGCTGACCGGGGTCATCCATGACGCCGGCGCGCCGGCACCAATTCCGCCAGAACGGCACCGAGAGCGCCGTGACCATTGCGGCGCCGAGCAGCGCAAGAACAAAAACATTGAAAGGAAAGGGCATCGTTTTTTGGGTGGCCGCTCCTGATCTTAATCTTAATCATAATCTTAATCTGCTTTTGCTGTCTCCAAAATACTTTCTCGACACGGCGGTCTGCGGTCATTTGCCTGATGCGTGAGAATTCCGCCTGATGTTCATCGCCGGGCAGTAATAGGGCTGGCGTGTTCATTTGCATGGCGGCAAAATGGGTCAGCCGCCCTTGGACAAGGGGGTCGAACGAAGCAGCCGGCAATGGTTGTGATGGCAAAATGCCACCACCGATATTAGTGGTGGGAATTTGTTGACCAGACAGCTTTGAATCCTAATCCTAATGCCAATCTCCGGATTGTCCCGGTTGAGCAGACCCGGGCGCGACGGGGCGCAGTGGAGAATGAGATATGAGAAAAACACGCTCGAAACCGCAAGAAAGGGAAAGGCCCTGGCTTGAACCCCGCGAATGGCGCTTCCAGACCTGAAGAATCAGGGGTTCGGCGTTGGATCGTTTGCCTGCTGGCTGTTTTTCTCCTGGCCGCGGCAGCGCCGTTAATTTGGTGGCAACCTCGCCAGCACCCTGCCGGCCAGACGCCCGCCGGGAGCGTCGCGGGCAATCCTGCGGCACCAACAACCCCAAGTTCACCGCCCCAAACCGAACGGCCTTCACCCGCGGTGGCAACAGCGGTCCCAACCAACGATCCGACAATGGCTCAAACGAATTTGGCTGTTGCACCCATGACAAATGCCCCGGCTGCGGAAAATCCGGAGGAACAATTGCTCCGCGACAGAATCCAGGAACTGGAGGAAAGAATTCGGAAACTGGAAGAAGCCCTGGCCGCAACGAAGGCGCCGCCGACCAAACCGGGAGCCGACGACTACCCATATCCGCCAACACCCGGAACCTGGGTTGCAACTGACGGAACAAGGTCCCGCTTTACCATTTCCCCAATGACCGAAGCGGGACCTTGGCTGAAAATCCAAGCATGGGGATTTCGTAATGGCGGGCGTGGCTGGGGCGAGGTGCCACTAGGCTATCGTGGCAACCAGCGTCCGCCTGTTGGATTCGCCGCGTGGCACATCGAAGGGGGGAGCTTTTTCTTGATACTGAGGTTTGAGCAAATGGGCATTAACGCGGAGGAAATATTCTCGACAGATGAGCCGACAAATGTCAGTCCGAAAGTGGATTTTGTAAATCGGTTTTTTGTTCCGCAGAACGCTGGGGATGGCCCCTGAGCATTTGAAGACGCATGCTCGAACAAGCAGCCCGTCACACGGCGGGAGAATGCCGAAGCAAGTGCTGAAGGCGCACGCTGATGCGTCGGGGCAGCATGTAGGCACTTATGGAGTCCCGCTCCAGATTTGCAAGAGATTTTGGTTCAGCCGGGAGGGGCAGGTTCCACCTTCGCGCTCAGTTGAAGGTAAAGGGCGTACAAATTATCCAGCATGGTTTCGACGGAAAAGCGGGGGCGCGCGAACTGGCGGCCTTGCGCGCCCAGGCGGCGGCGCAACTCCGGGCCGCCCGCCAGTTGCAGCAGCCGGCGGGCCAGCGTTTCGCGGTCGCCGGGCGGGACGAGGAATCCGGTTTCATTGTCAATACAAACTTCACCCGCGCCGTCGCAATCATAAGCCACCACGGGGCGCGCCGCGGCCAGGGCCTGGGGCAGGGCGCGGGGAAGTCCTTCCCGGCGGGACAAATGAACCAGCGCATCCATGATGCCCACATAGCGCGGCACCTGGGCCGGAGGGACCAGGCCGGCAAAAACAAAGTGTTTCTCCAGGCCCAGCGCGCGGGCGCGGCCTTCCAGGCGTCCGCGCCACGGGCCGCCGCCGACGAGCAGGAATTTTGCGCGGGGACACTGGCGGACCAGGTCGGGGGCGATGTCGAGCAGGTCGTCATGTCCCTTGAGCTTGAACAGCCGGGAGCTCATTCCAATGACAAAATCATCCGGCGTGAGGTTGAGACGGGCGCGCCAGGCCGGGTCATTCTCCGCGGCGAGAAACGGTTCGAGGGGGAATCCGCTGAAGATGCGCGTAAATTGGCCGGGCCAGCCGATGCCGGCGGCCAGGTACTGCCGGGTCATGGCCTCCGCCACGCTGACGTAATGAGTTGTGAATGGGGCGGCGAACCGCTCCGCGCCCCGAAAGAGTCCGTTGGCCGGCGCGCCCTGGAACGGCCCGAAAGAGGGGCCGTGAATGGTATGAACAATAATCGGAACGCCCGCGCGGCGGGCGGCGCAGCGCCCCAAGATTCCCGCCTTGCCGCTGTGAGTGTGGACAATGTGGGGCCGGGTGGCGCGGAAAATCCGGGTCAGCCGAAGCAAGGCCAGGAGGTCGTTGAGCGGATGGATGGGGCGCACCAGGGAAGGGACGATGGAAAGGACTTGCGGGCATGGCTGGAAGGCGGATTCCAGGGAACCTTCCGGCCCGGTGGTGGGGCCGGCCAGGAGGTTGATCTCCATGCCCGGGCGCTGTTGCAGGCCCAGAACCGTGGCGATGGTGTTTTCCTGGGCGCCGCCAATGATCAACCGGGTGATGACGTGGGTGACCCGCATCGGGAGTTGAGATTAAGAGGGGAACCCCAAAAAGGAAAACAGGCCCCCCGCATCCGCGCTGGCTTCAGCGAGCCTCCAATTTCTGGAGTCGCTGGGTTACGTTGGTAAACTCCGCGGTTTTTCTCGGGGCATAATCAAGGTAAAGCCTGGAGTAACGGATTTCCGCCTGCTTGTCGTTCTGCTTTTGGGCGACCTGGGCCAGGCCGTAATAGAGATAGGCCTTTTGCAACGGCTCCAGGGTCATTTGCTCCGCAGCCTGATAATCCTTCTTGGCGGCGTCCAGCCGGTTGAGTTGCAGTTCGGAAATGGCGCGGTTGAGGAGGGGGCGCGGGCTTTCCGGGTCCTGGCGCACCATGGCGGTGGCGGTGACGATGGCGTTGGTGTAATCCCTGAGCATCATTTGCATTTCGATCTTCTGGAGGTTGACTTGGGGAACCCGGAGCGCGTTGGCCGTGACATTCATGGGGGAATTGAGCAATTGCAACTGTTCCTCCAGGGCCGCCAGCGATTTCTTGAACCATTGGGCCGCCTCATTTTCCCGGGCTGGATCGCTGCTGCCTTGGGACAGCACGCGGTACCCAATGAGCCGGTAGAGACTGGCCATCACGCCGGGGAAATTTTCATCCTTGGGATGCCGGGCGCGCCCCTCTGTCAACAATTTATCGGCCTGGGCGAAATTGTTCGTTTTCACATAGGCCAGGGCTTCCACGCGCACCAGTTCCAGCGGATCGCCCGTGAAAGGTTCGCGGATGTTTCGGATCAGGGCCAGGCCCGCGTCCACCAGTCCCATGTCAATATAGGTTTTGGCCAGGTCCAATTGGCCTTCCGGGTTGTTGGTGGCCAGCTCCAGGCAGCGCTGGAATAAATGAGCGGCCTGCATGTAGGCGTTGTGCATGGCAAAATACTGGCCGGCCCGGATGTCCAGGTAAGGCTCGTCCACCGGGCCGTCCACATTAAACACGGAATCCCAATTGTTCACGTTGGCGGCCAGAGTGGACGAATCGAGGAGAGGGCCGACAGGCGCCACATTGCGCAAATGGGCATTGTATTGCTGGT
The DNA here is from genome assembly GCA_050011995.1 of Verrucomicrobiota bacterium. Taxonomy (GTDB): domain Bacteria; phylum Verrucomicrobiota; class Verrucomicrobiia; order Limisphaerales; family Palsa-1400; genus JBEKOF01. The sequence goes on from JBEKIA010000033.1 coordinate 13,197, forward strand.
TGATGCGGGCCACCGCATTATTTGAATTGAGGCGAAGGGCCTCCGCGAACTGGTTGTTGGCGTCCTCCAGCAGGGCCGGGAGCTTGAATTCGGTGCCGGCCTTTTGCAATTCCGTGCCCCAGTAATCCAGGGCTTGCGAATAGTAGTTGGCGATGCGCAGGGCATCGGTGTTGGTCTTGGCCAATCCCGGCAAGGAGGCCAGTGATTGCTTTTCCAGGGTGTGCCAATAGGCCTGGTTGGCAGGGATATCCTTCACAGACAACCCCATCATATCCAGGGCGTCGGCCGGGTAGGGGAGCAAATAGCCGCCCAGGCGGTAAGGGACCATGCAAACCCGCTCGAAGTAGCGGCCAAAACTGGGATGCAAATAATAAACCGGATGGCGCTGGGCGAGATGCCTCAAAAAATCGCCGATCTGCCAGCCCGTGATCTCATTGGTCAGGCTGTCCGGATCTTTGATCTCCTGGCGAAAGGCCGGGTAGCGATCCACCAGGAAACGAAGATATTGATGATGAACCAGGGACCGGCTTTCCAGAAAAATATATTGATCGGGCAGACCCAGGCTCTGGCTGGCGCCCATGGCCAGATACAGCCGGGCGGGGTCGTCGGCCAGCACAAAGGCCGGCTTGGCGGGCAGAGATTTGGCCATTTCGTTTCCAAATTCAGCCACCGCATGGTTGTTGAAATCCCGAATGTGCGGAAAACTCTGCCAGAACAGCAAGGCGGGCAACCCAATGGCCGCCACCCAGAGCAATCCCGTCACCGTCCGGTTGAAGACGCGCAGAAGGCCCGTGGCCCGAACCCAGACAATTTGCACATCCTTCCCAAAGACCAGCAGGACGAAGCCGCTGAAATACCCGACGCTCAAGGCGGCCAGATAGTAAAAACTCAGGAAGCCGGGCGCTCCCGGCAATACGCCCAGGCCCATATTCCGCGGGCTGGGGCTTAATTTCACATCGAAAAACATCAGAACGCCGATGGCCAAAAACACCAGATGCAGGAGGCGAAACAACACGTTGGTGAGGTTGTGCGCGCCGGCGATCACTTCGCCCTCGGAGGAAGGCCAGTTGATGGCGGCGAAGAGCAGCGGAACCAGGGTCGGCACCGCCGCAATGGCCACAAAATACCGCGGAATGCCGATGAAATAAATGTGTTGCTCGGTCAATTTCTGACGCAACAGCTCCCAAAAACTGCCGTCTTGCTGGATGGCGCCCCGAAGGGGAATCAGCGTGTAGAGCAGCAGCCCCAGGACGCCCCACCCGGTGATCCGCAACAGGAATCTCCAGTGGAAAAACCCGGCGCGTTTGATCCAGACCAGCGCCAGCAGGAAACAGGGGAAGAAACCAATCAGCGCCCAATTGTTGGCCGCTCCCATCCCGTAAACAAAGGTGAACAGGTTCAACCACCGCTCGCTCTGCGAGACGCGAAACTCCAGCAAACAGAGAATCAGGAAGGCGAAGACCAACAAATCAATCATCTCGCCGGTGGCGGCAACGGCGTTTTCCCAGAAGGTCAATTGCCCCGCCAGCAGCAGCACGGCGAAAGCCGCCGGCAGAAACGCCGCGCGCACCGACAGCAGCGCGAACTCTCCGCCTTCCCGCAGCCGCTGGTCCCGGGTGCGGTCATGCGCTAAGAGCCTGACGGAACGAGCCAGGATGGCCAGCGTCAAGGCCGCGCAAGCCGCGGTGAACAGGTTCAGGCCCAGGACGCGCCATTCCACGGGCAGGAGCCGCAACGGAGAGGTCAAAATCAAGAACAGGGGGTATTGGGCAGTGGGCCGCCAGGGCAGGGGACCGGGATGCCAGTCCCAGCCGGTGATCTGCGAGGCAAAAGGAAGACTGCTGAAGGTGACCCAGGGGTTCAAGGTCAAGCCGTACAGAGCGAACGCCGCCAGCGCGACCAGCCACGGCCACAGGATGATGGGGCGGTGCGCGCCGGGACCGATTGTTCTTTCATTTTCCGTCATGGATGGCTCCAGTTTGGGCTGGCCGGCCGCCTCTTGGCAAGGATACATTGTGGTTTAAAGGGGGCTGGGCGGAACGGCCTTCCTTCGCACGTCCGCCACGCATTCCACATGCTGTGTCTGTGGAAACATATCCAACGGAATGATTCTCGATAATTCAAAGACACCATTGGCGCACAAAACGTTCAAGTCCCGCGCCAGGGTGGCCGGATGGCAGGAAACATAAAGAATCTGGGCCGGCTGGGCTTGGGCCAGCCATTGGAGCATTTGCGGCGGACAGCCGGTGCGGGGCGGATCGAGCAAGAGCGTGGCGGCCCCGGCCTCAAATCGGGCGAGCACCCGCGGCAACAGTTCCTCCACCCGGCCCGCCAGGAACTGGCCGTTGGATTTGCCGCGCGCCAGGGCGTTTTGCCGGGCCGCCTGGATCGCCGCGGTGTCCACTTCCACCCCGGCAAAGCTCTCGACCAAGTCGGCCAGTTCCACGCTGAAAAAGCCCACGCCGCAATAGGCGTCAATCAAGAACCGCGTGCCGCCCGCCCGCAACCGCTCCCGCACGGTTTCCACCAGCCTGGGCAGCAGAAAGAAATTGGTCTGGAAAAACGAATCGCGCGGGACGGCCCAGCCTTCCGGCGCGAGGCGCATCACCACCTTGAGGCCGCCTTTGGGCGGAGGATGGCGGCGGACCTCCTGGATTTGGGCGCTGAGAGCCGGCTCGGCAATCTTGCATTCCTGGATGTCCACCACCAGCCGGTTGTCCGCGCGGATAAAACCGATGTTCAGCCCCTGTTTGAATTTGTCCCATTGGCTGCGGATCATGATGCGGTTGCGGTAGCCGTAGGGTTGCGGGCAGGGCGTCACCGCATCAATGAGCGCGCCGTCAAAACCGCCGATGCGCTGGAACAAATCGCAAATCTGCTTGTGCTTGATCCGAAGCTGGGCCGGATAATCCAGATGCTGGTACTGGCATCCGCCGCATTCGCCAAAGTAGGGGCAGACCGGCGCGACCCGCTCCGGCGAGGGCTGGAGAACCTGGAGCAACCGGGCGCGCGCAAACCGCTTTTTCACCTCCGTACACTCCGCCTCGACCACTTCCCCCGGCGCGACGAACGGCACGAACACCACGAAATCATCCACCCTTCCCACGCCCTCGCCGCCGAAGGCGATGTCGTCAATCGTCAGTTTCAGTTTGGCGCCGGGAGTCAAGTCTAAATGTTGCTTGGAGTTGCGGCGAAACAAACGCTTCCGCAACCCGTTTGTGGAATCGTACGCTGTCTCGCTGGGGAGACAATCAAAAAAGGCCGTCACTTTTCGGTGCGACGGAAAGGTAGGGCGGGCACTCCGCTGCCCGCCGTCGAACATGGGCAGAGGAACCAACGTCGCAGCGCCGTCCTGCGGCGGGCAGGGGACTGCCCGCCCTACCCTCGTTGCCGAAAATGTTGAGAAATGCTGTCGGACGCATGGGGATCCCCCCGGCCCACCGGAACTGGAACCAAGTGGAACCAAGTGGAATATTCGGTGGCTACCGCATGGCCCGCCCATTTTCTTCGAGATGGGTGGCACGGGCGACCCGCCCGTGCCGCCGAGCCACTGGCCCGGCGGAAGATCGCGGCAGCTCTTTTCCCATAAAGTTGCGATGGTCCGCATGGTGTCCAACTCACACTCCGCCCGGCGAGTCGCCGGCCGGCACAGGCGGGTCGCCTGTTCCACCCAGTCCCACCGTTCCCCCCGTCCTGTTTCAAGTTCGCCGGCGCCTTAAGGTCCTCCGCCGCTTTGCGGGCCGCCTCCTATTTCGCCCGTTTTTCGATTTCCTCCGCCATGTCTTTGCGGATGAGCGCGGTTCGTTTCAGGGCTTCCAGGGCGGAGCGAACTATATCGGTTTCCCCCCAGGTGCCGCTGAAGACTAGAATGGCGGCTTGTGCATGAACCTTGACCACCGGCCCGCCCGGCGTGTTGACCCTGGCGCGTCCCGGCTTTCGAACATCGTCCAAAGCCGCTGCCACCGCCGCCTCCAGGTTGTGCGCAAATGGTTTGTTCAGAGCCAGACCGGACGCATACAAGATGTCCGCGACGGAAATCACTATATATCTTGTTTTTTCCGTCTCGGCCAATGGCGTGGCGGCCTGGTTCTTTTCCACTCCGAGGATCGCGGTGGGGCGGCTGCCGTTGAGCGTCAATGTCCAATGCGCCGGGATTCCTTCCGTCTCAAAATACAAATTCATGGCGTTGAAAATCTCAATGGCGCGGACGTCCTTGAGTCGCATTTGCACCGCCATCTTGGAGAGGTCGGGGTCGGCGGGCGGTAAAATGAGGTCAAATTGGTTTTGGAACATCCTTGCTGTGCTCGACGCCACTTCATTCAACACCGCCCCTTCGATGATGGCCTCTGGTTGCGGCGGGCCGATACTGCTCCACGCCTCCAAGGCCGCGTCGTCCGCAACGAGATTTTGGAATGGGCAGGGTGGGGCGCCTTCCGGACGGGGTTGGCCGCCTTCGCCAGCCTGAGATGAGTTCGCGCAGACCGCCATCGCGGCGATCAGGACCAGGGCCGATTTGCAGCTCGTTGACATAGTGTTATCCGAGTTCGCTTTTCACCCTGCATTAGACCGATTCCAGCAAAGAATCCTCGAAAAATCTTTAGGCTGTTGCCTGTCTGATTTTGGGGTTTGCGGTGTCGGGCCTTCATTCGGCGCTTGCGCAGCGTGAGGAGATCGGCCACATTTGGCTCATGGGAAAAGTCCAAATCAAGATCAAGCTGACCAACCTGTTCGACCTGGGCGCGCAGCATCGCAAGCTGTCCACCGCCAAACCCCGCGAGGTGGAGGCCGAAGCGCTGGTTGACACCGGCGCCACGCGCCTATACCTCAAACCCAGCGTCATTCGCGCTCTCGGTTTGGAAACGGTGGACAGCGTCGTTTCCCAAACCGGCAACGGGCCGGCGAAACGATCCGTCTATGAATCCGTTCGTCTGGAAGTCCAGGGCCGCTACGGCGATTTCAACGTGGTGGAGGTCGGCGAGAATGTGCCCAACCTGCTCGGACAGATTCCTCTGGAATATTTGGATTTTGTAGTGGACTCCAAGCACGGCAAGCTCATCCCCAACCCGGAGCACGGCGGCATGCAGATGAGCGAGGAGTATTGAAGCGAATTGAAGCGGCCGCCGCCCGTCTCGGCCAACCCCAGGATTTTGAACAAGTGAGCACGGAGAAAACGCCGTGGAACCGCAATTTCAAACTTGCGCGGCCAGGGGCGCGATTTGTTGTTCGCGGCGGCTCGACAATGCTTTGACCTGCGCGACGGCGCTGGCGGCGGTCAGGCCGTATTTCTCGCGGAGGTAATCCACCGAGCTGGCGTGTTCGATGAACTGGTCAGGCCAGGCGATGCAGACCACCGGGGTGGCGATTTGTTTTTCATTGAAGAATTCCACCACGCTGGAGCCGTAGCCGCCCGGCAAAACATGGTCTTCAAATGTCACCACGATTTCCGCCGCCCGCCCGAAAAACTCCGTCACGCCGGCATCCAGCGGCTTGGTGAAGCGCGGGTTGATGACCGCGCAGTCCCAGCCTTCCGCCGCGAGTTGTCCGGCCGTTTGCAATGCCAGGGAGTGGAGGTTGCCCAGTCCGAACAAAGCCGCCTTTGGCCCGCCCTTCCCGGAAAAATTGCGGGTGACCTCGGCCTTTCCGATTTCCAGGATTTTGGGCTGGTCCTTCATTGCCACCCCTTCGGCGGGGCCGCGCGGATAGCGGATGAAGGCGGGATGTTTCTGGTGCGTGGCGGTGAACATCATGTCGGCCAGTTCGTCTTCATCCTTGGGGGCCATGGCGATGAGGTTGGGCACACAGCGCAAATAGGCGATGTCGAACAGCCCGTGATGCGTCGGCCCGTCGTTGGCGGAGAGGCCCGCCCGGTCCATGCAGAAAATCACGGGCAAATCCTGCAAGGCCACATCGTGGATGATGCAGTCGTAGGCGCGCTGCAAAAAGGTGGAGTAGATGGCGCAGACGGGGTGAAAGCCCATGGTGGCCATGCCGGCGGCAAACAAGACCGCATGTTCCTCGGCGATGCCGACGTCGTAATAGCGCTCCGGCATGGCTTTTTCCAGCGCCTTGAGGCCGGTGCCCGTCGGCATGGCGGCCGTGATGCCCACGACCGAATTGTCTTTCTGGCAAAGCTTGACCATCGTCTGGCCGAAGACCTCGTGATAGGAGGGCGGCGCGCCCGGTTTGGCGGGGGGAGTTGCGCCCGTCAGGGGGTCATAGGGACCCAGGCCGTGAAATTTTTCCGGATAATTCTGCGCCGCCTCGTATCCTTTGCCCTTGGTCGTGAGAACGTGGAGCACCACCGGCACGGTGCAATGCTTGGCGAATTCCAGCGAGCTGAGGAGCATCGGCAGGTTGTGGCCGTCAATGGGGCCGAGGTAGCGGAGGCCCAGTTCCTCGAAGATCAAGCTGCTGCCATGACCGCCGCGGCCGTCGGCGCCCAAGCCGGGGATGTTCTGGCGCAAGGCGGCGTCGGCCACGGCGCCTTTGAGCAATTCCTCGGCTTTGTGGCCGAGCTTGATGGCCAGTTCCCCTTTGGGCAGGCGTTTCATCAGGCGCTCGAGGTCCTTCTGCAGTTGGTTGTAGCGCGGATTGGTGATGAGTTTGTTGAGATAGGAGGAAATGGCGCCGACGTTCTTGGCAATGCTCCATTCGTTGTCGTTGAGGATGCCGATGAAGCGTTTGGTGGTGTGGGCGATGTTATTGAGCGCCTCAAAGGAAATGCCGTTGGTCAGCGCGGCATCGCCAAAAATGCAGACCACGTTTTCATCCGAGCCGCGTTGATCGCGCGCCGCGCACATCCCCAGGGCGGCGGACAGGGCCGTGCCGGCGTGACCGGCCCCGTAGCAATCGTGCTCGCTTTCGGTGCGGAGCGAAAACCCGTTCAGGCCCTGGGTGGTGCGGATGGTATGAAAGCGGTTCTTGCGTCCCGTCAGCAACTTGTGGACATAACTTTGGTGGCTCACATCCCAGACGAACCGGTCATGGGGTGTGGAGAAGACCGTGTGGAGCGCCAGCGTCAACTCCACCACCCCCAGGTTTGGCCCCAGATGCCCGCCGTTGACAGCGAGCTTGGTGATTAACTCGTGGCGGATTTCGCCGGCCAACTCTCGCAACTGCTCGAAGGTGAGTTTCTTCACATGCGAAGGGTCATCCACCATGTCCAGATAACGGCTCATCACTCCTCCTCCGGGTTTTGGGCCGGTTTCACGTTGAATTCCCCTTTGGCGTTTTTCTCCAACTGCTGGATTTTCAACTCGGCCTCGTTCAATTTCACCTGGCAAAGCTGGGCCAGGGCGGTTCCCTCCTGATAGCGCGCCAGGAGCGATTCCAAGGGCAGATCCTGCGCCTCCATCGCTTCGACAATGCCTTCGAGCCGCTTCAGCGCCTCTTCAAACGGCAATTTTAAAATGTCCTCGCTGGCGCTCTCCGCGCCTTTCACTTTAGCCATGGGCCAAGGCTAGAGGAACATCCCCGCGGCGTCCAGCCCGAATCTGCGCAAGCCGGGAACTGTTCCTGTTCCCCACGAAGAGGGGAGAGGGGTTCGTTGGCTCGAAGGTGGCGGTGTCAAGATGCGCCCCGCGGGCGCGCCAGCGAATTTATCGAGAATGTATTTGCATTGCGGGGCGGCTGGGTGCATCTTGGGTTTTCTTGGCTGTCGGGGCGTAGCGTAGCTTGGTAGCGCGCTTGGTTCGGGACCAAGAGGTCGTGGGTTCAAATCCCACCGCCCCGACCATTCCATATCAACGGCTTATGTCGGATCTGATGGAGCCAAAGGAATGTTCAATTTGCCAATTCTTTGCCAGTTTTTCGTTTTGGTGTCACCTCTTCGTTGAAAAACCACAAAGAAATGGGTATTGATGCCCGCGTTTTCCTCATGTAGGCTTAAAGGCACGTCATGTTGAGCAAGCGGCGAACATTTAATCCTAAGCGCCACATAGCCAGCGCCATAGTCCAAACAGAATTGGTACGCTTGGCGGAAACTGTGCGGTATGGGGGGAACCCGGAACATAAGCGAAATCCGGGCAACTTTGGTTTGACGCCGCTTGCCAGCCCGCGGAGGCACAAGACTCTTTGTGACGAGGCAGGCATTGTTGACCGGGTTCAAGCCTTGAGGCTGCTTCAAGAGGGTATTCGCCATGGTCTTGTGAGTGAACCGCGAGGCGCCACTTATCCGCAGAATGTGTGGGCGGTGTCCCCGGAGGGCGTGCCCTTGGAGGCACAGCTTGAAAACGCTGCGAACGGGACTTATCACGGTTATCCGATGCCGGAAGAGGATCCGTTTCGAGAGATCGTGAAGGCTGCATGGAAGGCGGCTCATGAGTGATGCCTTGCGCATTGAATTTGATTGGTTGAATCGCGATACGGGCAGCGAGTTAGACCGCGCCCTGGCGGCTTCCATCGGCGTGGCGGTCGGCGAGGAGTATATCACGCGACTTGATGATTTGGGAGCCAAAACCGTGCGCAATCGGATACTCGCCAGCGCTTGGCATCTCGCCAACTGGTTCGGCGCCAATTGGTGGCGCCTTCGGTGGGAGCCTGCTCCTGCCAAGTGGTGGAAAGACGTGGACTGGCGCATGGCACACTGTTTGGCGGCCGCAGGCGGTGGCTTCGTCTGGCCCAATGCGATATTCGAAAGTGATGGCGATTCGATGGAAATTGCCGCCAAGCCAAAATCGAATGGGGCTCGTTTTGAGCCCGTCCGGTACATTAGCGATGTTCAAGCTTGGATTACTGCCGCCGAATTTGAACAAAAGGTGGATGCGTTCATGGAGGGGGTCCTCTCTCGAATGCATTCCTTGAGGTTGCAGGATGAATGTTTGCCCAGCCTTTGGGCCGAGATCCTAAAGGAAAGAAGTGATCCCGAACTGTCTCAACAGCGCAAGCTGGAAGCGATGGCCGGCTTTGACCCTGATCAGGCGCCTGCTGAACTGCTCGAGAACCTCCTGGAAGATCAGGACAACCTCGGGAAAAGCGCATTGGCAGAAGTTGCTGCAGAGACTCGGCAAAATACCGGCGATGCTTTGCAAAAAATTCGCGAACTGGGCCGTTTTCAGTCCGAACCCAAACCCGGAGGATTTCGAGCGCGCGTTCCTGAATTACCGATGTTTTCCATCGCCGATGTTCAGCGCCCTTCCTGGCAAACAGCAGCCGATCTTGCCCGGCATGCGCGAAAGCACTGGGGTTTGGCCAAGCAACCCATTAGCGACCACAAACTGGCAGACCTTTTGAGCGCCAAAGCCGCGGTTTTTTCGGAGACGTCCACTGTGCCAAGCCCAATACCTTTAGGGCTTCGGACAGGGTCTAGTGGCACGTTCGACATCTACTTTAATCGTCCCGCCTACACCACCCGTCGATTTGCCGCCACTCGATTGCTTGGAGACTTTCTCTATTTCTCCAATCAAGAAAGACTCCTCCCCGCGACCCACGCCAAGACCTCGCGCCAGAAATTTCAACGCAAGTTTGCTCAGGAGTTTCTGTGCCCCATCGACGCGTTGTTGGAAAAAATCCAGACCGCGCAGCCGGATGAAGATGATATTTCGGAAGCCGCGACTCACTTCCATGTGTCGCCGCTGATGGTTAGAGCCACTTTGGTTAACCATGGGCAGCTTGAGCGTGAGGCTTTAACTTGGGCCGACTGAATCCGCTGAAATGGCGTTCCCGCGTCTGCGCCTTCACACGACTTGTATTGGTTCGGGACCAAGAGGTCGTGGGTTCAAATCCCACCGCCCCTACCATTTTCACAAGGGAAACCAAAAGCCCGCCTTTGTGCGGCTTGCATGAGCTTCGTCCTTGGCGTTTACTCTCCGCAAGATGACGAAAGAAAGGCCATGCCAGAAAAGGACTAAATTAGCGGACTTTCCCCGGTTCGCAACCTGGGCGGCGCTCGCCGCGGCCTGCGTCCTGCTCCGCCCCGGGGATGCGCGCGCCGATGGAGTTGAGGCAAAACTGCCCGGCGACACGCCGGAGACTTTCAAGCCCAGGACCGACGACTTCGACTACGTGAAGCGCGAGGAAATGATCGCCATGCGCGACGGCGTGAAACTGAAGACCTTCATCCTCGTGCCCAAGGGCGCCGCCCGGCAGCCGATGTTGCTGACCCGCACGCCGTACAACGCGTCGGCGCGGGTGTTGCGCTTTAACAGTCCGCATCTGGCCGCGGCGGTTCCGCAAATGGATGAAACCGCGGTGGCCGCCGGCTACATTATTGTTTTTCAGGACGTGCGCGGCAAATACGGGTCCGGAGGCGATTATGTGATGACCCGGCCGCTCCGGGGTCCGCTCAACTCCACCGAAGTGGACCACGCCACGGATACCTACGACACGATTGACTGGCTGGTGAAGAATGTGCCCGAATCCAACGGGCGCGTGGGCACGATCGGCGGATCGTACGAGGGTTACACCACCGTCATGTCCACGGTGCATCCGCACCCGGCGCTAAAGGCCGCGGTGCCCTTCGCGCCGATGATTGACGGCTGGATGGGGGATGACTGGTTTCACAACGGCGCCTTTCGGCAGGAAGGCACCCTCACCTACATCTACGCCCAGGAGGCGACGCGCGGCAATGACCAAACCTGGTGGTCCGGGGTTCGCGACACTTACGATGAGTTCCTGAGAGGCGGCTCCGCGGGCGCGATGGCCTCATCCCGCGGGCTTGACCAGCTCGGATTCTGGCGCGCCATCGCGGAGCACCCCGCCTACGATTCGTTCTGGCAGGACCAGGCGGTGGACAAACTACTCGCCAAAGAGCCGCTGACGGTGCCCATGCTCATCGTCTCCGGCCTCTTCGATCAGGAGGATATTTACGGCGGCCCCGCCCTTTACAAAGCTCTGTCGGGCAAGGACCCCTCGGGCCAGATCGTGCATCTGGTCTTGGGGCCTTGGAACCACGGCCAGGGACGGGGCGAAGGCCGCGGTATTGGCCAGATTCAGTTCGAAGGCGACACCGCGGCCTGGTTCCGGCGCGCGGTCATGCAGCCTTTCCTCGACCATTACCTAAAGGACGCGCCGCTGCCCGACACGCCGCGCGTGCTCGTCTATGAAACGGGCGCCGACCAGTGGCATCGCTATGACGCCTGGCCGCGCTCCTGCGCTGAAGGATGCCCGGAGCAGGCGCGGAACCTCTATCTCCTCCCTGGCAGCCGGCTCGGATTTGAACGGCCGGAATTATCCCAGGCGGAATACGACGAATACGTTTCTGACCCTGCAAAACCGGTTCCGTATCGGCAGAGGCCGACCCAGGACTTGACCTGGAACGAATGGCTGGTGGATGACCAGCGTCCAGCCGCCTGCCGTCCAGACGTTTTGGTCTATGAGACCGAAGTGCTCCAAGAGCCACTGCGGGTTGCGGGCGAGCCGATCGCCCGGCTGTCTGCGTCCACCAGCGGAACCGACTCCGATTGGGTGGTGAAGATCATAGACGTTTGGCCCGATGAGGTTCCCGACCACCCCAAACTCGGTGGCTGCCAACAAATGCTTTCGGCCGACATCTTGCGCGGCCGTTACCGGCGGGACCCGGCGAATCCGCAGCCGATCGAGCCCAACAAAGTCCTGCCCTATCGGCTCCGGTTGCCCAATGTGTGCCACATGTTTCTGCCGGGGCACCGGATCATGGTGCAAATCCAGTCAACTTGGTTCCCGCTCTACGACCGCAACCCTCAAAACTACGTGCCGAACATTATGTACGCCAAACCTGAAAG
>JBEKIA010000034.1:0-24237 GCA_050011995.1 Verrucomicrobiota bacterium
TTTCGATTGTTCGCGCACAGCAACCAGAACCTCACTTGGGAAATAGCCGCTTTCGACAATACTCTTTGCAAGAGAATATACATCCTCCTTGCTCACTAATTCTTCGAGCAACTCGCGTTCTGTTGATTGTTGTGTGATCTGTGCGAGCCTTGGATTCTTTGAGTCCAACGAAAGCACAGCGGCGCTCTTTGTCGTCGTTTCCCATTTTGCAGCGTTCATAATTTTGCCTTTGTACATGCGGCTCATGCGAAAGACTACACCAATTGATTTGTCATGCAATGAAAACCTGGTTCCCGAGCCGGAATCCAAAGTGCTCTCGAAGGGCTTGGCTGGGTCCTTGTGCTTCCGTCCCTGATTTTTTGTCGGGCGTGCGCACTTCTCGAAGGGACGAATGCTCTTTTTAGGTTAAATCCATTATCTGCAACAGCGCGGTTTCGTGATAGGGGCCGGGACGATGCACCAATTCCTCGTGCGTGCCGGATTGGATCAGCCGGCCGTCGTCCAGCACTAGAATCAAATCGGCCCGGCGCAACAGGCTCAAACGCCCGGACACCACCAGCGTGGTCCGGCCCTTCATCGCTTCGCGCAGGGCGGACACGATTTCATTTTCCGTCCGCGCATCCACCGAGGCGGTCGGGTCGTCCAGAATCAGCACCGGCGGTTGCAACAGCAAGGCGCGCGCCAGGGCCAGGCGCTGACGCTGGCCGCCGGACAAATCCACGCCCGATTCCCCCAACACCGTCTCGTAGCCATGCGCCAGCCCGCAGATGAACTCGTGCGCCGAGGCGATCCGCGCCGCCCGCTCGATCTCTTCCATCGTGGCCGCCGGATGCCCAAAGGCAATGTTCGCCGCCACCGTGTTGGAAAACAAGAAGCTCTCCTGATAAACCAGGCCGATCTGACGCCGGTAAGCGTCCAGTTCCAACTCCCGGAGATCCCGCCCGTCGGCCAGAATCCGGCCGGCTTGCGGATCGTAGAACCTGGGCACCAAACCAAGCAAGGTGCTCTTGCCGGCGCCCGTCATGCCAAAAATGCCGACGACTTGGCCAGGCTTAATCTCGAAGGAGACGTCCGTCAGCACCGGTTTGCCGGGCGTATAGCCGAAGGTGACGCCCTCAAAGACCATCCGCCCCGTCAACCGCCCGGGCGCGAGGGCGCCGGGGCGGCTTTGCACCTCCACCGGGGTGTCCAGCACCTCGAATACCCGCCGCGCCGCCGCCAGGCTTTGCTGGACGGAGTTGGCGATGGTGGAGATGTTGGCCACTTGCCCGGTGAACTGCTGGAGCAAACCCGCAAAGACCACCAACCCGCCGCCCAACGGAATCCGCCCCCGCACATACAACCACCCGCCGTATGCGAACAAAATCACCAGGCTCATTTGCGACAACATCTGCGTGCCGGGCGTGAAGATGGACAAATCCCAAAAAATCCGCCGCTGCTGGGAGGAGACCTCATCGTTGGAAGCTTCAAACCGCCGGACCTGGTGCCGCTCGGCGGCAAAGCCTTTCACCGTTTGCATTCCCCGCACGCTTTCACTAAACAACAGCACCATGTCGTCGGTCAGCTCCCGGTTGCGCAGATAACCCGGACGCAGCCGCGCGGAATAAAAATGCGCCAGCCCCCACAACGGCACGGACACCGACAAACAGGCCACCGTCAGCGCCGGATGAATCTTCCACATGAAAAAGGCGTAGGCCGCCAGCGTCAGAACCATGTTCAGTCCCTGCAACAACACCCCGTCCACGAACAGCCGCGTGTTTTGCACATCGCCCGTCACCCGGTTGAAAATGGAGTTGGAGCCGTGCAGATCGAAGAAACTGAAACTGAGCCGCTGCAACTTGCCATAAAGCTGGGCGCGCAGGGCGGGCACAATTTCCCCCTGCGTCAGCCGCGCGGTGATCATGTTATAGGCGTAGGTCAGCGCCGCCCGCAACAGCGCCTGCGCCACAATGGCCAGCGCCAGCGCCGTGACAATCCGCAACGGCGTCCACCCGGCGGGCGGGGTCCAGCCCAGCGGATAAACGGGCGCGGGCAGCGAAGGGTCCAGCGCGCGCCGGATGACATCAATCACCACGCCCAGCAGCTTGAGTCCGATGATGCCGAGCAGGAGCAGCGCCAGGCCCAGCGCCGCCGACCAGAGACAATCCCGGCGAAAGCGCCAGGCCAGCGCCAGGAGGCGCCGCACCAGTTCCCCGGTGGAATACCGCTGATCCGCCGGGACGTAATGGGATGTGCCGGACATTTTCAAAACGACCAAAATGCCGCAAAGGATTGGCGCAATCGAATGAAAAAAGAGAGTGGAAAAAGAGAGTCGCCTTCACGACCAGGGGCCACTCTAAAGTCTGGAAAGCTGTGCCGCCACCGTCGCGCACCGTTGGCATACAAAGTCGGCGGCGGATTGCCATCCGCCGCTACGCCGGCGCAGCTTTCGGCAGAAAGCCGCTGAATTTCCATGCCTCTGGTGGTTTAGAGGCAACCTTTGAGCGCAGCCCTGACCACTATTGTTCAGCACTCCTTCAATACTATATCTACTTAGTATGCTTTATGATGTCATTGTTGCGAGCATGGCTTGATCCGCCAAACAGGCCATTTTTTCTAAAAAGCAACCCAAGTGGCTTTGCATGAACTATTTGCGCGCAAAACCAAGCATTCCAAATCAAGCTGAATCAACCCTGATGCGGGATGGTTTGAACTTTCACGCTTTGGCTTTAAAATGGAAGGGCATGAGCGATGACACATCTCTGTTGGAAAAGGTCTGGGCCGGCGGACGGATTGACCAGGCGGAGGCGCGGCGGCTTTTCGGACTGCCGCTGGCGGAGCTGGGGGCGCTGGCGGACCGGCGGCGGCAACTGGCCCAGGCCAACACACACCAGGGCCGGGGCAACGACATCGCCACTTATATCGTGGACCGGAACGTCAATTATACGAATGTCTGCAATGTGTACTGCAAATTCTGCGCTTTTTATCGCACGGAAAAGGACGCGGACGCCTACATCATCACGCTGGAGGAAATGGACCGCAAGATCGAGGAGACGCTCGCGCTGGGCGGAACGCAGCTTCTGCTGCAAGGGGGGCATCACCCCAGGCTTTCGCTGCAATGGTACCTGGATCTGCTGTCGCACATCAAAACGAAGTTCCCGCAGATCAACATCCACGGGTTCAGCCCGAGCGAGTTCATTCATTTCCGCGAGGTGTTCCAATTGCCGCTGGAGGAGATTATTTCGCAGTTCGTCCAGGCGGGCCTCGGCTCGATTCCCGGCGGCGGCGGGGAGATTTTGGCGGACCGTGTGCGCCGGCGGATTTCGCCGCTCAAGGCGATGAGCGACGATTGGCTGGAGGTGATGGACGTGGCGCACCGGCTGGGCCTGGCTTCGACGGCGACGATGATGTTCGGCCATGTGGAGACGCTGGAGGACCGCATTGAACATCTGGAACGGGTGCGCGCGCAGCAGGACAAGTCAAAGGGGTTCACGGCGTTTATCGCCTGGACGTTTCAGGCGGAGCACACGCGGCTGAAAGCGCCAACGTCGGGAGGGCATGATTATTTGCGCACGCAGGCAGTCAACAGGATTTATTTGGACAACATTCCCAACATCCAAAGCTCGTGGGTGACGCAAGGGCCGGAGATCGGGCAGGTGGCGCTGAAATTCGGCGCGAACGACCTGGGCAGCATCATGATCGAGGAAAACGTCGTCTCGCAGGCCGGGACGGCCCACCGCATGGACGTGGCGGACATGCGGCGGCTGATCCGCGACGCGGGCTACGAGCCGCATCAGCGGGACAATTGGTATCGTTTGTTGAATTAGTGTGGTGTAATCTTATTGATATGAACGACTTGAGACTTTCGGATTCGGTCATTTTATTGGAGGCATTGATAAAAGTGTTCCTCGCCCCCGATTCGGGTGTCAAGTTTCAGTTGTTGGCTGCGGTTGCTAAATCTCCAGGTGTTTTTCGACAAGTTCTTTGACGTAGGCAGGAATATTCTTTTGCAGCTCTACAGTGCGTTTTTTGAGCCTCTGGTAAGTTTCAATTTCGGGGCCGGACCAGAGGATGTCCGCCCGCCGGACCGCTTTCATGGCAACGTGCGTGTAGTTATCCGGATAAGCCCAGTAACAATCACGACAAATCTCCGGTTTCCTCAGTTCGAGCCAATTCAGGCAGTGCTCGCATGACCAGGATTTGGCGCGGTTGGCTGAACCACACAGGAGCATGTAGTCCTCAGGTTTCGTCACAACGTCGCGGACATCACCCGCGACTTCAAAAGGAACCCGGTGGTCAATCTGCAACTCGGTCGCTGGAAATGATTCCAAATAGATTGCGCAGCGCGGGCCTTGAAGAGCGACCAGCTTTTGTTTCAATTCTTTCGCGAATGCGGTTCGCCCGGCTTGGCTTCCAAACCGGGCCGTTTTCGGATCGCCAAACCGGTAGGCGGCAATCTTCCGGCCATCGCTGCCGGTTACCCGGAACATTTCAATGGGAATGCCGTTTTCTTTAACGTCCCGAACCGCGCGCGGCGGATGGTTGTAGCCGTATGTTTCTTTCAATTCCTCGGTCGTGATGTGCCCATGCTTGAGAATGTGGTCAATCACTGTCTTGGGACGCTTTGCTGTCACCGACTTGCAAAGTTTGACGAAGTCTGGCGGTAGTTTTGGCTTTTTCACCGTGTGTGCTCCAGTAGCTCCAATTGCCTGGCTGCGCGACGGGGGCGATGGCGCCCCGGGTTCAACCGTTCCGCAAGGGCTGGCGAAAGGTAAAGCGATTCGACTGTGACTTCGGCGCGTCCGAGCAAGGTTGCTTGCGAAGACCTGCCGGCCTCGAGTTCCACCAGATGGAGGCCAAGCCGCGGTGGCAGCCGGCGCCCATGTGTTTTGTCTCCCGTTCGACCATCGTAGCTCACAAGATAGCTCATGTCGCGGGAGTTCAAGGTGTCCAATTCGTCAACAAACTCGTCAAAGATGACGGACTTTAAATATCGCGGGTCGCGGTTGGCGCAGACGCCCTGGTAAGGAGGGTCCATGTAGATCAGATCGTCCGCCGCCGCCTCGGGGAGCACGTCCTTGTAATCCTGGGAACGGCACTCGGTGCGGCCTTTGAGCAAATGCGAGGCACCGAAAATATGCTCGCGCAGGGTCGCAGGCAGCGCGCCCATGCGGCGATTGTCCGGACTTTGGTTGAATTCACCGCTGGCATTGTAGCGCACGGAGGCTTTCACACAACGCGCCAGCAGGTAGAGCAGATGTTCCGGCTTGCCCGTGCGATTGAATTCATCGCGCACAGTATCGTAATAGCGGCGGCGATTTTCGGCGTGTTGAGCTTTCCAGAGGGATTCATATTGGCGCGCCAGCCGTTCCGGTGAATTGATTATGGCCCGCCACAGATTCATCAACGGTTCGTTCAGGTCGTTGATAACAAAGCCGGAAGCAAGATCCCTGGTTGCCGCCGCCAGGGTGAGAGCAGCGGAACCCGCAAATGGCTCAATGAGCCGGCCCATCGTTTCGGGGAAGCAGGCCAGAATCGCCGCAGCAAGAGCCCGCTTGCTGCCCTGATAAGGAATAGGGTGGGGGATTTTCATTGGCGTTCTCTTTGCCTACGCCGCCGTGGCGAGTTTGGTTTGGAGCCAGGAAATGAGGCTTTCAAAAATCAAACGGCCGTCGGCGCTGCCCAGAATTTCCTCGCTGGCGCGCTCGGGATGGGGCATCAGGCCGGCCACGTTGCGCGCCGGGTTGCAGATGCCGGCAATGTTCCGCAGGGAGCCGTTGGGGTTGGCCTGGTCGCTAGGCTCGCCCGCCGCGTTGACGTATTGCCAGAGGATTTGACGGCCGGCCTGGAGTTGTTCCAGGGTGGCATCGTCGGCGAAATAACAGCCCTCGCCGTGGGCAATGGGAAGACGCAGCAGTTTGCCTTCGGGAATCTGACGGGTGAACGGGCTGTCGTGCGCGGCGGTCTTGAGGAAAATGTGTTCGCAACGGAATTGCAGGGAGCGGTTGCGAATCAAGGCGCCGGGGAGGAGGCCGGCTTCGCACAGGATTTGAAATCCATTGCAGATGCCCAGCACCGGGCCGCCTTGCGCGGCAAAAGTTTGCACCGCCTGCATGATGGGGCTGAAGCGCGCAATCGCCCCGGTGCGCAAGTAATCGCCGTAGCTGAAGCCGCCGGGGATGATGACGGCGTCGAAGCCGGCCAGGGAACGCTCCTTGTGCCAGAGCAGGCGGCCGGAATGGCCGAGGACGTTCTGGACGACATGGAGGGCGTCCTGATCGCAATTGGAGGCGGGGAATTGCAGGACGGCGAAGTTCATGCTTCGATCTCCAGATGATAATCCTCAATGACGGGATTGCTCAAGATTCTATGGCAGGCCTGATCCAATTGTTTGCGCCAGGATTCCGGGTCGCCGGCGGGCAGTTCGATTTCCAGGTACTTGCCGACGTGGACGGCGCCAATGCCCTTGTAGCCCATTTGCTCCAGGGCGTTGGCGACGGTTTTGCCTTGCGGGTCGAGCACGGCCTTCTTGGGTGTGACAATAATTGTTGCTTTCATGCCAATCGAACGGTGGGATGTTGGGTGAAGAGGCGGGTCCGCGCCAGTTTTTTCTTGGCGGCGGATTTCCTGGAAGAGGGTGGCGGGAGCGGTGGAGTGATGGAGCGGTGAAGTGGTGGCCGGCTCAATCGGCCCATTCAAAGTGAAGTTTAGGCGGGCGGGGTTCGTGCCCTATCTGGGCGCGCACGCGCCCCCGCGCGCAGGATTCAGCGATACGAGTTGGGGATGGCAATGGGGCGGAGCGACCTGCCGGCACACTCCAGAGCGCCAGTGGTTCCAACTCAAAAAGACCGGCCCACCGGAGTTTCCACCATGCAAAACCACCCGTTTTTCAGTTCCGCCCCCCAGCCATCCCGATAAAGCTCAATGCACCGCCCCGTTCTATCTTGCCAGCGTGAGCTTCAGGCCCCAGTCGTTTGGGGAGGGGAAGTCGGGCAGGGTGATCCAGCCCCACACGTTGGCCGTCAACCGGCCTGCGCCCGCCGGGGACCATTGGCCGGCGCGCGGGTCGAACCAATCGGCCTTGTAAGCGGCATTAGGAATGGCGCCGCGCATCATGCTTTTGTTGGGGCAATCTTTTTCAAAGTAGGCGAGGAAAAAATCCCGGGCCGGCGTGCGCGCGCAAAAGGCCCAGCCCAAAAATCCCTTGCTTTGGGAGGTGGCGTTGGGCGAAACCAGATTGGCGTCGGGAACCAAATCCTGGTAGCGCCGGCCCTCGGAGAGCGCAAAGGACTTCAAGTGCTGCATCTGGTTGGCCGAATTCCATTGAAACGCCTCCCACATGAACGGACTGGAACCGGGTTCGATGTCGGCGCCCCACACGCCTTCCGATCCATAGATGTGGCCGGCCAGGCCGCCGGAAAGGAAACTGCCGTAAATGCCGTCGCGCACATCGCGGTCGTCTTCTTCCGTTCCGCCCGGCGCGCCGTAGCGGTAGGGCGGATTGCGCTTGTCGGCCATGCCGGAGTAATAGGGTTCGCCGTTGAGCGCGGGGCGCGCCGGGATGGAATGAAAAATCTCCGTCAGATACCAGTAGGCGTCGTGTTCCCGGAGGTTGCCGATTTGATGGAACGTCAGCCATTGGTTTTCGTCCGGCCCGCCGAAATTGAGGAGGCTGGAGACGGAGGCGTTGCAGGAGGCCAGTGTGCCGAACGGCGGGTGGCCGTACTTTGCAATGACCAGATTGGCGGCGGCGTTGAGTTGTTTGGCGCTGGCGGTCATGACGGGGTAATCGTAATGCACCGGGCTGAAGAGGCAGTTGTTGGCCTGATACCGGCTCCAGACGTATTGGATGTAGCGGGTGTAGGACTCCGGCCAGGGGTAATACTTCGCCCAGGCCGAGGTCATGTCGCGCCGCGCGACCTCCAGGACCGGGATAAACCCTTGCGCGTTCAAGTAATCCATCTTCCGGTCCAGATATTTGAAGTACTCCGGGTTGAGACGGTTGACATCGGGATAGATGCCCTCATAGCCTGGAACTTTTCCCGGAAAGAGAAAGGCGCGCCCGCCCTCGTTGGTCATGTCCTTGGCGTGCCATCCCTCGCGCGGGAGGTGATGGGCGATTTCGTCCTGGTTCACCCAGGCCGAGCGGATGCCGACATCGGCGTTGCGATCCAGCCAGACTTCCCATGGTTTTTCATCCGTGGCCCAATTGGGAAACGCGGCGAGGATGGCGATCGCGTTGAATCCCTGGCTCTTGCGCAGACGCAGATAATCCTTGAAGCCCGCCTCCGGCCCGATGGGCCGCTCCCGGTCGTCGTCGTACCATTGGAAGCGGCAGGTTGCCGCCGCATACCAGGTGTCGCCGAGCAGAAGGAAGGGCGTGCCGTCGGCATATTCAAAGGCGTGGCCGTTGGCGGTTGGCTGGATAAAACCGCGCCGGGTGGGCACGGCAGCTTTCTCCGCTTCTGTCCAGGGCACGGCGGTGAAACTGCCGCGCTGATCGTTCAGCCCGGGGTCCTCCGGACTGGAGCCGCTGCGCCAGGACCATTGGCCCGGTTGGGTGGCGAGCACGCGCACGCGAAAAACATCGCCGCCGTCCCAGAAACCATGGCATCGCTTGTCGAACCCCGGCCCCTTCAAATCCACCCACAACTCCACGTTGGTGTAAGCGTTCGGCCAGGCGTTCTTGGCGTGGAACGTCAACTCCACTTTTTCCCACACATGCGCGCTGGGTTGGGCGAAGGCCGGCACCAAAGAGGCGAGAACCAGCCAGAGAGGCAGCCAGATTTTCATGGGAGCAATACTTTGCGCCTGGGCAGCAGTTGGCGCAAGCGTTCGGAGGCATCCTTGCGATCCAATCGGCCCGCCGCTGCGTCCAGCGTGAACTCCACCCAGGCGTCTGCGTCCCATCTCATGGTAGTCGTTCTACGTTTGACCATCTCATTTGGCAAGGTCCATTGGCTTCAAAATCGCGGCGGCGGCGCGGCGGGCGGCGCCGGGACCGCCCAGGGACTGAATGACGAGGTCCAGTTTTGCGCGGATTTCATCGCGCCGGGCCGGGCTGGCCAGCAATTCCAAAGCCGCCGCGGCGATGTTCGCGGCGGTGGCCTGGCCTTGAATGTATTCGGGGTAGATGACCTTGCCGGCCAGCAGATTGGGCATGGACAGGTATTTGACATTGACCATTCGCCGCCCGCCGAAATAGGTGAGCCAATCCGCCTTGTACATCGCCACTGCCGGCACACCGAAATAGGCGCATTCCAGCGTGATGGTACCGGTCTTGGTGATGGCCATGGTGGCGGAAGAGAGCGCTTCGGCCAAGCCGCCGACTTGCAGGTCAATCTTGGGCTGGCCCGCCGGCAGGAATGTCCTGGCGATGGCTGCCATCGTTTCGTCCGGCACAACCATCTGGAACCGGGTCTGTTGCCTGGCCGCAATCAGGCCCGCCGCTTCCCGCATCACCGGCAGATGCCGTTTCAATTCTCCCCGGCGGCTGCCCGGCAGCAGGAGGACGGCAGGCGGCTGGGAATCCCGGCCCGCGGGAACTCCCGCCCGGCGGCGGTCCGGGTAGCGGTCAAAAATGGGATGTCCGACAAATTCCACGGGCAATTGAGGCACGCTCCCGGCGAACCATTTCTTCTCGAACGGAAACAGGGAAAGGATCAGATCATAGTCCCGGGCCATCTGATGGGCCCGACCGGGGCGCGACGCCCAGACTTGGGGCGAAATAAACTGCACAATTTTCGGCCGCCAGTTGAAAAAGCAGCCCGGCCGGGCGCGGAGGTAATTCTTGACGGCGCGGGCCAGGCGCAGGTTGAATCCGCCAAAGTCAACAAGAATAATCAGCTCCGGCTGCCGTTCGGCCGCCAGCCGAACCAGGCGGTCCAGCAGGCGGCGGAACATGGGCAGCTTCCGCATCAAGCCGCCCAGCCCGATGACGGCATGCGATGTCAAGTCGAATTCCAGTTCCACGCCCGCCGCCGCCATTTTGGGGCCGCCCGCCCCAAAGAAACAGGGGGCCAGCGGCGCGGTCAGCGGCTGGGCCTCGCCGGTGATTTGGAATTGCGCGGCCGGCACGGCCACGGCGAGCGCCCGGACCAGGTCGGCGGCGTTGGCGTCCCCGCTGGGGTCGCCCGCGACAAGCATGATGCCGGTGCGTTTCATTTTCCGTAGCGGCTCTCGGAAGAGAGCCGCAAGAAGTCGCAGCAGATGGCATACATGTGCCCGGCGAGACGCCGGGCACGGCGGGCGAGGACGCCCGCGCTCCCCAACAAATGGCCCAACATGGATCGAAATTTCATCGTCTCGGCTGTAGTTCCGCCTTCACGCTGCGCAGAAACTCGGCGGCTTTGAATGGAAGGAGCGGCGCGGCCAAGCCGCTGAGGAAATTGGCGGCCCATCCCAAGCATGGCATCGCCGTCGGCGGAAGATAATCAACCCACCGCCCGTCTTCCAGATGGAAAAAACACACGGGCACTGGAAAACCGGTGATCCGCATCTCGGATCCCCATTTATATTTAACGGAAAGACAGAAGACGCCCAGCGCCACGCCCAGGCCGGCGGCCCCGGCCAGACGCGGCCAGGCCCGCGCTTGCGTCCAGATTTTGAATTGTTCTTTCCCCGTTGTGGCCAAGAGCCAGACATCCAGCGCCAGCACCGGAAGAATGAGAAGGAGAGCGCCCATGTGGAGTTAGGACATCACGTCAAGTAAACGACTGACCAATGACAATGAGTCAGCAACGACGGAAAACGGTAGGGCGAGACTCTGTCGAGCCGTGACTTATTCCCAAGAAATCGAGTTTCGGCTCGACAGAGTCTCGCCCTACCGATTTTGGATTCGTAGCGGATGTCGTGCATGGTTTATTGTTACACTTGTCAGACATTTAGTAAAGAGTGGCATTGCCGGCCTGAATCTGGCGGGTGATTTCCAGGGCCAGATCCAGGGCGCGCTTGGCGGCGGCGCCGCTGACTTTCGGGGTCAGATGCGATTGGATGCAGCGGATGAAATCCCGCAATTCCAGCTTGAGCGGCTCGTCTTTTTCGACGGGCACCGGTTCGCGCACGAGTTTTTTGCCGGCAAATTCGCTGACGATGGCGGAGCCTTTGGCGCGCAGGAGTTTTTTCAACAAGGACGACTTTCCCTCGCCTTGGCGGGCGGCGCGGTAAAGGAAGCCTTCCTGGGCGCGGTAATCCAGCGAGACATAGCTGGTGACGGCGCCGGCGCTGGCGCTGAAAACGCGGATTTTGCGCATGCGCTCGGGGCTGACGCGGCTGGCGGTGAGGTTGGCCACGCAGCCGTTGGCAAAGCGCAGCCGGGCGTTGGCAATATCCTCGCTCTGGCTCAAGACCGGAAGGCCCACGGCCTCCATGCTGACGACAGGCGAGCGGACCAGGGCCAGAATGACATCCAAATCGTGAATCATCAAGTCGAGCACGACGCCGATGTCCATGCTGCGCCCCGGGTATGGGGAAAGGCGGTGGGATTCAATAAAGCGCGGATCGGTGGCCACCTCTTCCAGATAACGGAGGACGGGATTGAACCGCTCGACATGGCCGACCTGGAGGACGACATTGTTTTCCGCGGCCCGCCGCACCAACTGGGCGGCCTGGGCGGCGTTGTCGGTCATCGGTTTTTCCACCAGCACATGTTTGCCGGCGGCCAGGAGCATGTCGGCCAGTTCAAAATGGGTGCGGGTGGGGGTGACGACGCTAAAAGCCCCGGCCCCGGCCAGGGCCTGGCCGAGGGTGGCAAAAACCGGCGCGCCATATTTTTCGGCGATGCGGGCGGCGGCGAGCGGGGCGGAATCATGCACGCCGGCAAACTCGATCCGGCCGGCGGCGGCCATTTCCGCGTAAATGCGGGCATGTTCCTTGCCCAGGGAACCCACGCCGATGACGGCCACTTTAAGCTGGGTTGACACAGGGACAGACTGGAGATTATTCCAGGCTGCCGCCAGCTTTTTCCGCGATCCGGTAGAGGTGGGTTTTGGTGCGGAGGAAGAAGGACTTGCCTGCCACCGCGGGCGAAGCCATAAAGCCCCCCGCCAGGGTGTTGGACGCCAAAACCTGGCAAGCGCGACCGGGCTTGAGCACGGTGGCGACACCCTCTTGATTGAAGAAATAGAGCCGTCCATCCCCATAAACGGGCGAGGCTTGGTAATCGCCGCCAATCCGTTCGGTCCAGACTGCTTGACCGTTGGCCGCGTCCACGCAGGAAATAAAACTTTGCGCCGCAGCCATGTAAATCAGACCATCCACCAAAATGGGCGAGGAGTAGCTGCTGACATGCGCCTGCTGCGTCCAGAGAACATGCGTGGCGGTGACATCGCCCTGGCCGCCGGCCTTGACGGCCACCAGTTCGCCCCTCAGGCCGGTGATGAAGAAGGCCACGCCCTGGTCGCGGTCGAAAAGCGGCGCGGGCGCGGGGGAATACAAGGTGTTGCGGAACTTCCAGATTTCCTGTCCGGTCCGCGCATCATAGGCGGTGTCGGCATTGGCGTCGGCGCTGAGGAGCAGGGTTTTTCCGCCGGTGGCGACCAGGAGCGGTGTGCTGTGGCCTTTGTGATTATCCCCTTCCCGCAGGTTTTGTCCGGGCGCGGGATGAGGGTTCCACCAGGAGCTGCGGTCGGCTTTCCAGACGGTGTGGCCGTCGCTCTTGTCCAGGGCGACGGTGTACTGGAGGTCCGCGCCGTCCAGGGTGAGGATCAACAAGTTGTCGAAGAGGACGGGGGAAGAGGAGGGGCCGCGGTAATGGGCGCAGGGCAGGTCCTGGCGCTGCCAGAGCACTTTGGCGGCGGCGGTGTCCAAACAGGCCGTGCCATAGCTGCCGAAGGTGACATAAACGCGGCCCGGCTCGATCACAGGCGAAGGGGTGGCGTAACTGTTCTGGACGCTGCCGGAGGCGGCCGTGCCGAGGGACTCCGGGTTGTCGCAGTGGAAAAGTTT
This sequence comes from Verrucomicrobiota bacterium, assembly GCA_050011995.1. GTDB lineage: Bacteria > Verrucomicrobiota > Verrucomicrobiia > Limisphaerales > Palsa-1400 > JBEKOF01. The sequence goes on from JBEKIA010000034.1 coordinate 12,925, forward strand.
TTCGTTGAAAAGGACTTTCCCCGTTTCCGCGTCCACACAGAGAACGAAGAAATCATGGCCGTCCTCGGTGGCGGTGGTCAGCCAGACTTGGCCGCCCAAAACGGCCGGGGTGGACCAGCCGCGATAGGGAATCGGGGTTTTCCACAGGACATTTTCCGTTTCGCTCCAACGCAGGGGCAGGCCGATGGGTTTGGTGTCGCCCGGGGCCGAGACATGCCCGTCGCCCCACGGCCCGCGGAACCCCGGCCAGTCCGCTTTGGCCGCCGGGCCGGCGGCGGCGAGGAGGGCCAGACCCAAACCGGCAAAGAACGCGCGCTTGGCGGCAAACTTGCTTGCGCTGCGGACGACAAACTGCGGGTGCGTCTTGGGGCACATGCTGGAAAACTGGCACAGGCGGAGGCGCAAGTCAAGAAACGGGTTGGTGGAAACCGGCTAGAAACAATGAGAAGCGTGTTGTGGCTTTCCCGGACGTTGGGCTTGTTTTTTTGCAAAGTAATGCCAGGCTTGCCGCATGGTTGCCAGAATATCAGTCAAGGGCCAGACGGTGATCCCAGAAGCCATTCGCGAGCAGGCGCGACTCAGGAAAGGCGACGAGCTGGACGTCGGCTATGCCAACGGCCTGATCGTGATGCGAAAACGCCAGCCGTTGAACGCCGGGCGTGTGCGACAGTTGTTGCTGGCGGGAAGCCAGCTTCCCGGGATGACCGCCGACGACGAAACCGCCGTGGCCCTGGCCATTGAACATGTTAGAAGACAACGAAAACGGTGAAAGTGGTCTTCGACACGGATGTGGTGGCCAGCGCGAGCTTTTGGCGCGGACCGCCATTTGAGTGCCTCCGCGCCTGGGCGCAACGCCGTTGCGAAGCGGTGGTCAGTCCGCCCCTGCTGGCCGAATACCATGAAACGATCCTGGAATTAAAGCTGGAATATCCCGGGCGGCCCGTGGTGCCGTGGGCCGAATTATTGACGGCATCGGCCATCCTGGTCTTTCCGTCCGACCACGCCATTGGGGCCACCGCCGATCCTGATGACAAAATGATTTTGGAATGCGCTCAAGCAGCGGAAGCCGGTTGCATTGTGAGCGGAGACAAATAGCACCTGCTGGCCCTGCGGCAATTCCGTGGCATTCCGATTGTCGGTCCGGCGGATTTCCTGCGGCGGCTCCCTTCCGGGGGATGATTCAGGCGATGTGGTGACGGTCGCTGTGGCTTCGCTTTGGATCAGGCACCCATGCTGAAAACTTCCATGGCGGTGCGTTGCAAGATCATTCCAAGCTCTGGAATTGAGGGCTTCTAATAAAACAGCAGGCGACCCATTGAGCGGGTTGATCGCGCTCCCGAAGAAGCCTTTAAGGATGGGAGGATGGGGCGTGTGTGATTTTTCGCTTTATAGTTTGAAGCCTGTCGGCATTCTTGGGGGGTGGTTGCGTTGGGAATTTAGAAACCGTGTTTGGGGGGAGTCGTTTGCAAATCGGCGCTTACAGTCTGACCATTTTTATATCGTACTTGACCGGCTCGCTGCCGTCCGGGTATCTGGCGGGCAAGGCGCGCGGGATTGACATCCGCGCGGCGGGCAGCGGCAACATCGGGGCAACGAATGTGTTCCGGGTGCTCGGAAAAACCGCCGGCATCTCGGTGCTGGCGGCGGACGGGGCCAAAGGGTTCGCGGCGGCGCGGTGGGTTCCGCTGCTGGCGGGGAAATGTTTTCCGGGCGCGCCGGCGCAGAACCTGGCGCTGGCGGCGGGAGCGGCGGTGGTGCTGGGCCATGTTTATAGTTGCTGGCTCCATTTCAAAGGGGGCAAGGGGATCGCCACCTCGGCCGGGGTGGGATTCGCCTGGGCGCCGGAGGCGTGCGCGCTGACGCTGGCGATTTGGGGGATTGTTTTTGTATGCACCCGGTATGTTTCGGCGGCTTCCATTGTGGCCTCGGTGGTTCTGCCGCTGGCGGTGTGGCGCTTTGATTACGGGACCCGAATGACTTTGGTGATGACCGCGCTGGGCGCGCTGGCCATCTATAAACACACGGGCAATATCCGGCGTCTGCTGGACGGAACGGAACCTCGCGCCGGAACCAAGAACAAACAGCCATCACCATGAAGGTAACCGTCATCGGAGCCGGGGCTTGGGGAACCGCCCTGGCGAACCTGCTTTGCCAAAACGGAAACGAAGTCACGCTTTGGGGGCATGAACCGGCCCTTCTGCAGGAGATCCAGCGGACGGGGCGCAATGAGGTTTTTTTGCCCGGCATCCCGTTGTCGCCGCAACTCCAATGCGAGCCGGACCTGCCGGCGGCGGCGGCGGGAGGCGAGTGCGCGGTGGTGGCTGTGCCGTCGAAATTCCTGCGCGAAGTCACGTCGCGCCTCCCCCGGTTCCGGGGCATCGCGGTGAGCGTAACCAAGGGCATTGAAGATGAAACGGGGCTGACAATGACGGGCATTTTGCGCGCCACCATGCCGGAGTCCACGGCGGGGGCGCTGTCGGGGCCAAGTTTTGCCTTGGAGGTGGCGCGGGGAATTCCCGGAGCGATTGTGGCCGCCCATCCGGACCCGCGCATCGCCAAAACCATCCAGCTTTTATTTCATCGTCCGACATTCCGGGTTTACACAAGCCGCGATGTGCTGGGAGTGGAGTTGGGCGGGGCGCTGAAAAACGTGGTGGCCATCGCGGCCGGCGTTGGGGACGGGCTGGGTTACGGCGACAACACCAAGGCTGCGCTGATCACGCGGGCCATGGCGGAAATCCGGCGGCTGGGGGTGGCCTGCGGGGCCAGCGCGGAAACGTTCTCGGGTTTGAGCGGATTGGGGGATTTGACGGTCACCTGCTTTTCGCGCTTGAGCCGCAACCGCCGTTTTGGCGAACGGGTCGGACGCGGGGAAAAGGTGGAGGAGATTGTGGCGGGCGCGGTGACGGTGGCGGAGGGGTATCCGACGGCGCGCTCGGCGCATCATTTGGCGGGCCAATTGGGAATCGAGACGCCCATCGTGCGCGAAGTCTTTGCCATGCTGTATGAGCGGAAGAATGTCCGCGAGGCGGTGCAGTCCCTGATGAGCCGGGACATGAAGCAGGAGGATTGAACCTGAATTCTAATCAGAACCCAGGAATTTTACTGCGCCGGTTTGTTTGTCAATGCTGGCAGTTCCCCCGGTAAAACCAACCACCAGACCGCCATCCGCCATCTTCATGGAATTGATGATAAATTCTCCGGCCCAAACAGTCTGTGGGTTGTGCGCCTTCCACGCCGATATGACGTTCGTTGACCAAAGAACACCGCCGGCGTTGTCCTTCATAATGACGGCGGTTCTGTTCGAATTGACAATGGCATATTGGCCCGACTGTTGGTCTATAACAGTCTTAATATAAAAAACTTCGGTTGGATTGGTCCTATAGGGGGCGGATTGGCCCGTCGCAGAATCCCTGAGCAGCCCTGACTCCGGTTGACCCTCAACAGAGGGAGCATCACCGGCGGAAGGGATGGGAGGCGCAACAAAACGGATGGGGGCAAGTTCCGAAATAGAAATCCACACGACCCAACCCCGGCCGAAGTCAAGATTGACCACGGCCCTGCCTTGTTCGTCCAGGACGATGGACACCACTTTTCCAATAACGCCTCTTCCCGCCGGCTGATTGAGCCTGCCCTGCAATATGTCCATTACGTATGATCCTGCGCTAATCTGGGCGCGGGTCCGCTCCCACTTCTCACCCTTGGCCCGCAATTGGCCCTCCACAGAATCAGCGGCGGCCAAGTCGGAAGGCAGAATGCGGACGGGGGAAAGTTCCGACTGAAAAACGTTCGCGACATAACCGCGGCCAAAATCCACCGCGGCGCAGTCCCTGCCATTTTGATTGACGAACACGGACGCCACCTTTCCAATCGCGCCTCTTCCCGCCGGCTGATCCAGCCGCCCCACCAATATGTCTTGCACATAAGTTCCCGCCTGGATCGGTCCCCCGGTCCGCGTCCATCGCTGTCCCTCGGAGCGCAATTGCCCCTCAATCGAATCAGGGGCGGCAACGTCGGGCGCAACAGGACTTGGCCGAACCAGTCCAGGCCGATAAAACCCGGAATCTGAGTCAGGCATTTCGGCCGCGACAAACCGGATGGGGGAAAGTTCCTGCGGAAAAACATCCACGACATAACCGCGGCCGAAATCCACCACGGCGCGCGACCTGCCATCCGCGCCCGCGCGCATGTCCACCACCTTTCCGATCAGGCCTCTGCCCGCCGGCTGGTTGAGCCTGTTTGGCCATATATCCTGCGCGTAAATTCCCGCATGGATCGGGCCTGGTATCCGCACCCATCGCTTTCCCTCGGACCGGAATTGGCCCTCCACAGAATCAGGGGCGGCCAGGTCGGACACAGAAAGACCTGGCCGGGCCTGTCCAGGCATGGGCACGGGAGAACCGGGGCCGGGCCTTTCGGACGCGACAAAACGGATGGGACAAAGTTCCGAGGCGCGAATGTGCTCGATACAACCGCGCCCCAAGTCCACCCAGGCATGTTCCATGCCTATATATTCGTCTATGGACAACACCTTTCCAATGGTCCCCCTTCCCTTGGGCTGATCCAGCCTGCCGGCCAATATATCTTGCACATAAGCTCCAACCCGGATCGGGCCTGGCGCCCGTTGCCAGATCCTTCCTTCGGACCGCAATTGACCCTCCACAGAATCAGGAGCGGCAACGTCGGGCGCGGCAGGACGAATGCCATTGTTCAGGGTGATCCACTCCGCCGCGCCGGACCCGGATTCTTGAGTAACGTCTTGAGCGCGGGCAAAGGTGGCGCAGCCCAGCGCCGCCACTGCCAGAGCGGTCGCCAAACCGGCTCCAATGCTGCCATGTCTTTGTTGTTTGATCATAATCAATCTCCGTTTGATTTCTTGTTTGCTGCCAACAACGGGAACCACTCCGGGAAAAACCGGCGTTTCCGCCGAAATTCCAACCGGACAAGAATCCTGGCCGGATTGTTTCTCTCACTATTACGTTTTGTCTCGAAGCTAATATTTTTCCCACACTTGTTAGACGGAAATAATCCAGATTTGTGGGATAAAAAAGAGAAAATCTGAAAAAACTGCCGGCCTGACCTGAGAATCAGTTCTCTGTGGGTTGATTTTTCGGATCAATATTCGAAAGTTGCCAGGGCTTGTCGGCAACCCAACCCCAGGTCCAGACTTCACCAATGCCTTTCAGCGCCACCCCAATGCCATCCTGCCCCGCAGCGACGGCCATGAAGCTGCCCGGCAAATCAATTCGTTCCAGTTTTGCCGCCGTTAAGACGCCACCTTTGGGATTGTGATCGGCTGTGGCGTCCAAAGCCCAAAGCGAGCCGTCCTTTTTCATGAGAACCTGGTAATACCCGTGAGCGGGGGCGCAAGCCATCCAATCGTTGTCAGTGCCAACGCGGGTTGGGATGGTGTTGGCCCTGGTATCGGTTGCGCCTGTATAGATCTGCGCCTCCCTTCCCCAGACCCAGAGAGTCCCGTCTGATTGGATGGCAAACACCTCGGAATCCCCGAAAGACACATCCACCCAATTTGTGTCCGCCGACACCCGCGTGGGAACCAGCAAGCCATCATTCGTCCTAAAGCCGTCCAGAATACCCCACCGCCAGAGGCTGCCGTCGGATCGCTGGCCGACACTGACAACGCCCTTCGCCCATATCCTGGTCCAATCGTTGGCCGAGCCAACTTGCACCGGCGCCGGACTGTCGGTGACAGTGCCAGTCCCTAATTGGCCGGCCCAATTATTACCCCAAGCCCACAAAGTGCCGTCCTTCTTTATCGCCAGACTATGCACAGCGCCCGCCGCCGCCTGTTTCCAGTCGTTTCCGGGAGCAGAAGGAACCGGGGTTGCTCGCGCCACATTGGTGGTGGCATCCAACTGATGCCTGAAATTCGCACCCCAGCCCCAAAGAGTGCCGTCCGATTTGATGGCAAGATTATGGGAATGCCCCACTGCGATGCTCACCCAATCGGTATCATGCCCAATTTGGCGCAGGGATTTCCGGCTGGCATGGAGGCTTCCCAAACCCAGGACAGGCCAGCCGTCGCCATTCTGCCCCCAGGCCCAGAGACTGCCGTCTGAAGCCAAAATAATTCCGTGCCAGTAGCCCATCCCAATTTGCGGGGCGCCCCGGCCAACCGGCAATTCCAGCCTGCCTTTCACAGCCGGCCTGCCCGACAATGGCATGGCCCACACGTTGTGATTGAATCCGGCGGCAATCAAGTCCTTGCCGTTGCTGGCCAGGCCCATGAAGAGTTTGTTGCCGCCAACGTTGATGTAGGTGTCCGTCCACGTCGCCCCGCCGTCGGTGGATTTCTCGATGACGCTGTCACCGGCGATGTAAATCGCGCCTTTGATGGTTATGGCCGCGCGGAGCGACGCCTTAATCGTCGTGTCGCGGAGCGTCCAGACATCCCCGTCCGGGCTGGTGTAGATGGTGGGATTTTTGTCCAACCCAAGTCCACAGGCGAGAAACTCCCGGCCCGTCCAGGTGCAGGCTGTGAACGGAACCGTGCTGGGAGCATTCGCCGGCGCTGTCCATCTAACGGAATCCTTGCTGATGCGAATGCCATCATTGCCGACGGCAACGTAGCGCGCGCCGGAATCACTGAAACTGTAGAAGTTTATTTGGCTTCCCGAATCGCGGCTGGTCCATTTGATGCCGTCCGGGCTGGACAATATGGTCCCGCCGTCCCCGCCGGCCAGGTATTGATGTCCGTCCCAGAACAATCCCAGCAGGTTCTTTTTGGTGGGTGAAGCGCGGCTGGTCCATTTGAGGCCATCCGGGCTGGTCATGATGAAGCCCTCTTCGCGGACGATAACATATTGGTTCTGCGCATACACAATCGCGCGGAAATCAGGATCGCCCGTGAAGGTTTGAGTCGTCCAAACGCCGGTGGCGTTGTTGCGCGTGGCGATGAGTCCGTCAATGCCGACGGCGACCGTTTCCTTTGCGGTGCCGGCGACAGCGTAGAATGAGCCAATGCTTTGGCCATTGTTCCAGTTCATCCAATCGGCTTCAACTGAGGTGTTTTCTTCGGCGCGGGTAAAGGTGGCGCAGGCCAGCGCCGCCACTGCCAGAGCGGTCGCCAAACCGCCTCCGATACTGCCTTGTCCGTGATGTTTGATCATAATTAACCTCCGTTTGATTTGTTGTTTGCTGCCAACCACCGGAACCACTCCGGGAAAAACCGGCGTTTCCGCTGAAATTCCATCCATCAGCTTGAGCAGGACTTGTCCGTAGAGCGGTCGTTCCGCCGCCGGCAGACGGCTCAGGGTCATGGCGTCGCACACCAATTCGCGGTCAGACCGAATCCAATGGTTCGCCAGCCAAACCAGGGGATTAAACCAGTGCAGAAATTGCACGGCGAGCAGGAGAAAGTTCAGCGCCGCGTCGTGCCGGCGGACATGGGCCATTTCATGCAGGAAAACCATGCGCAGTTCCCGGGCGCTCAATTGCTCCGCCGCGCTTTGGGGCAACAGCAGGCGGATCCGCCAACAACCGAAAACGGCCGGGCTGCCCAGTCGCGCCACGGACACCAGCGTGACCGGAGGGCGCACACCCATGTCCTGGCGGGCGCTGTCCAACAACTCCAGCAGATGTGGGTCGGAGACGGTTTGTCCTTGCGCCACGAGGCGGATCCATTGCCGATAGCGCCAGGCGGCCAGCGTCATCAGGCAGAAAAATCCGCCAGCCCAAGCCAGGCTGATCCTGGCGCGCACAGACAGGGCTGGCGCCAAGGGCGCGGGGACATGCCGAATGGCGGGGAAAACGGCGGGGGAAATACCGGGGGAAATGCCCGGCGGCGGCGCGGGATTGGCTTCTTGGGTCGCGGGGGGAGGAGGAATCAGGGCGGACGCCGATTCCTTTGGCGCGGCCCGGCGCGGGAAAAGATTTTCCCAACTCAGCGGGCTGGAAGGAACCATCGGAATCAACAACCGGATGAGAATGAGCAGGCTTAACGTGTAACGCAAACGGGGAGTCAGCCATCGGCTCAGGAGTTTTTGGGCCAGAAAAACCAGCGCCACGAGCAGGGCCGCGCTGGCGGATGTCTTCCAGGTCCACTCGAACGCATTCTGACCGAGTGCCAGGAGGGCGTTCATGAAGTTTTATCCTCCAGGATGTTTTTGAGTTCCTCAATTTCCTTGCGCGTGAGCTTCCCCCGATCCAGGAAGCAGGCCAGGAAAGGCGCGATTTCGCCGTCAAACACCCTGGCCAGAAACGAGCGGCTGGCCTCCAGGCGGCATTCCTGCTCGGTGACCAGAGGCTTGAAAATATATTCCCGGCCCGGTTTTTCGCTGGCCAGCGCCCCTTTATGCACCAGCCTGCCCAGGAGCGTATGGATGGTCTTGGGTTTCCAATCCGTCTGGCCCTTGAGTTGTTCGACCACCTCCTTGGCGGTGGCGGCGCGCAAGGGCCAGACGGCTTTCATGACCGTCCATTCGGCGTCGGAGATGCGCGGCCAGGCCCGCGGGCCGCGTTTGCGTTTGGCTTCAAAGCCCATATATTTTCTTACATTTGTAAGAGGAATTTATCATACAATTGTAAGATGGCAAGAAAAAAATGAAAAATAATCTTTGTGCGGTTTCGGCGCCGGGCGGGTACTGTAGGGCGTGACCATGGTTGAGGACAAGGAATTGATTCGCCAATATGCCGCGGAACGGTCGGAAACGGCTTTTGCGGAATTGGTGCGCCGCCATCTCAACATGGTTTATGGGGCGGCGCTGCGGCAGGTCAACGGGGACACGCACCTTGCCCAGGACCTGGCGCAAACCGTTTTCACCCGTCTGGCGGCCAGGGCCGCGACACTCCAGGAGGCCGCGTCCATCGCGGGCTGGCTTTACACCAACACCCGGTTTGCCGCCGTGAAAGCCGTCCGCGCGGAAGCGCGGCGGCGCGCCCGCGAGCAGGCCGCCGTTTCCATGAACGAGATGAACTCCAACGCAAGCTGGAATGAGTTGCGGCCGATGATTGATGAGGCCCTGAGCGAACTGGGAGAGACCGACCGCGAGGCGATCGTGCTGCGCTTTTTTGAGTCTTATGAATTTTCGCTGGTGGGGGCGGCGCTGGGGGTGAGCGAAAACGCCGCGCGCATGAGGGTGGACCGGGCGCTGGAAAAGCTGCGGGCTGTCCTGCGAAAGCGGGGTGTGGCCGCGACGGGCGCGGCGCTGGCCGGGGCGCTGGCGGAATCATCGGCCACCGCCGTGCCGGCCTGTCTGGCCGCCGGAATCGCCAGCGCGGCGCTGACGCAAGCGGCCGCAACGTCGGCTGGTTCCGCTGCGTCCATTCTCAAGTTAATCGCCATGAATAAACTCTCCCTGGCCGCCATCGGCGTGCTCGCCTTTTCCGTGGCCGCCGTATTGGTCGTTCGAAACCTGCCCAACTCCAATCCGCCGACAGACGCGGCGGCATCGCCAAAAGCGGTGGCGCAAGCCGCAGCGGTTCAACAAGGCGGGCCTGAACCATCCGCTGCCGCCAAGGGTGATCCCGGCCTTTTCAACAAAATCGTGCAGCGCCATGACGAACAGGCGCGGGCGCGGGGGGACCAGGGCGCGGATGAAGCCCGGGCGGCATGGGACAAAATGAAGGCGGATTTCGACGACTCGATGAAGGAGGAGCCAGGTGTCAAAAAATTCGGGGCCGCGCGCCAGGTTTATTCCATTGCCCCGGACGAAACGGTGATCATGGGAGGCTGGTCGCCCACGGTTGGAGAGCGCATGCTGGTCTTTATTACTCCGAACATGGTTGATTCCGCGGGCAATCGGGTTGCCCCGCCGTTCGGCGCCCAAACCCAGGCCAGGATTGACGCTAAATTTGTCTCCGTGCCCGAACCAGTTATGGTGAAGCTCGGATTGCAAATTCTCTTTACAGAACAAAACAACAGTTCAGAAATGGTAAGATGTTCGGCCCCCGAGTTCCGGTCGTATCTCGATGCCATTGAACAATTGTCTGGAGCCGACGTGTTGTCGACTCCGCGCGTGACAACATCTCCCGGATGCCAGGCCCGCATTTCTGTTCAAGACCCGCAGGTGATCGCCGGAAAAAATCAGGCCCTCGGCGTATCGCTTGATGTATTGCCCACGATCTCAGCGGACGGCGCGGCTGTGGATCTTGACGTAACGGCTCGATATACCGAGGCCGCGGCCGATGTGGGTCAATAGCAGTTACTTGCTCCATTCCAACTCGAGCTGGTCGAAGAGGAAGGCGTACACGTCGGCGTCCTCGGCGATGCGCTCGTCCAGGGAGCTGCCGATGCCGTGGCCGGCGGCGGAACTGGTGCGGAGATAGACCGGCGAGGGAAAGGGATCGCGGTTGGCGGCCTGGAGGCGGGCGGCCATTTTGCGGGAGTTGTAGGGGTTGACCCGGCCGTCGTTGTCACCTGTCAATAGCAATACCGCCGGGTAATGGACGCCAACCACCACATGATGATAGGGCGAGTAGGCGTACAAGGCCTGGAATTGCTCCGGGTCCTGCACGGAGCCGAATTCGGTGACGTTGAACGCGCCGTTGGGTTCGAGTTCGGTGCGGAGGGAATCGTAAATGCCGACAAAGGAGACGACGGCGCGGGCCAGGTTGGGGTGCTGGGTGAGGAAGGCCCCCATGAGCAGGCCGCCGTTGCTGGCGCCTTCCACGGCGAGCTTGTAGGGCTGGGTGTACTTCTTGTCAATTAGATACTGGGCGCAGGCGGCGAAGTCGTCGAAGACGTTTTGCTTGCGGGTCAGGCTGCCGGCCTGGTGCCATTCCTCGCCAAACTCGCCCCCGCCGCGCAGGTTGGCCTCGACATAGACGCCCCCCTGCTCCAGCCAGAGGCTGCGGGCGGCGGAGAAGGCGGGCGTCAGGCTCACCCCGTAGCCGCCGTAGCCGTAAAGCAGCGTGGGGTTGTTCCCGTCCAGCTTGGTTTTCTTGCGGCGCAGGATGTTCATGGGGATTTTTGTGCCGTCCCTGGAGGTGGCGAATTCGCGGACGACTTCCACATTGCCGAAGTCGGCGGGCGACTCCCCGGCCAGGGCGGTGCGATGGGTTTTCTTGGTCGCGGCATCGAATTGACTCCACACGTAGGGCGCGGTGTAACTGACGCTTTCAAACAACAGCGTGTCGCCCTGGGGGGAGAGCATTTGCAGCACGGCGGAAACGGGGTCCTGTAGCGCCACGCGCAGCACGCCCGCGCCGCCGATGTAGCGAATTTGGGAAGGGCCGCCCATCAGGTCCTGCACAAAGAGGCCGTTGGCGGTCGGGCAGAAATTTTCAATCACCGCCTCGCTGGAGGGGACGACCACGGTGAGATTGGGATTAAGAGTGGGGTTGGGATTAGGA
>JBEKIA010000035.1:0-23720 GCA_050011995.1 Verrucomicrobiota bacterium
TATGAGCTTGGCTTTGGCAGCCGTTTTGGTGGATGATGATTTTTGGGTATTGGTATTGTTTTTCATACAACCTTGGTGTAACGCTTGTGCGCTCACCTGCCAATACCCATGCCATCTACCGTGTTTGGCTGTGGTCTCCGGCGAATCCCAAATAATTCGCTTTTTTCGCTTTTTTCGTTGAATCGGGGAGGCGGGGGTGCTACGCTCGGCCTCAATCTCGCACCAGCTATGACTGGCGACTTTTCACGTTCAACATTAACCCAATCATCTATGAAAAACAGCACTCTTATTCGGGCCGCGATTGTCGGCGGCCTTCTCCTTTCCGCCGCCGCCCTCACGGCCCAGGATTGGCCGCAATGGCGCGGCGCCAATCGGGACGCCAAAGTGGCCGGCTTCAAGGCCCCCGCCACCTGGCCGGCGCAACTGACCCCGAAATGGAAACAGACCGTCGGCTTGGGCGACACCACCCCGGCCCTGGTCGGCGACAGGCTCTTCGTTTTGTCGCGCGTGGACGCGGAGGAAAACGTCATCTGCCTCAACGCCGCCGACGGCAAGGAAATCTGGCGGCAGAAGTATGCCGCGCCCGCGGTCAGCGGGCCGTCGGCCGGCGCCCACAGCGGGCCGCGCAGTTCGCCGGCGGTGTCCGACGGCAAGGTGGTCACATTCGGCGTGACGGGCATTCTGACCTGCTGGAATGCGGCGGATGGCGCCCAGGTCTGGCAGAAGAAAGATGCCACGGCCTGGCCCCGCTTTTACACCTCCGCCTCTCCGCTGCTCACGGACGGCCTTTGCGTGGTCCAGGTGGGCGGCGACGCCGATGGCGGCGTGGCGGCTTACGATCTGAAAACCGGAGACCAGAAGTGGAAGTGGACGGGCGCGGGACCCGGCTACGCTTCCCCGGTGGTCATGACGGTGGCGGGCACAAAAATCGTCGTCGTGCTCACGTCCAAGAGTGTGGAAGGGATCAATTTGGCCGACGGCAAGGGGCTTTGGACGCTCCCGTTCACTGTCGCGGGCATGGGCTACAATGCCTCCACTCCCATCGTGGATGGGGACACGCTGATTTACGCCGGCCAGGGGCGCGGCATTAAGGCCGTCAAAGTCGCCAAGACCGGGGACACTTTCGCCACCACCGAGTTGTGGAGCGCGGCCACGGTGTCGCCGCAGTTCAACACGGCGGTGCTCAAGGACGGCTTCCTCTACGGCCTGACGCAGCAGAACGCCTTTTTCTGTGTCAACGAAAAAACCGGTGCGGTGGCCTGGACGGATGCGGCCAGCCGGGGGACGCCGGCGGGCTACGGATCGGTGGTGGATGCCGGCTCCGTGCTGCTGGCTCTGACGACTGCCTCGCAGCTTTACGTGGTGCAACCCACGGAGAAGGCCTTCACCCAGGTAGCCAGCATCAAGGTGGCGGACACGCCGACCTTCGCCTACCCGGTGGTATCCGGCAACCGCCTCTTCATCCGCGACCGCGATTCCCTGTCGCTGCTGACGCTGGAATAGCCCGGGGAGGGCCGGCGAAACACTTGCATTTGAGCGCGGCCGCCTCCCTCGAAAACCGGCCGCGCCTTGAGGGAAAGAGATGGACGACTTGCGATTTTCGGTGGATGCGCTTGCCATAATGAGCCCGTATCGCTGTTTCTGCGTATTTGCTTTGGTGACGGCATCGCCGTGCTCGGCTGACGGCGTGAAAAACAACGTCTGGGGGCCGGTAAGCAACAGCGTTAAAATGTCCATCATGGTGCAGGACCTTTCGTACCGTTTCGCAGCGGACGACATCGCCGATTGCTCGAAGTTCATTGACCGATTACGTCACCAATCAGAAGAGGTATCCTCGTTTCTCTGGAATCGGTGTTCGAGGGGGGGACCAATTAGTACTGATGAGCTATCCGCAGGTGGCGGGAAATGCACAACGGGCTGAGGATATTGTTGTTAGGGTGCTTAACAGGATACTTAACGAATCGAACTTTTACACCAGCGACCGTTTCAAGGGCATTGTTTTGCGGCCGGAGACCGGTGTCTGGCTGAGTTATGCTGGATACTCCGGTTCCAGGGGAGCACAAGTTTATCTCAACCGCTTGCTTTTGGAGGATGCTTATCCGGTGGAATTGTCGAGAAATCTAAGACCTGGGGACCCGACAGTGAAACAGGGCCAGGAAGTCACATTAACAATTGCTATCACAAATATGTCACGTACTGAGATATTTGGCGTTCCTACGGCCAAGGAAATCGAAAATGACTCTCGCTTTTCATTCCTGGTGGTTTCTCCGTCGGGGAAACATTTATATCCTCATGGAGACCCTATGCATGTACGGGCTCAATCCATTTATTCGTTGGATGCGGCTAAACTCTCGCAGCGCATATTCACGTTTCCCTTAAGTGCGATCTGTAAACTAGACGAGATCGGGACTTACTCCGTAACAGCATATCGAGTCGTTGATTGGCCAGATGGCAAGAAAGAGTACGTCACCGTGACAGATGACGATGGAACAAAGAGACAGATAGGTTTGGAGGCGAGGTTTACAGTAATTTCCAATCCATTATCCATCAATATTGTTCCGGACAAATAGTCGTGGGAAAGAGGGTCCAGCATAAGCTCATATTTCCGAGTTCCGGCGGCATTACGCGCTTGTCAAAGATATGCTCGCGCGCGGAAAATAAAAGCCATCATCCTATCGCTTTACAGCCCGGTGCGTAGGATACACTACAGTAGCGCAGGTTTCTAAACCTGCTGTGCCGCCGACTTCCAAGTCGGCAGGGGCAGGTTTTCGTGGAGCACGCCGGTTTGGAAACCGGCGATACGGCAGACTTGGAAGTCTGCGCTACGGGGCGTTGTCGCTTATCCCAGCGACTTGGCAGCATGATCTGAGCGCCGATCAGGCTTCCACCAGTTGGATTACCAGGTTTTTGCCCAAGGCGCGCGCGACGCGTTTAATAGTGGAGAGGCGCACGTCTTCGGCATGGTTCTCCAGCCGCGAAATGGCCGACTTCCTCGACTTGGCGCGGTGGGCAAGATCTTCCTGTGTGATGCCCGCCTGCTCGCGAGCTTGACGCAGGAGAACGCCCACTTTGAATTCCTGGTAGCCGCTCTCAAAGTTCTCGGCGAATTGTTTGTCAGTGCGTTTGCGCCGGCCGATGTATTTGTCGAGGTCGTTTTTCATCGTTTTCCTTTCCGGTCCAGGTAATCGCGCCGCCGCTGATTGGCAAGCTCGATTTCCCGGTTGGGTGTCTTCTGCGTCTTCCTCGCAAATCCGTTCGTCAAAATGATCAAATTACCCGCGTCCCAAAAGCCCAGCAAACGGAACGCATCGCCGCCAAACTCGGCGCGGACTTCCCAAAGCTCAACTGCGCCTTCGAGTTTCTTCAAGTATTGCTTCGGCACAAACGGCATTTCCTTCACCAATTTGAGCACCCACGCCACTTTCTGCGCCTGTTTCGGGCCAAGACGGTCAAGAAAATCTTCCACCGGACATTCGCCGCTGACATTGCGGTAGAACTGAATCTCGCGCATTGCCAGAAAGATACCGTACTTGTGAACTTGCCGTCAAGGCTGCCGGTGCTTTGATTCGATGTGGCGTCGAGCCACTGGCTCGACATCGCCGCACAGCGCCGCCACGACAACGATTGAAGTCAAAGATATGATCGCGCGCGGAAAATGGAAGCCGCCATCCTATCGCATCATTGTCTGAGCGATGGCGCGGTTGAGGACTCTTGATTTGCCGACTGCAACGACGGCGGCGGCGGCGCGGCGGCCGGTCCGCGGAAGGAACGCTCCACCCGGTCATTCGGATCGGTGGACACCGGCTGATCGCGCCAGAGCCAGCGCATCATTTTGAGGAAGACGCCGACCTTCACCTGCCCGGTGGTATCCGGCAACCGCCTCTTCACGCGCGACCGCGATTCCCTGGCGCTGCTGACGCTGGAACAGCCGGGGGAGAATCCGGCGAATTGATGAAGCGC
Source organism: Verrucomicrobiota bacterium (assembly GCA_050011995.1). Taxonomy (GTDB): domain Bacteria; phylum Verrucomicrobiota; class Verrucomicrobiia; order Limisphaerales; family Palsa-1400; genus JBEKOF01. Next base: position 3,961 of record JBEKIA010000035.1, read on the forward strand.
CTTGGGCTCCTAAATCCTTCTTCTCCATCTCCTCCACACCTTATTGAACGTGTCAGGACGCATTTTTACTGGATCTTCGGCTCCCATAACTCGATGCGATTGCCTTCCGGGTCGGTAATCCACGCAAACCGCCCATAATCGTAATCCTCGACCCTTTCCACCGTCACTCCACTTCGGCGCAATTGAACCAACATTCTCTCCAAATTGGCAACGCGGTAATTGATCATGAATGCCGGACGGGCAGGACCGAAGTAATCCGTGTCATCCGGAAAAAGAGACCAGGCAGTGCGGCCAACCTCATCGGGGCGCTCATTTTCACGCCAGGCAAAATCAGCGTGGCCGTCCTCCGAGCCAATGCCAAGATGGTCTCGATACCAAACAGACATCCTTACAGGATCACGGACTCTGAAGAAGATGCCACCGATTCCGGTGACCTTTTCCGCGTTATCGCTCATGGGTCAACAGAAGGGCAGTCTCCCATAATCGCATTTTCGTGGTTTCTGGCGGTATTGGGCCACACGTTCGCCAAGGCATCGCAGACGATGAAACAGGCCCAAGCTCTAAACCATGAAAGAACAGTCTAGCAACAGACATGGCTTGCCTTCTCTTAATTGCCGTTTTGTGGTTGATTTGCCGACTGCAACGACGAGGGCGGCGGCGGCGCGGCGGCCGGGCCGCGGAAGGAGCGCTCCACCAGGTCATTCGGATCGGTGGACACCGGCTGATCGCGCCAGAGCCAGCGCATCATTTCGGGGAACACGGCCCCGCCCTGCTTCTGCCCATGATTGCCCATGCCCCAGGTGTAATTGACTTCGTAGCCTTTTTTGGTCAGCGCGTTCATCAGGCGCACGTTCTGGTAAAACCAGTCCCCGTCCGGATTTCCCGGGCGGCGATTGTCGTTGCGGCCGTCCTGCATGAAAATGCGGATCGGCTTCTTGTCATTGGCCAGCACCAGTTCAGGATAAATGTATTCCCAGCGCAGGCTGGTGAAGCTCCCCACAATCGTGATCACTTTGCGGAAATCGTCCGGCCGGAACCAAGCCACGCCAAAGGCCGCGCATCCGCCCGAACTGGCGCCCATGATGCCGTGCAGGCCAGGATCGGGCGAGATGTTGTAATCCTTTTTCAACGCGGGCATCAACTCCTCCACGATGACGCGCGCGTACTTGTCGTTCGGCGGGTTGTATTCTTCGGGCCGGTTGGCCGTCCGGTCGCCCCATTCCTGCGCGGTCGGTTCCGGCTGGTCCGGGCGCCGGCCCGGGCTGATGAACACGCCGAGCATCACCGGGATTTCCCGCCGGAAGATCAAATTGTCCAGGACATTTTGCCCCTGCACGTCGCCCGGCTCGGCCTTCATCGCCGGCCCGTCGTTAAAGATCATCAGCGCCGCCGGCACCGCCGGATCGTATTGCGCCGGGATATACACGTCGTAGGTATGCTGCGTGCCGGGAAAAACCTGGCTCGGAATGATCTTCGGCCCCGCGAACCTGCCTTTGGGCACCCCGTCCATCGGTTTGGAATCCGGTCCCAGCTTGTAGAACAAATCGTTGGTGTTGGCCGGGCCGCGCCCGCCTCCCCGGGCGGGGGCCGCGCGCGCCGGCGGCGGAGTTTGGGCCTGGGAAACCCCGGACACGAACAGAAACAACGCGAGACTTGTCAGTACAGTTTTCATGGACATAGTGGAGTCAAAATTACAGCACAACAGCGCGACTGAAGACATATTCTACGCCAATTCCGCCCTTTTGCAAGGTGACGGGTCCAATTTTCCCCCGGGTCTGGAATCAGCACGAAGTTTTCGGACGGATCGGATGGATCGGACGGATCGTCCGACGGCGCTTCGACTTGCGGGGAGGCAACACGACGCGGGCAAGGCATGCCGGCGGGACGGGGCGTCAGCGCCCGTTCAACGAGGCCAGGGTCCGCTCGCAGATCTCCTCCGGCGCGCCCGACGCCGCCACGGTGACCAGCAGGCCGCGCTGCTCGTAAAAATCTATCAGCGGCTTGGTGCTCCGCTGGTAGGCCGTCATCCGCACCCGCACCGATTCCGCCCGGTCATCCTCCCGTTGATACAATTTGCCCCCGCATTGGTCGCACACGCCCGGGGTCCTGGGCGGATGCGCCGTCTCGTGATAGACCGCCTTGCAACCGGGACACGTCCGCCGCCCGCTCAACCGGGCCACAATGACGTCGGTTGGCAAATCATAATTGATCACCGCGGTCAGGGCGCGCCGCTCCCATTTCAACAGATTCTCCAGCGCCTCGGCCTGGACGACGGTCCTGGGAAAGCCATCGAGCAAAAACCCGCCGCGGCACCTCAGGCACCGGGACCGCTCGCGGACCATGGCGAGCACCGTCTCGTCGTGGACCAGTTCGCCGCGCGACATGGAGGCCAGCGCCATTTGCATGGCCGGACTGAGCTGCTCCCTGGGCAGGGATTTGGCGGCGCGGAACACGTCGCCGGTCGAAAGATGGCAGGCGCCGAGGCGTTGTCCGAGCAACTCGGCCTGGGTTCCCTTGCCGGCGCCCGGCGCGCCCAGCAAAATGAGGCGGTAGATATGGAGGGGGGGCGGCGGCAGGGTGGCGCAGAGCGAGTCGCCGCCCTTCAGCCAGGCCTCGCGGTCGTTTCGGTCAATCATAATGTTTGGGTTTGTTTGTTGTTTTGGAATCTGTCAATAACTGCCAATAAGCATTCCCACCAGAAAAACCAGCAGGCCGCCCAGCACCACCTGCAGGGTGGCGCTCGTCCACGGCGAGTCCATGTATTTGTGGCGGATCCAGGCGATCACGCCCAGTTCCACGCAGACCACGGCCAGCGCGATGCCCGTCGCCACATTCACGTCGCCAATCAAGAAAGGCAGCGTGTGCCCCAGTCCGCCGGCGGTGGTCATGGCCCCGCAGACCCAGCCGCGCGCCCAGGGATGTCCGCGGCCGGTTAGCGTGCCGTCATCGGACAACGCCTCGGCAAACCCCATGCTGATACCCGCGCCGACGCTGGCCGCCAAGCCGACCAGGAATGTTTTCTCACTGCTCCCCGTGGCAAATCGGGCCGCGAACAACGGGGCCAGAGTGGAGACCGAGCCGTCCATCAGCCCGGCCAAGCCGGGTTGGATGACCTGGAGGGCAAAGCGGCGTTTTTCATGGGCCGTTTCGGCGGCGCTCAACTGCGTCTGGCCGAGTTGCCGGGCGGCCAGGGCGTGGTGGCGTTCTTCCGCCGCCAAATCATCGAGCAATTGGCGGATGCCCGCATCGGTGGCGCACCGGGCGGAAGCCTCATAAAAGAGTTGCGTTTCCTGCTCCATCAATTCGGCCTGTTTTCGGGCCGCCTTCAAACTCAGGGGCCGTTCCAGCCAGATGGGGCGGCGCTTGACGAACCCGCGGACGTCCTCGCGCCGGATGAGGGGCAGGTGCTCGCCAAAGCGGCTTTGGAAAAGTTGGAGGAGGCGCTGGCGATGGCCGTCCTCGTCGCGGCGCATTTCATCGAACTTCTCCGCCTGGGCGGGATAGCTTTCGCGCAAGCCTTCGGCGAAGTTGTCATAAACCTTGGCGTCCTCCTCCTCCAGCGCGATGGCCAGGGAAAGAACCTCGCGTTCGCTCAGACTTTCAAAGCTGCGCACGTTGCGTTCCTTACAGTTTGCCGTTGTTGGCGGGCGCTTCGCGCGGCGAAGCCCCGCCGGCCGGGGCGTCCGGATGGCCGCCGGCCAGCGCCGGGTCCAGCGGATGTTCCTCTTCCAGCCATTCCCGCGAGACGCGGCCATCCAGGACCGCCCGATTCAAAGGATACACGTCCGGATCGAAAATGACATGATAAAAATGCCACACCAAAATCGCCAGGCAAGCCAGGATGGCCTCGTAATAATGGATGGTCGTCGCCACATCCACCGCCCAGCGCGGCAGAAACCGCGTCACTTCCATTTTGAACCAGATCATCAGCCCGGTCGCTCCCATGATGATGGTGCCCCAGACCACCGCCCAATACTCCATCTTCTCCGCATAGCCGAACCGGCCGAATTTGGGTTTGACACCGCCCAGGCCCGCCAGCCACCGCATGTTGGCCGCCGCCTCGCGCACATCCTTGGGGCCGGGAATCATGTCCCTGACCAGCCGCCGCCCCTCCCGGCTGGCGCTGATGTAGCCCAGATGATACGCCCCCGCCAGGAGCAGCACCACCCCCGCGATGCGATGACTCCAGCGCCGGAAGGTTTCGCTCGAGCCGAGCGAATGCGCCACCCACGAATCCGGAAACTTCAAGGCAAATCCCGTCCACGCCAGCGCGATAAAACTGGCCGCCAGCGCCCAATGCTGCCATCGTTGCGCGGCATCCATGCGCACCAGGGTTCGTTCGGTGCGGCGGCTCAGGGCGGCCGCCTTCCGGCCAAAGATCAGGGCGTTATGCACCGCCATCAAACCGACCACGGAAAAAATCATCGCCAGATAGACTTGGCGCACCCACCAATTGATCCGCTCGCCCAACGGCGCGTTCCCGCCCGCCGCCTCGATGTCCACATGCACCTTGCTCTGGGCGAAATTGGCGCTCGCCCCGACGTGGCATTTCCCGCAAGTGGCCGCCAGGTTGTCCTTGTAAATGCTCGAAAGCGGGTCCGAGGAGGGCAGAACCAGATGGAATCCGTGGCAGCTTCCGCAATTGGCGGCGCGGGTCGAGCCGTACTGCGCGGCCAGCCCGTGGTAACTGGCGAAAAACGTCTTTACCCGGTCCGGCGGCAGATTGTATTTGGTGTTCAGCCGCTTGGAGGCGTGGCACTTGCTGCAAATCTCCTGCGATATTTTCAGCGACGAGCTGCCCCGCAGCGCTTCGATCTTGTGTTCGGAATGACAATCCGTGCAAGTGGCGGCATCGCGCCGGCCTGCCGCCACCGCCTTGCCGTGAACGCTGGCCATGACATCCTTGGCTTCCTGTTCATGGCATTGCCCGCAGGTTTTGGCCAGGTTGGAAAAATGGAGCGGCGACTGCGGCGAATCGGGGGTGAGCACGCCGTGCGAGCCGTGGCAGTCGGGGCAAACCGGCGCGTGATGGGTCCCGTTGGTGGTCCCATCCCGATGCGCCACGCCATGCACGCTGGCCGCGTAACTCAACGACGGCTCCAAATGGCATCGGGCGCAATCCACCGCCCGCGGCGCCAGGTGGTCGTCCGGATGCTTGTCGGTGATGTCGTTATGGCAAATGGCACAGGAGTTGGTGCGGTGGACCGAGGCCGCCAGCACCGCCGGATCCACAAAAAGGGATGTGACCCGCCCCGCCGCGTTGGTGGCCGTGAGCGTCTTGTCGCTGTGACAGTCCAGACAATCGCTGTTCTGCATCTCGGCGGCGGCCGGGGCCGTTGTCGCCAGAAGCCCGGCGGCCAGGGTTAAAATAAATCGTATCCCCATGTTGGAAGGTTGGCTCCGGGGGAGGCAAACCGCTGGTCATTAGTTGGCCTTTGTTTTACAATTCTTGCGCGGAATTATCAGGGTCGTGCTGGATTCGATTGCGGCTTGACGGCGGGGGTGGGGCGGACGAAACGATTTCCAAACTCGAAGAGACTTGCTTTCGGGACAGGTTTTGTTTCATGTTGCCGGCATGAAATCAATCGCCATCAACTCCAATGACTGTTCCCCGCGGTTCATGATCAACCGCCGCCGTTTTCTCCAGACCGCCTCCTCGTCGCTTGCCCTGGCCTCACTGGGCGCCGAGGCCCTCGACCTGATCAACCAGAAGCCCAAGCGGGTCGCCCTTATCGGCGCCGGTTGGTACGGCAAAAGCGATCTTTTCCGGCTCATTCAAGTTGCCCCCGTCGAGGTGGTGTCGCTCTGCGATCCAGACAAACACATGCTCGCCGAAGCGGCCACGCTCGTCAGCCAGCGCCAGAAGTCAAAGAAGACGCCGCGCACCTACACCGATTACCGCCAGTTGCTCAAAGAGAAGGACTTCGACCTCGTGCTGATTGACAGTCCCGACCACTGGCACGCGCCGCAGATGATCGCCGCCGTCCAGGCGGGCGCCGACGTCTATGTGCAAAAACCGGTCAGCGCCGACGTCATGGAGGGCGAGGCCATGGTCGCGGCGGCGCGCAAATACAACCGGGTGGCGCAGGTGGGCACCCAACGCCGGAGCACGCCGCATTTGATGGATGCGAAAAAGCAAGTCGTCGAAGCCGGATTACTCGGCAAGGTCGGGCAGGTGGATATGTGCTGCTCCATTCCCATGCGGTCCACCGCCAACCCTCCCCTGCAATCCGTGCCCGATTTCTTCGATTACGAAATGTGGACCGGGCCGGCCCCGCTGCGTCCCTACGACGGCCTGCCGCATAGAGGGTGGTGGCGGGCGTTCATGGAATACGGCAACGGCATCCTGGGCGATATGGGCGTGCATATGCTGGACACCGCGCGGTGGATGCTCGGCCTGGGTTGGCCCCGGCGCGTCAGTTCCTCCGGCGGCATTTTCGTGCAGAAACAGGGCAAATCGAACATTTCCGACACCCAGACCGCGCTCTTCGACTACGACGGCCTCAACGTCACCTGGCAGCACCGCACCTGGGGCGCGCCAGCCGACCCGGACTATCCGTGGGCTCTTTTCATCCAGGGAGAAAAAGGCACCCTCAAGGCCAGCACCCTGCGGGCGGATTTCCTCCCGTTGGACCGAAGCGCCAAGCCCATCCACTTCGAGTGCCTCTACGAACGCGAGCAGTATCCCGAGGACTTGACCGAAAGGGACATCGAAATGAACGCCGCGCCCGCCACCCGCCGGCAAATGCTGGACTTCCTGGCCGCCGTCGAAAAACGAAGCCGGCCCGTGGCGGACATCGAGGAGGGACACATCTCGACGGCCAGTTGCATCCTCGCCAACGTGGCGATGCAGTTGGGCCGTCCTCTCGTTTACGATCCGAAACAGCGCGCCGTGGCCGGCGATGCCGAGGCCAACAAACTTCTGCGGCGTCCCTACCGCCAGCCGTGGCCGCATCCTGAGCCGGAGCGCGTCTAAACAGCCCCGCGCCGATACGCCAGCTTGGCCGGTTTGGTTTTCGACAAACTGTTTATCCTGTCAGCGGCAAATTGGGCAGAAGTATTGTTTGACCGCTTCGCCGGTTAAAAAAAACTTTAGGCGAGGACTTGGCTGAGGCTTGATTGGCTTGAAATCAGAATGAAAAGATGCCAAAATGGATATATGAAACAATTCACTGCGATCATTCATCAGGGGGAGCCGGACGAAGGCGGTTTCTGGGCGACCTGTCTGGAAGTGCCCGGGGCCAATGGACAGGGTGAAACCAAGGATGAATGTCTGCGCAACCTGGCCCAGGCGGTTCAACTTCTGCTGGACACCGGGCGGGAAGAAGCCTTCCGTCTGGACCCACGGGCAGAGACGGCGGAACTTTTGCTGGCATGAAACGCCGGGCCTTGCTCGGCCATCTGCAGGAAAATGGCTGCCTGCCGGTTCGGGAGGGCGGCAGCCATTCGATTTGGAGCAACCCGCAAACGGGCCGCAAGGAAGCCATCCCCCGGCACAACGAAATCAAGAAACACTTGGCGCGTTCCATCTGCCGCAACCTTTCCGTGCCTGTCCCACCCGGCAATTGACCTCCCGGCCCCAGCGCTTCAGGGGAAATATGCAAGACCATGGGCGCCCCCCTGTCCACCGTCCCTGCCGCCAGCCGTGGCCGCATCCTGAGCCGGAGCGCGTCTAAACGGCCCCGCGCCAATAAGCCAGCCTGGCCTGGATTGGTGTTCAACAAATTGCTTATCTTGTCAGCGGCAAATTGGGCGGAAGTATTATTTGAACCCTTTGCCTCGGTCGAAAGATCGAGAAGGGAGGCGGGAAGAACGGCGCCATTGGACAAAAAGCCCGCCAGACGGCACTAAAACAACTGCCTTATTTGCGCCAAGATTCGCCTCAGCACCGGGTCCGGCATGGAGCCGATAAAGTTTATCACCACGCCTAAAACTGGTCATAGATCGCATCTTCCGGATTATTCCAGAATTCGAAGGCTGGTTCTGCCAACCGGGACCAGGCCAAATCATCGAGCGGAATCTTCAGGTGCTGCGGAAGAATTCGGAGCAGTTCCACCTGCTCTCTTACGTCCAGTTTGTCAATGGCCGCGCTGATTTCGACTACAGTGCTCATACCGTCTCGAGACCTTATCACCCGCTGGGAGCCAAAGCAAGCGGTGAAACCGCTCTTCTCACGAAGTCCATATTACTTTTGGTCCCAATTCTTCACCTTCAACTTGAGCGTGTACACACTCGTGCGGGCGGCCATGAACAGGATGTTGTGTTCCTTGCCGCCGATGGCGATGTTGGCCGGTTGCTGGCCCCCGGGTGAGGGGATGTGCTCGATCTGCTTGCCGGTCTTGTCGAAAATCCGAATGCCGCCGGCCGTGCAGTAAATATTGCCCTGATTATCCATCGTCATGCCGTCGGAACCGGCGTCGCAGAGGTAGGTCTTGTTCGTGAGCGAGCCGTCTGCCTGAATGTCATATTTCCACAACTTCCGCCCGCCCATGTCGGCGGCATAAAGGACCTTCCCGTCCGGCGTGCCGCCAATGCCGTTGGGCAACACGAAATCCTCTATGACCCGCGTCAAGGTCTTGCCGTCGGGAGTCAGATAATAGACGCACTGCTTGTCCTGCAGCGCTCTGGCATGTTCCGGACCCCACCAGGGACGGTGGAAGTAGGGATCGGTGATATACATGCCGCCGTTAGGCACCACCCACACGTCGTTGGGGCCGTTCAGCAGCTTGCCTTGGTAATCCTTGACCAGGACGGTCACTTTCTTGTCGGGGGTGATCCGCCAGAGCTGGGCGTGCTCGTCCGAGCAGGTGATCAGGTCGCCGTTGGGGGCGAAGCGCTCGCCGTTGGCCCGGCCGGTCGGCTCCAGCCAGACGGTGATTTTGCCGTCCTCAGCCGACCAGCGCAGGATCTGGCCGCCCGGATCATGGTTCTGATCGCTGAAGAAGACATTGCCGTCCTTGTCGGCCGTGCAGCCTTCCGTGAAGCCGTAGCCGGTGCCGACTCTTTCCACCTGGGCGCCATCGGCGATGACCGGGCTGACGTTCGTCGTCTGAGACAGGGCCGCCGGGGCCGTCATGCCCAGCAGCACTGCCGCCAAGGCGAGTTCAAGCGCGGGCAGTTTGGTGTCTGACAAATAATTGTGCATAAACGGGAGAGATGAATTCATGGGAGGAGTGGTGTTGAAGCTGGCAGCGTGTTGTCGTTGTTTTATTCTTTTCGCGGGGCGCGGGCAATTCCGTTCGATCTCCGGCGCGCTTGAACCGCAAGTCACGCGCGCAAGGAAACGGCAAATCGCCCTCCGTGTCAAGCCCAAACGAACCGCGGGCGTGATGCCTCAGTCCTGGGCGGCAGGGGGAAGCGATTTTCCTTTACAGCCGCAAACATCGCGAGATTTAATCACCGCAAATGAAAATACATTGCCGGTTCTTCCTGCCCGCCCTGATCCTGTTCATCGTGCCGCATCTGCTCCGCGCCCAAGCGCCCGCCGCGCCGGCGCAGCCGGCGCTCGACGTGCCCGCCTGGGCGTTGCCCGGCTCCGCGACGCACCGGCAAGTGCCGCCCCCGGCGGGCTTTCACCGGCCCGCCAAGATTTTCGACACACCCATCGGGATTTTTGAGGGCCAGGCTGACATCGGCGGCCCCTTGCTGCCGGGGAGCGCCAGCTACGACGCCGGCGCCAAGAAATACACCCTCAACTCCGCCAGTTACAACATCTGGTATAACCGCGACGAGTTCCGGTATCTTTGGAAGAAATTGTCCGGCGACGTTTCGCTCGCGGCCGACATCACCTTCCCGAACACGAACGGTTACAGCGACCGCAAGGCCGTCCTCATCATTCGCCAGGACCTTGAGGACGATTCCAAGGAAGCCATGACCGCCTTGCATGGCGCCGGGTTGATCCACCTGGCGCAGCGTCCGGAGAAGAACGCCAACATCACGGAGGCCCAACGCGTCACCGCGCAGCCCGCTCACGCGGGCGACACGCCCATCCGCATTGGCCTGGAAAAACACGGCGACGCCTTCACGCTCTTCGTCAGCTTGAAAGGCGAACCGATGCACCAGATCGGCTCCGCCATGAACCTGCACTTCGACGGGCCATTTTACGCCGGCATCGGCTTCTGTTCGCATGTGCCGGACAAGTCCGACACCGCGCTGCTCTCCAACGTGGTTCTCGAGAACTCCCCCGGCAAGGTTCGATAACATGCCGAACTGAGCAAGAGAGCGGCTCCTTATTGCAGCGCGGTCTTGAGGAGTTGGCGCGGCCAGGCGGAGGGGCTGGGGATGTTCTGTTGGACGTTGGTTCCCGCCGGGGCCGGTTCGCCCGAAAACCGGAAGGCTTCAATCCTTTCCACCAATCCGCCGCCGGGCTGCAGTCCGGCGAGAAAGGCCTCCCATTCGCCGCCACGCCGGGCATCCAGACTGCTCCGCCACAGGCAGTACGTCGCCAGATCATCCCCGGTCAACGCCACCTTGCCGATATGCTCTTTTTGAAACTTCTCGTCGGCCCGCGTCCAACTGGCATAACAAGTAAAGGGCAACTGGACCGCCTTGTCCCTCTCCTCGATGCCAGTGTCCCAAATCACCTGCTGGAGCGCCTCATCCCAGCGGCCATTGCTGTGGGCGGGAGCCGACGGCAGCGACAACTGGACCGCCAGATGATCCTCTTGTTCAAACGTCCCGGATTCAATCATGGTGTTGAGAGCGTCTTTCGCCAAGTCCATTGGATCGGGTTGCGCGAGGTCGGGCTTGAGTATTTTGTCCTCCTCCCATTGCTTGAGTTGGGCGCGGTAAAGCTTCGTGCCGGCGAGATACTTGCCAAACGATTCTTCCGTCTTTGCCTCGTCGGCCAGGAAGGCGAGCGGCGCCGGCACGGGTTGGGCGTCCGGCACTCCCATTTTGCGCGCCACCAGCCGTTGAATTCTGCCAAAAATGGCCTGCGGGTCATTTCCTGACACGTCGCTGAACAGACCGGGAATTTCTTCAAGGGTGAAATATCCGCGCTCGCAAAGATATTGGCCAAACCGCACGGCAAATTCCTCGCCCGCATTGGTGCTGTAGGCGCCGGTCAGCCGCCCCTCCCACCAATACGCGCCGAGGTTCTTGAGATCGCGCCGAAAATCCACATCCAGGAATTGGCGCAACTTGTCGTAGCCGGGTTCCCCGCCCAACTCCATCCGGCTCCAGCCAAGGATCATGTCTGCCAACTGTTCGGCGGCCTGGACGCGCTTCTCCGTTATGCCCGCCAGATCGTCCTTGCCCCGGAACCGCTCCGCATAGAAGCCCGCCTCTCCCAGGCTGTTGGTCAGATTGGCATAAGCGCCCGCTCCGCCCACATCCGCCGGCATTTGATTGGTGAACACACCCCGGGCCACGTAACGCTCGCCCTGGCGGGTCAGGCCCGCCGCCGGATACAGCGCGGCGATGGCCGAAAGCTCATTCGTATCAAAGGGCTTGTAATTGGGGGCGCCGGTGTTGGCGTCCACGCCGTCCTGGCGGTAAAAGACCAGGGTCCGCTCGATGCGGTTGCCTTGCGGTTTGAGTTGGACAATGTACTGGTTGCTCGGACAGCCCGTAGCCACCAATGCCAGCGCCGCCAGAGCCAAAGGCAGGCTTCCGCAAAGCCAACTCTTTCCTCGTATGAGAATTCCCGGTTTTTTCATATCAAACGGGTCGCTTTAACCATTAGGACGAATTGTTGCAGCAATTCCTTTGAAACTCCCAGTTTTTTCATATCAGACGGATTCCTTCAGCGGATCGCGCAAAACCGCTTTCTCTCATTTTACCGGAACCGCCCCATTCAACGAAGTCGAAAAGCGGTAGGGAGATTCGTTAAAAACCTGGCTCACGACGTTTTCAAGAGCCGACCGGATTTCGGCATGCGTGGTGCCATTGCGGCCATTGAAGACCGCCGCAATGTTGATGCCGTCCGGCCGCCAGACCATGATGGCGGTGGAACCCGGATAAGTGCCATACATCCACCACGAGGCGTAGCCGCGATCTCTGGGCCGGCCCGTCTGCCAATACTCCTCCATGAAGGCGCAGAGATATTTGGCCGACGCATAGACCGGCCCGCCGGCCCTCAGATTCCAGACCGCGCGGTTCACTTGCTGATCCGGCGTCAGTTCACCGGGTTGTCCTACGTCCTGACACGAACTTTCTTGCAACAATCGTTCGCGGAAATAGATCCCCGGCGCCACGCCGGACTCGAACTCCACCACATACCGCAGCGTATCAAACCCGAAGTTAGAATAATTTGTTCTCGTGCCCGGCGCGCTTTGGAGCGGACGCGACATCACCAGCCCCAACAACATGGGGATGGTGAACGGCGGGCGCGCTCCCGCCGTCCAGGCCAGCCGTTGCAATTCGCCGCCAATATCTCCGCCCCAACCTGCCTTGTGTTCCAGCACATGCTCAAACGTGATGTTCGTCACCCGCCGGTCCACAACATTTCCTGCCGGCAAGATGCCGAGCGTGGAAAACAAGGGTGAGTCCAGATTCAACTTTCCTTCCGCCGCCAGCTTTCGCACTGCCGCCGCCGTGATCGGCTTTTCGCAACTGGCAATTCCAAAATAAGCATTGGCCGGCGCCGCGATCGTGTGTTCCTGATCCAGCCAGCCATAACCCCGCTCATACAACAACCGCCCCTGCCTGGAAATCGCCAGTGTTCCAGCCGTGCAATTGATTTTCTTCACAAAACCGAGCATCACCTTGTCCAATGTTGGGACCGTCCCCTGATTCGTTCCTGATATGGGAATGGCTGGAACCGATGCGGCGGGAACGGGTGCGGCGGCAACGGCCCTTCCCGCCAGGCCAAAAGCCAGCAGGACCAACAAAAGCCACAGAATAGGCTCGCAAATCCTTCCTCTCACGATTTTCAGTGTCTGCGGCATAACCAGTGTGCTATTTTCGTCCAATCCAGCGATTTTACGAGTTTTTTTGACGAATCCTCGCTGGTTCCAAGAACGATGTAGCGGCGGTCTATGACCGTCGCTTTCATTTTCACATACGTTCCGTGGTCGCGCGCAAACTCCGCCGCGCGCCGGGTGATTTGCTCCCCGAAGCGTGTTTAAAAATCAGTATTTGCCGTTCCAAATTCGCCTCTTCCGTGATTTCCTCGTGATTTTTCATCGGCGGATTTAGCCGTTTTACGTCCTGATCGCCTCATTGTTATTGCGGAAAGAGCAATATGGCGCGGTCTATTCGCGTGGGCAAATGAACCGAGTCAGCGAACCGGGGCTGTTTCCGGGTCGTAAATCTCGGCGCTGGAAAGACATCCCGGCTTGAGTCCCTGACCTCCGGCGATCAGCACTTTTCCGTTCGGCAGCAACGTGGCCGTGTGAGCAACACGCGGAAAGGCCAATTGACTGGACAGCTTCGTCCAAGTTTTGCCGGCCGGCAAGAAGACTTCCGCACTCCCAAAAGCCCTCACGGCGCGGCCACCTTCTACCATGCCAAAAGGAGGCCGGCCCCCGACGACCAATACCACCCCGTCGGGTAGCAGTGTCGCCGTGTGAATGACGCGAGGATTCGCCATTGTCCCGGTCGCCGACCAGGTTTCGGTGGCAGGATCAAAAATCTGCGCGCCCGGTTCGTGGCCGCTAATGTCTTGCTCGCCCACAAATAGAACCCTCCCATCCAGCAGCAACGTCGCGGTGTGCGGGCCGTTGTCCAGCCAGGTAATCGTATTGGTGATGCTTCTCCATTTCCCGTCGCTCGGATTATAGATCGCCGCCACGGAAGGAAGTCCCTTGTTCGTCGCTGTTGCGTCCGGATATCCCCAGAAACGAATTAGCCCGTTAAAATTCTTGCCGCCGCTGTTCGCTCCGGCGAGGAGCACATGGCCGTTGCGAAGCAAGGTTGCCACCGGCGATTGGAAGACCGTTTCTATCGCGGCGGCAGGCGTCCAAGTCCTCGCCGTCGGGTCGTATATTTCCCCGCCGGAATTCTCGAGGCGAACGGTCCCTTCGGAGAAAATGCTGACGGTCCCGGCGAAAAATATCTTCCCGTCCGGCAACAGCGTCGCCGTCTTTCGCGGAAAAGGCAAGTTGGCTAGGTCTCCGAGGTCGGACCACTTCCCGGTGGCGGGGTCATAGATTTCGGAGACGTTAGTACTGTAGCCCGTCACCAGCACCCTGCCGTCGGCCAGCAAAGTCGCCATGTGCAATCTGCGTGGGTGGTTCATTGGACCGGTTAGAGTCCATGTTCCGGTGGCCGGATCGTACAACTCCGCGCTATCAAGTGTTTGCAGGCGATCGCCCATGCCGCCGGCCACCAATACTTTTCCGTCGCGCAGCAAGGTTGCGGTGTGGTAGGCCCGGGCGGCATTCATCGGGTTGCAGGCGAGGAAGGAGCCCGCCTGCACGCGTGGAATTCCAGCCACGCCGAACACCAGCGCGGCAAATGCCAGAGTGCGGAAAAAAGTATTGTTAATGCAAGTCGTAATAATGCCTTCTCGATTTAGACGCCGCGAAATGTCCAAAGGTAACACAAATTTCGGAGAGACCACCACCGGAGTGATCCATCATGAGCGGACGCTTATCTAATTATCTGTACGATGAGACCAAGGAATACTAGCCCGCCGTCGAACGCGCGAACCTCACCTGAACTCGTGAGAAACTGATAGGGCATTGCGAAAATCCGCCAGGCGTCGGGGGCGGTGGGTAAAAGGTGGGGCGAGACGAGCCGTGACTTTTCCCCAAGAAATCGAGGTTCGGCTCGACGGAGTCTCCCCCTGCCGTCCAGGACTGAGGCATGACGAAAATCCGCGTTCCTCGACGTTTCCAGTGGATCTGATCGCGCGACGGCGATTCCGAGGGAGCGCGTGCGTCCCGCGCGCCGTGTTTGGCGTCCCGCCAAACACATTCCGGCCTGCCTTCTCTTTGCGGTCAATCCGCGGAGCAATCCAGAGGAACCAATCTGGGAAGGGGTGGGGCGCGAGACGCGCCCCACGGCGATCGGGACGATCGCGCTCCCCAAACCTTGCAGTTTTCCGTGGTCATCCACTCAAAATGTCGAGGAACCAAAATCCGCGTTTTTTCCTTGACACTTCGCGCTTATATGCTAATCTTTTGCGCGTGACGACATGGCATATCTGGCCGGGCCGGGACGGGACGAAGACGTGGGTTTTGGGCGACAATCTCCACTTAAGAATAAGTTCTTTGATTCGACATGGCAAAAAAAATGGCTGCATGGAAAGACTGCCGCAGACCATCCGCCTCTTGATTCACAATCCCCCCTCGCCGGGCCTGCGGCGGGCATGCAATCGGCCATGAACTTTAGCCGCCAAAAAGCTGTCAACCCCGAGAGCTTTCGGGACATGAACGCCCAAGAATCCGGAGCGGCTTACCGCGAAATACGCGAAACACGCGGAAACAGAGTTGCCTTTGTTCGCGTTTGTCGCGCGGTTCACGGTGAAAAGGGTTCTTTCTTGGGCCTTCTGCGCCTTTTCGCGGCAAATCAATCGAAGTGCCTATCCATGAACAATTTACACGCTACATTGAGTTTTCCAAGCCAAGCCCAATCAAGCCTGATCAAGGTAAATTAAGGTATTTTTCCTTTGAGCCTTGCCGTCCACTGATATGATGAGGCGCTCATGCTGACGATTTCAGAGCTTGGCAAGGCTTACGGGCCGAAGACGTTGTTTGAAGGCGTCTCCCTCCAGGTCAGCCGCCAGGACCGCATCGGCCTGGTCGGGCCGAATGGCGCGGGCAAATCCACCTTGTTTTCGCTGATTCTGCAAAAGGAATCCCCGGATGCCGGCTCCATCACCCTGGAGAAAAATGCCACCGTCGGCCATTTGCCCCAGGAAACCGCGCCGGCCGGCGCGGAAACGGTTTTGGAACTCGCCATCGCCATCACCCCGGAGATCGCCGCCTTGCAGCAGAAGATCAAGGCCGCCGAATCGGAACACGCCGCCGCGCACGGGGAGATTGATGGCCACGACAACATCCACGCCCGCTACGACGCGTTGGGCGGCTATCAACTGGAACCCAGAGCCAAGCAAATTCTGTCCGGCCTGAGTTTTCGCGAAAAGGATTTCCACCGTCCCCTGCGCGAGATGAGCGGCGGCTGGGTCATGCGCGCCCACCTGGCCCGGCTGCTGGTCCAGGCGCCCGACTTGTTGATGCTCGACGAGCCGGCCAACCACCTGGACCTGGAATCCTTGCAATGGCTCCAGGAATACCTTCGCCAATATGCCGGCGCCATCCTCCTCATTTCCCACGACCGCGATTTTCTCAACCAACTGGCCGGCCAAATCTGGGAATTGCGCCAGCGCAAAGTCATCCGCTACCGCGGCAACTATGACGATTACCTGGCGCAGCGCGAAGCGGCGGAAGTCCAGTGGCTGGCCGCCTACAAAAATCAGCAGCGCGAAATCGCCCATCTCATGGAATTCGTCGAGCGTTTTCGCGCCAAGGCGAGCAAGGCTTCCCAGGCCCAGAGCAAGCTCAAGCAGGTCGAGCGGATGGAAAAAATCGAAGCCCCCGGCGGCGGCGACAAAATAATCAAGTTCCACTTTCCCCAACCGCGGCGCAGCGGCTTGAAGGTCATTACCCTGAAGGACATTCACCACGCCTACGGCGAAAACGTCATTTACCGCGGGATGGATTTCCAGGCCGAACGCGGCCAGCGCACGGTGCTGGCCGGCCCGAATGGGGCGGGGAAATCCACGCTGCTGAAAATCTTGGCCGGCGTGGTCCAGCCCCGGCAAGGGGTCCGCGAGCTGGGGCACAACACCCGGATCGGTTATTACTCCCAGTATCGGGTGGAGATGCTCCAGCCCGGCCGCACCGTGCTGGAGGAGGCGCTCGACACCCCCGAGCGCATGACCGAGGAATCCATCCGCGCGCTGCTCGGCGCGTTTCTCTTTTGCGGCGACGACGTTTTCAAAAAAACGGCCGTCCTGAGCGGCGGGGAAAAGAGCCGGCTGGCGCTGGTCAAGCTGCTGCTCCATCCGCCCAACCTGCTGCTCATGGACGAGCCGACCACCCACCTGGACATGTCTAGTATTGACGCATTGCTCGCCGCGCTGCGCCAATTCACCGGCGCGCTCATCTTCATCAGCCACGACGTTTATTTCATCCGGCAGATCAGCAACCACGTCGTGCGCGTGGACGCGGGCCGGCTCACCCACTTTCCCGGCGGCTATCAATACTACCTGGACAAAACCGCCGCCGCCTTCCCGCAAGCCGGGGCGGCCCCGCGCGGGGAGGCCGCGGCGGCCCGGCCAGTCAACAAGGGCGGACGCAAGGAGCAAAAGCGCGTCGAAGCCGAACAACGCCAGGCCCGCTCCGGCGAGCGCAAGGCGCGGCAGGAGCGCGTGGCGAAATTGGAGGCCGAAATTCTGAAACTGGAAGCCCGCCAAAAAGAACTGGCCGCCGCCCTGGAAGACCCCGGGGTGTACCGGCAGCCGGGCCAGGCCATGAGCCTGAACCGCGAATGGTCGGAAAACTCCACCCGCCTCGAGCATCTCTCCCGGCAATGGGAGCAGGCTGCGGAGCAGGCCCTGGCGGCCGGGTAATCGAGCATTCCTCATCGCCAAATCTCCGGCACAATGCCCGGCTCGCGCGCCTGATGCCGCAGCACCGGGACGATGCTGTTCCGCTCGTCGGTCCACTCGATGACTCGGCCCGACGGCGGCGCCAGGCCGGCCCGCAGGATGGCCCATTCGACGATGCCGCTTTTGTCATACTCGCAACCCAGGCCCATGCCGCGGGCCAATCCTTCGGCCACCGGCCAGAGCGCCACATGCCCGTTGGTGATATGGACGGCCAGGACGCCCCCTTTCTTCAGGCGGCGGCCGTAAATGGCGCCCGCCTCCCGCGTCAACAAGTGGGCGGGAATGGCGTCCCCGGTGAATGCGTCAAGCACAATGATGTCGAACCGGCCCCCGGCCTGGTTTTGCAGGGTTTTTCGCCCGTCGCCGATCAGAACGCGGCAGCGGTCCCGGCGCAGATAGGTGAACCAGGCGCGCGCCAGTTCTTCCGCCTTGGCGTCCAGTTCGTAGTAAGTAATGGAATCCTGCGGCCGCAGCCAGCGGTTGATGGTCCCGGCGCCCAGGCCCACCACCCCGATGTCCAGCGCCGGCCGGGCCTGCTTCATTTCCTCCATCCATTTCCCGAAGCCGGTTTCCGGCCCGTAATAGGTCGTGCCGGCCTGGGGATTCGCGCGGTCCTCTTCCGCGTGGATGGTGCTGTTGTTGATCAGACGGTAACGCTCCCGGTCCGGTTGTTTGGTCACGCGCCAGCAACCGTAGAGGGTGCGGGCGCGGGCGACTTCCGTGGCGCGCCCGGCGGATTCCGCCGCCACAGTGGCCCCAATGGCCACCACCGCGACCGTGCTCAGTATGGGCCGGAGGACCCGCCCGCTCCAGCGGAACCCGGCGATGGACAAGGTCCCCAGCGTCAGAATCGGAAATTCCACCGGCCCGTTGGTGATCCGCGGAATGACCAGCACCATCAGCGCGCTTCCAATGGCCCCGCCCGCCGCCGCCGCGGTATAGAAGCCGTGCGTGTTTTGGTTCCGCGCCTCGGCCAGCCAGACATGACAAGCCAGCATCGTCGCGCCCCCGGCGATCAAGACCAAGACCAGCAGCCCGGCGCTGCGGGCTTCGACGACGAAATGAGAAACGATCAGCGCCAAAAGACCGAGCGTGGCGAGGACGCCGCACGAAGCCCGCCGATTCCCCGAAAACGCCCAAACATAAGTCGCCAGGAACAACGCCAGCGGCAGCGCCCAGGTCAGCGGGCCGGCGCTGGCTTCGAAGCTCAGGAGATTGGTCGTGGCCAGCAGAGTCGCGCTGCTGACGGCGGGAAGAACCCACCATTGCCAGCGGGTTCCCAGCCCGGCGCGGCCCGGCGGCGAAGTGTCTTCCGCCTCTCCTCCACACACCTGTGGAGGAGATGGTTGGGGAGAGGAGGATTCCACCCGGTTCACTGGCAGGGCAGGATCGCCCGCGTGTTTGCGCAGGGCCAGGAGGCAAATCAGCGAGCCGCCGGCCGCCCAGACCCAGTTTTGCGTCGTCAGATCCGTGAACGGTTCCACCAAGAACGGATAGGCCAGGAGTCCGGCCAAAGCGCCCGCGTTCGACCAGGCATAAATCGTGAAGTCGCGGCGATCGGCCTGTTGCTGGTGAAGCAGCGGCGTCGCGCAGAAAAGGCCGAGGGCCAATCCCGCGTAAGGCAGCAGGGCGGCCAGCGGCTGCAATTCCAGCGGGAGCCAAGCCAGCGCCGGCAGCGGCGGCGCCAGGGTGAGGAAGCCGCTCAAGCCCAGCGCGGCCAGGATTCCATTTCTGATTTTCGGGTCCATCCGCCCGAGCCTGCGGCATCCGGAGTAAGCGCCCAGCACGGTCAATTGGAAAAACAGGACGGTGCAGCACCAAACCGAGGCCGCCCCGCCGAATTGCGGCAGCAACCTCTTGCCCGCCATCAATTCCCCCTGAAAAGCCAGGCAGGCCGCGCCCGCCGCGACAAGTTTTCGATATTTCAGACTCATGAAAAACCAGCGCCTTCAGTTTCCGCGCCTTTCCCCCATTTGTCGAACGCGCAGAACGATTTCAGAACCGGCAGGGTAAGACTCCGTCGAATCCGGACTGCCGCGCCTGTATTCCAAAACCGGAGTGCAAAGGCAAAAATAATACACTGCCATCCCACAGGAATTTAGAAAAAATGGTTGGAAATTTGATGAAAACCTGCCACACGGCAGGTCATGAAAAACATAAAACTTCCAACCGCCTCCAAATTCAGCGTTGTCCGCCAGTT
>JBEKIA010000036.1:0-23419 GCA_050011995.1 Verrucomicrobiota bacterium
CTTGCCGGTTTCCAATTCGATGATGCCCTGGCCTTTGGCGACGGCATCGCCCTCTTTGACCAGGATGCTCACGACATTGCCGGAGTCAGCGCCTTCCCCGAGCGGAGGCAGTTTCAGATCCATAGAATTGTTGCAACTGGGCTGCTGTAAAAAAACATTTTCCGCAAAACTTCCCCGCCATCGTAATTTGCGGCCCGGAGGAAACAAGAAAAAAATAGAAGTGAAATGCGCCCTCCCGCCCGCCAAAATCCAATTTGACAGGTTCCGCCGCGCATCGTATATAACCCTCCATGGGTAACCGGTAAACTAAAACAATAAATCTATGCCTATCAAAATTGGTTCCAAAGCGCCCGACTTCACGTTGAAATCCAAGACCGCCACCGGGCTGGTGGATGTCAAACTGAGCGATAATTTCGGCAAGAAAAACACCGTCCTCCTTTTTTTCCCCGCCGCCTTCACCGGGGTTTGCACCCAGGAAATGTGCGAGATCAGCGCCGGTCTGGGCCAATATGCCCGCCTCAACGCCGCCGTCATCGGCATCAGCATTGACACCCCGTTCGCCCAGGAGGCCTGGGCCAAACAGGAAAAAATCGGCATCCCGCTGGCCAGTGATTTGAACAAAAAAGTGATCCAGGACTACGACGTGGTTTTTCCCAACCTGGCGGGCATCGGCGACACCGCCGCCCGCGCCGCTTTTGTAATTGACAAGCATGGCGTCGTGCAATACGCCGAGCAAACGGCCTCGCCCAAGGAATTGCCCAATTTCGCCGCGGTCAAACAAACCCTGACCAAGCTCGGTTAGGCGGCGGCGCCGGCGCGCCCCGCGCCGCCGGGCGGCCATTCCATGTGGCAAGTCTCCATCACCACCTGCGCCGCGCGGGAGGAGGCGGCGGCCCGTTTGTTGGAGGAAGCCTTTCACCTCTCCGCCGCCGTTTATCACGACGCCCGCACCGGCAAACGGACCGCCACCGTTTACCCGTCCCGCCTGGGCGCGCCCCCTCCTCAAGCGCGGGCCGGACTGAGCCGCGCCTTGCGCCGGTTGTTCCCGGGCCGGTTCGGCGTCCTCATCCGAAAATTGCCGCGCCAAAATTGGGCGGAGTCGTGGAAGCGCCATTTCAAACCGGTGGAAATCGGGGGCGCGCTGCTCATCAAACCGGGCTGGAGCCGCCGCCGCGCGCGTCCCGGCCAGCGGGTGGTGCGGCTGGACCCCGGGCTGAGTTTCGGCACCGGCCATCATGCCACCACCTTTTTTTGCCTCGAACAATTGGCCGCCTGCCGCCGCCCTGGCGCCGGCCAGTCCTTTCTGGACATCGGCGCCGGGTCCGGCATCCTCGCCATCGCCGCCGCCAAACTCGGCTATTCGCCCGTCCAGGCCTTTGATTTCGATCCCGAAGCCGTCCGGGCCGGTCGCGCCAATGCCCGCAGAAACCGCGTCGGGAACCGCGTGCGGCCCCGCCGCCTGGACCTGACCCGCCTGCCCGCCCGCAGCCGCAAGCGATACGATGTGATTTGCGCCAATCTCACGGCCGATTTGCTCGCCGGCCAGGCGGGAAAAATCCGCGCCCGTCTCAAACCGGGCGGGCAACTCATCGTGGCCGGCATCCTGCGGGCGGAATTTTGTCAAATTTGTGACAAATTTGAAACATTCGGGTTGACATTGGTCAAAAATGGTGTAAATAAAGAATGGCACTCAGGACGTTTTGAATGTCTTGGTTGCTGGAATGGATACGCAGTGAAACGGTGCGGGGAGAAGGTCGGGCGCCGTTTTATTTTGGCCGATGGAAAAGAGCATCGCCTGTTGGCGTCAACAGCGATGCGGTCAAAAAAAAAACGCTGTATGACGAAAACGCTGAACTTGATTCACGAAGCCATCCGCAACACCAAACACGCCTTCCGCCAGAGCCAGCAACGAGCGGCCAAGGCCCAAAAACACCGGTACGAACGCCGCAAAGTAAAGGAAATCATCCGGCTGAACGACTGGAGCACCGAACTGGAATTTTAATCCGCGCCCCTTCCGCCAACAACAAGCCGGGAACGCTCCCGGCGGCGGTGGAGCTTCCTTTTGACATGCCGCCCGTTGCGGCGCAAACCCGCGCCGGCCGGGAACCATGCCAACATTCACCATTCCCAGCGGCTTGCGGATTTAAGCGGCTGGCTCGAAACGTCTGACGCCTGGGAACTTGTCCAAGTCGCGGTCAAAGGAGGCGACAGCGACGTTTTCTTCGGCTCCGCCAGCGGCAAGGAAGGCATCCGCAAACCCCACATTGGCCGTGCGCAGGCGTTCCAAGGCCGAAAACACCCGGGCAGCGTCCCGTATTCTCAAACCGGGCTGGCGCAAGAGCAGGAGCAGTTTCCCGACCGCCTCTTTGCGTTCCACGCCATAAAATGAGAGCAGCGTATGGATGGTTTCGGCGACGATGACCGGGGAAACGTCGAGCACAACTTCTCCCGCGGCCGCGCCGGCAAAAAGTCTCTTTGCGGCTTCCGCCTGCCGGAGCGGCTCGCCGGAAAGAAAACGCAGCAGGATATTTGTGTCCACCAAATACCGCGTGCTCATGGCAGCCCCTTTTTGGCTGCCTCCCGCGCCATCGCTTCGCGCGCGGCTTGCTTTTCCTCGCGGGCGGAGGCCACGGCTCGCTTGAGCTTGAGACTGCCGAACAATTCGTCCAGCCCGGGGGCCGGCCGCATGACGGCGGAGCCATCGCCCCGCACCTCGTAGGAAACCCGTTGGCGGGGCTTTAATTTCAAGGCCAGACGCACCTCCAATGGGATCGTCGTCTGGAATTTGTCTGTGATAGTAGATTGTGCCATGATGGAAGCATACCATAATTGGTCTCCTTGTGCCAATTCCATTGCATTGGAATTTATGATCCTCATTGCCTCCGCCTCCGGTGCTTTTGGACGGGACATGAAGGCCGGGCGGGACCCAAAGGCGGGAACGCTTTCGCCTTTGCCAAACCCATGGCGTGACAGTCCGCCCGCACAAGTGGCCGTGCTCTCTGCAAGTCCGATCAATTGCGGCGGACGTTCCCTCCTTCGCTCTGTGAGCTGCGGCGGGCAGGCAAGCCAAAACTCAACGTTGCAAAACAGCTTGGCCGTAAAATCTTCCGGCCACAGTTGGCTCTTGCGCAGGAATTTCCGCTGCTCCGGCGGCGTGTTCGCCAAACGGCATCGCCGATAAACGCAATTCAATTTTGACAGGATTAACAGGATGGACAGGATGAAGACGGGGGTTTTCTTTTCTGAGTCCGTTCTGAATCCTGTTCATCCTGCTCATCCTGTCCAAACCTCTTTTCCTGGGTTGAAATGAGAATCGTCATTCTGCCTTGGGCGCGGGATGATTTTTCCACAGGAAGCGCCAAAACGTCAAAATCGCCTTTGTTTACAAGGGTTTTATGATCGCGCAAAGCAATTTCGAGTTATTTTGACCGCGCCCTCCGGGCGGCGGCGGAGGGCCCGCAAAAATGTTGAAAAAATGATTGAACATTTTTCGGCCAAATTGTCAAAATTCCGTTGGCCGGTTAAGCTTGCTTTTGTGCGGCGGAGCCGTTAATAAGCCGGTTTAATTCAAGGCCAGACCGGCCAACATCGGAGAATTTGGAATGATTAAAGTTGAAAACTTGAGCAAATCGTTCGGCCCCAAACTGGCCGTCAATGATGTTTCCTTCACCGTGGAGCGCGGGGAAGTGCTCGGATTCCTCGGCCCCAACGGCGCCGGCAAATCCACCACCATGCGGATGATCACCGGCTTCATCCCCCCCACCGCCGGCAAGGTCACCGTGGGCGGTTTTGACATCGTCAACGATCCCCTCCCCGCCAAGCGCCTGATCGGCTACCTCCCGGAGAACGCCCCGGCTTACACCGACATGACTGTGGAGGGCTTCCTCAACTTCTGCGCCGAATTGCGCGGCCTGCGGGGCGAGGCCAGGAGCCGGGCCGTCAACAACGTTGTCGAAATGTGCTTCCTCGAATCGGTCCGGTTCCAAAGTGTGGACACCCTCTCCAAAGGCTACCGTCACCGCACCTGCTTCGCGCAAGCCATCCTCCACGACCCCGATATTCTGGTGATGGACGAGCCGACCGACGGCCTGGACCCCAATCAGAAACATGAGGTGCGCGGCTTGATCCGGCGCATGGGCGAGCGCAAGGCCATCATTTTTTCCACGCATATTCTGGAGGAGGTGGAGGCGGTTTGCTCGCGGGCCATCATCATTGATCGCGGCCAGATCGTGGCCAACGGCACGCCCCAGCAATTGAAGGCCAAGTCCGAAATGGCGGGAACCGTCCTGCTCACCGCCCGCGGAGTGCCGGGCCAGCAGGTGGTCGAACGCCTGTCCGCCCTGCCCAACGCCCGCAAAACCACCATTGTCAAGGAGGAAAAGGGCAAAGTCTGCGCCCGGGTTTATCCCAAGTCGGACGCTCAAAACGGCGAACTGGCCCGCCAGGTCCTGGCCGCCGCCTCGGGCTGGCAGGTGGAGGAAGTCCGCACCGACGAAGGCCGCCTGGATGAAGTTTTCCGCAGCATCACCCTTCCAGACACCACCCGGGAGGCGGCGAAATGAACTCCTTCGGCAACATCAAGGCCATCGCCAAACGCGAACTGAGCGGCTATTTTGGCTCGCCCGTCGCCTACGTGTTCATCGTCATTTTTCTCTTGTTGACCGGTTTCTTCACCTTCGAGGCCGGGGGGTTTTTCGAGCGCGGGCAGGCCAGCCTGGACGGCAGCTTCTTCATGTGGCATCCCTGGCTCTACCTGTTCCTGGTGCCGGCGGCGGGGATGCGGCTGTGGGCGGAGGAGCGGCGGGTGGGAACGCTGGAGTTATTATTGACGATGCCGGTCACGGCCTGGCAGGCCATCGTGGGCAAATTCCTCGCCTCCTGGCTCTTTCTGGCCCTGGCCCTGCTCCTGACCTTCCCGGTGGTCATCACCGTCAACTATCTCGGCTCGCCGGACAACGGGGTCATCTTCACCGCCTACGTCGGCAGTTTCCTGCTGGCCGGCGCCTATCTGGCCATCAGCGGGATGACCTCCGCCATGACCCGCAACCAGGTCGTCAGCTTCATCGTCTCGGTCGTCATCTGCCTGTTCCTGGTCCTGTGCGGATTCCGTCCGGTGCTCCAATTGCTCACGCGGTTGGACAAGCCTTGGCTGGTCAACCTGGTCGCCTCCTTCAGCGTGATGACCCATTTCGAGACGTTCAGCAAGGGACTCCTGGATTCGCGCGATGTGATTTTCTTCCTCTCGGTCATTGGGTTCTCCCTGTTCACCACCGGCGTCATTCTCCGCAGCCACCGCTCCGGCTAACCCCCGCGAAAGTCATGAAGGAAAAAAACGTTGAAGCCATTCTTTACTCCACCGCCGGCGTCGCGGCGATGTTCGTAATCCTCATCGCCTTTTATGTCGTCACCAGCCCCTTCAAGGCGCGGTTGGATCTGACCGCCGAAAAGGCCTTCACCCTCTCCGCCGGCACGCGCCACATCCTGGCCAAACTCGAGGCCCCCGTCACCCTGCGTTACTATTGCAGCCAGGCGGAAATGCCGCCCGAATTCAAGCCCTACGCCCAGGAAATCGAAGATTTGCTTGACGAATACCATCAGGCCGGCAAGGGCAAAATCGTCCTGGAAAAATACGATCCAAAGCCGGATTCCGACGCGGAGGATTCCGCCCGGCTCAACGGCGTGCAAGGCGAACCGCTGGAACTGGGCGGCAGCGACCGCATTTACCTCGGTCTGGCCGTCAGCCAGCTCGATTCCAAAGTCGCCATCCCCTCCTGGCTGGACATCGTGCGCAATCCGGCCCGCGAACGGTTGCTGGAATACGAAATCTCCCGCGCCATCAGCCGCGTCGTCAATCCCGCCCCCGCCACCATCGGCATCATGAGCGCCCTGCCCGTCCTGGGCGAGGAGCCAAACCCCATGATGCAGCGCATGGGCCAGCAGAGCCAGCAACCCGCCGTCTTTGCCTCCGAACTCAAAAAGGATTTCACCGTCGAGGAAGTTCCCATGACGGCCGCCAAGATTGGCGACAACATCAAGGTGCTCATCGTGGATGAACCGCGCGGCATCACGGACGAGGCGCAATACGCCATAGACCAATTCATCATGCGGGGCGGGAAGGTCATCGCCTGCCTGGATCCCTGCGCGATTTTCGATCCCCAGCACGACCAAATGGAGCATGTCCTTGGGCATAGCTCCGGCCAGTCCTCCCTCCCCAAACTCCTTAAAGCCTGGGGCCTGGAGATGGACACGAGCAAAGTCGTCGCCGACGCCAGCGCCTCCATGCACAACCGCGACACCGGCGCCATCATGCCCGCCGTTCTCCTGGTCACCCGCAAAGGCGTCAACGAAGACGACATCGTGACGGGCCAAATTGACACCCTGCTCTTTCCCTACGCCGGCGCCTTCACCGGCAAGCCCGCCGACGGCTTGACAGAAACTGTTCTGGTCCAAAGCTCCACCAACGCGGAATTGGTGGAAAGCATCACCGCCACCATGGGCGGCGAGCAAATCCTCAGAGACTTCAAAGCCACCGGCGTCCATTATGCCGTCGCCCTTCGTCTGGCCGGCAAATTCAAAACCGCTTTTCCCGAGGGCAAACCCGCCGAAACCCCGGCGAACAAGGACGAACCCAAACCGGCCGCCGCCGAGGCGGCGCAACTCAAGGAATCCACCAACACCGCCGTCATCCTCGTGGCCGACAGCGACTTCCTGTACGACACGGTCGCCTTCCAAATCGGCAACATGTTCGGCATGCGCGTGGCCCAGCCGATGAACGGCAACGTCAACCTCCTCCTCAACTCCGTCGAGCAACTGGCGGGCGACAGCGATTTGATCGGCGTCCGCAGCCGGGGCGGCCTCAACCGTCCCTTCACCCGCCTGCAGGAACTGGAGGCCAACGCCGGCAAGAAATGGCAGGACACGCTCAAGGGACTGGAGACCAAGCGCAGCGAAACCCAGCAAAAGATCAGCGCCCTCCAAGCCGCCAAACAGGGCGGCGCCCAGCAGTTTATTCTTTCGCCGGAACAGCAAAAAGAACTGCAAAATTACCAGGCCGAGGAGGCGGATTACGCCAAACAATTGCGCCAAATCCAGAAAAACTTGCGCAAAGACACCGACTCGCTGGAAACCACCATCCGGGTCCTCAACATCGGCGCCATGCCCGCCCTGGTCGCCCTCACCGGCATTGTCCTCTCTGTTGTCAAACGCAAACGAACCGCGGCAAAATGAATCGCAAACAATTGATCCTGATATTCCTGGCGCTGGCCGTTTTGGGCGGCGCGGGCCTGGTTTTGATCCACCGCCACAGCGCCTCCTGGTCCGCCCCCCAGGGCAAAATGGGCCGGAAGCTCTTCCCCGGCTTCCCTCTCAACGACGTCGCCGCCATCCATGTCAAGAACGCCGCCGAGCTTCACTTGGCCAACAAGGACGGCGCCTGGCGCGTGCAGGAACGGGGCGATTATCCCGCCAACTTCTCCCAAATCCGCGACCTGCTCATCAAATTGACCGACCTGAAAATCTCCCAGTCCGAGCCAATCGGCTCCTCCCAACTCGGCCGCATGGATCTGGAACCGCCCGGCAAAGGGACCAACTCCGGCACTCTGGTCGAGTTTCTGGACAAACAGGGCAAAACCCTCCAATCCATTCTCCTCGGCAAACAGCATGTGGAGGAATCCAGCCGCCCCTCCCCCTTCGGCGGCGGGGAATATCCCGATGGCCGCTACCTCCTGCTGGCCGGCGACAACTCGGAGCTTGTCCTGGTTTCCGATCCCTTGAGTTCCATCGAGATCAACCCCGAATCCTGGCTCGACCGCGACTTTTT
This sequence comes from Verrucomicrobiota bacterium, assembly GCA_050011995.1. Classification (GTDB taxonomy): domain Bacteria; phylum Verrucomicrobiota; class Verrucomicrobiia; order Limisphaerales; family Palsa-1400; genus JBEKOF01. Next base: position 7,820 of record JBEKIA010000036.1, read on the forward strand.
CAAAATTGACAAACTGCAATCCGTTTCCCTGGTCTCCACCAACGCCTCCAATTCCTGGAAACTCACCCGCCTCACCGAGAACGATCCCTGGGTTCTGGCCGACACCAACGCCGGCGAGACGCTCGATTCCAACAAAGTTGCCTCCCTGGCCGGCGCCGTCGGCTACCCCAGGTTCGTGGATGTCGCCTCCAACACCGCCCCCGCCGCGACCGGGCTGGACAAGGCGCTGGTGGTGAACCTGGCCACCTTCGACCATTTCACCTACGAGTTGAAGATCGGCGGCAAGACGCCCGAGAATAATTATTACTTGACCGTCGCCGCCGCCGCCAGCCTCCCGGCCCAGCGCGCCGCCGGCCCGGATGAAAAGCCCGAGGACAAACAAAAACTGGACAAGGAATTCCAGGACAAAACCAAGGAGCTGCAGGACAAGCTGGCCCGGGAAAAATCCCTCGGCGCGTGGGTTTACGTGGTGGACTCCAGCCTGGTGGACCCCTTGATCCGCGATCGCTCCCAACTTCTCGTTGACAAAAAGGAGGAGAATCCCGCCGCGAAAACCGGCGCGGAGCCTCCCGCCGAGCCGAAACCCGCCGCCGTGGAAATGCCCGGCCTTTTGGACGCGCCGCCTGCCGCCAACGCCGCGCCGGCGGTCACCAATGTCGCGCCGGCGGTCACCAACGCGCCGCCCGCCGCGCCGCCGAAATAGCGGCGGTTACCGGCCGCTCACTTCGGACTGGGAGCGTTGGTTTGGCCCTTCTTCAATGCCTCAATTTCCGCGTCTGTCATGACCCGGGGTTTGTCCCCCTTCTCCATTTCCTCGGCGGAAGGCACGCGCACGATGCCGGAGGTGACCACCGGGGAGGCCGTGGCGCCAGGCGCCGCCGCCGCCGGCGCTCCCGGCGTCAGCCCCTGCGGCATCCGGGTTGGCGGGAGGGGCGGCCTTTTCTGGACCGCCTCCACTTCCACGTCAAAAATCAACGCGGACTCCGGGCCGACCTTGTAGCCGTGTTTTGGATCGGCAATAGCCGGCTTCTCGCCATAAGCCTGGGTATAGGGAAGATAGACCGTCCAATGCGAGCCTGCCTTCATCATGGTCATCGCTTCCGTGAGGCCCGGAGGGATCAATTGATGGGTCACAGGAATCCCCTGGTGTTCAATCTTCCAGACCTCCGTCCCATCAATCTTTTTGGCTTGAAAAGACACCGTCGCCGCATCGGTGCTGGCCGGTTTCTCCCCGTCGCCGTCTTTAATCACCTTATACACCACGCCGCTGGCCAGCTTGGTCATCCCCGGTTGCTTGGCGATGTCGTCCATGAATTTCTCGCCCTTGACCTTGTTCTCCGGCCCCGTGGCCGTCAGCTTCTTGACATCCTCCTCAATCCGCTGTTTCTGATACGCATCCTCCTGGGCCAGGATCTTCTTCAGTTCGTCCATATTCGTGCTCATGGGAGCCCCGACAACCACATTGGAGAACGCCTCAAAAAACTTGCCCAAGTCCAGGTCCGCATGCGGATCCAGACCGGATTTGCGCTGCGCCATGTCATTGGTCACACCCTGGGCATAATAAACGCCCAGCGCATGGCTGAACTGCCCCTTGTCCGGCGGTTCCGCCGGCGCGTTGGTTGCCGGCGCCGCCATCGCGGGGAGCGTAATTCCCGGGACCGCCGGGGCGGCGGCGGGCGTATTGGGCGCCGGCGGTCCAACCTGGGCCGCGGCCCCGAACGACAGCAGCCCGGTCAACAAAAAAAAGATGTGTCTGGATTTCATTTGTATTTGCGCTTTGTTGCGGCGGGCCGGCGGCCCGCCCTTGTCATCCGTTCTTTTGCAACGGAATGAAACGATTACCACACCAGCCCGCCGATGTCCAGCCCTCCTTTCCGGTTTTTTTCAGGAAAAACCGCGGTTGCTTTTTCGTGGATTATTTCCGCCCGGCGCGGCACTCTTGGAGGCTGCCGAAAAAGGCAACACGGAGGTAATGCGTCAGTGACGGAGGGGGGAAAGGCAGGGCGGGCAGTCCTCTGCCCGCCGCGGCGCGCACGGAGTGCGCGCCCTGCCAGCCGAGACCGACGCATTACACACGGAGATGCTTGGCCCATGAACCAGGATGCGCGCATATTTATCGCCGGCCACCGCGGGCTGGCCGGGAGCGCCTTGTGGCGCGAGTTGGAACGCCAGGGCTTTACACGCCTGCTGGGCAAGACCCGGCGCGAGTTGGATTTGCTCGATGCCGCCGCCGTCCAAAAATTCTTCGCGAACGAGAAACCGGAATATGTCTTCCTCGCCGCCGCCAAAGTGGGCGGGATTCTCGCCAACCAGGATCAGCCCGCCGAATTTCTTCTGGACAATCTGCGGATTCAAAACAACCTCATTGAAAACGCCCGGCTGGCCGGTGTCAGGAAACTGCTCTTCCTGGGCAGTTCCTGCATTTATCCCAAGCTGGCCCCGCAGCCGCTCAAGGAGGAATATCTGCTGACCGGCCCGCTGGAGCCGACCAACCAATGGTATGCCATCGCCAAAATTGCCGGGATCAAACTGTGCCAGGCCTGCCGCCGCCAGTACGGCTGCGATTTCATCAGCGTCATGCCCACCAACCTGTACGGAACCAACGATCATTACGATTTGCGCTCTTCCCATGTGCTGCCGGCGTTGATCCGCAAATTCCACCAAGCCAGGGTTTCCGGCGCGGCTTCCGTCTCCTGCTGGGGGACGGGCGCGCCCTTGCGCGAGTTCCTCCACGCCGACGATCTGGCCGCCGCCTGTGTTTTTCTCATGCGCCACTACAGCGACGAACAATTTATCAACATTGGCTTTGGCAGCGACTTGAGCATTTTGGAATTGGCGCAACGGGTCAAACGCGTCACCGGTTTTCAAGGGGAAATCGTCTGGGACAACTCCAAACCCGACGGCACCCCGCGCAAATTGCTGGACAGCTCCCGCATTTTTGCCCTGGGCTGGAAACCCAAAATTGACCTGGAAACCGGCCTGGCGCTGGCTTACGAGGATTTCCTGAAACAAGGACATCCGAATTCAACAACCGGCCCGGGGTGACCGGGGAGGAGGCGAAACGGACACTTTGCGCGCGGGAAAAGCCCCCTCCTTTCCTCAGTCAGCCTGGAACCCCGGCGGGGTGAGCGCCGATATGGGCAGCGCGTACTCGTTGCGGGAGTCCATGCTGACCGCCCACATGCACACCGGATTGACGTCGAGGCCAAATTTGAGGTAACGCACCGAACCGTCGGTGAACAGATAGTTGGACCCCCCTACCAAGGTCGGTTTGCTGTTGCCGTGGCGCGCGTGCTGGACGGAGTAAATCAGGTTGTTGAGGCCGCCGTTTTCGTTTTCCAAAATATCCATCCAGAAGTCATTTTGATCCGAATGCCTCCTCTCACCCACAATGATGGTTAAAGACGGGTACTGCATCATGTTGTCAGTCAACCAGCCAACCTCGTTGCCCATCAGGCCGCCATTGCTCCAATCCAGCGGAAAGACGTCATTCCATCCGTTCATGATATAACTGTTGGGCGCGTTATCCGCCGCGGCGCCCGGGTAGTTGCCGCTGCCTTCGGCCTGATTTCCCAGCAGGCTGTGATACAGGGCCACTTCCGATGGACACGCCAATATGTTGGTATTGTTGTAGTAATACAGCAGCGCGGCCGGCCACTGCTGACCGTCGCCGCCGCGCACAGGATAGCCCTTGTTGTCGTCGTCGTACATCCTCACGGCCAAACCCAGTTCTTTGAGATTATTGAGGCAGGAGGTCTGTTGGGCGGTCAACTTGGCGCTGGCCAGCACCGGCAGCAACAAGGCCGCCAGAATGGCAATGATGATGATCACCACCAGCAGTTCAATGAGGGTGAAGGCGCTGGCTTGCCGGGGCGCCCGGCGGGTTGAGGAAGGCAAAAGTGCTTTTGGAGTCTTCATGGTTTTGTCTCTTTTAAACGCTCAATTCTGTTCCAAGTTGCAGCGGCACCCTGGCTCTCTGGTTTCCAGTCCGGATTTTCGCATCTTGTCCACACGCGTTGCCAGGCGCAAGTTTCCGCCAGAAATTCTAGCCAAAGATATTTGAAATTTTCGGTAGGGCGGCGCTGCCGCGCCGCCCAAAACCTGAGAGACATTTTTATGAGATTTTCAAAGTCAGAATCTAATAATGACTATAAACTGTTTGCGATGGAATGTCTGTCAGGCGCCGCCTGATTCTTTCGTACTTCACCATCGTACACTTATACGCCCCACAGCGGAGGTCGCCCATAACTATTTCACAGTTGCGCCACCCCGGCACGCCCGATAACGACCCCTCTGGTGACAAGCCAATCCTCCCCACGCTCATTTTCACGAGTTTCCAGCGGGATTGCCGATTTAGCACTGCCGAACTTCAACAAAATGCGCAAAAGTGTAAGACTTTCCGACACTTCCAAATCTTAACCATAACGTGTTTACAATCAACATGTTGCGACTATTTTCACCAGACGATTGAGTAGTAAGTGTCGGATTGGCTTACACTTCACGCCGATCAGAGATTAGCTGCAATGGATAAGAATAACGAATACTTCACGTTGCAAGTCATTATGCAACAAAGACTTAGGCGGCTGTCGGGTTCGGTCTGCATAGCGATGGCCGCGCCTGGCATCCAAGCTGCTTAAATCCACCCGATTTTCCCGGATGGGCGTCGGGAGAATAGGGTGGGAGAGCAACAGAAGTCAGACGTAATGAAAGTCGCAAAAGCAGACAACACATAAGATTATGAATAAAACGAGCAAAATTGGTTTATTGACACTAAAAGCGTCATCCCTCACGACGCCTCGAGCAAGGTCTGGTGTGGTCGCGGCAATGATCGCGGCATCCGCCTTGATCGCCGTTGACCTGCCCAGCATGGCATCGCCGGCCATCAATGTATCAACTGGGGTCAATGCAGGTTGGGATTACAATACCACCGAATGGGGGGCGAATGGGGGGACGGGTGTTGCAAGCATTGTTACCTCGAGCGATGCTGATTGGTATGGTGGATGGGTTGCAAACGATGCGAATTCCTCTTGGATTGCAGCCAATCCTAACAGCACAGCTTACAACAACGGAACCTATTCACTGTCTTTTAACCTTTCAGGTTATACCCTGTCTTCTGTGTCCCTTTCGGGGAGTTGGGCAATTGACGACCGAGGGTCGCTCTACTTGAATGGAAATCTTTTGGCCTCGTTGGGTGACGAAGCTTGGGGGAGTTTGACTGCTTTCTCGGCCCCCAACAGCGATTTTGTTGCCGGGGTGAATACGCTTAGTATCGTCGGAGGAGATACCGACAATTATCTTGAAGGCGTGCGGTTGGAGGGCGATGTTACCGGGTCACCGGCTGCCGCGCCTGATGCCGCTTCTTCCGCCTGCTTGCTGGGGATTGCTCTGGCTGGAATGGGCGCGATCCGCCGCTTTGTCAAGCCGGGCGCGCGCTGAGGCTTTATCGGCAAAACGGTATTTCATCCGGTTTCGGGGCGGCCCTCAAAAAGGGCCGCCCCTTTTTTGTTTCAGTTTGGAATGGGTCCCTTCAGAATGACATTTCACCAAATGATTCTCTTTTCCATATCTGCCGCGGGCAATTCCGAACTTGGCCGTGGTCCTGTGGAAATCCGCAAAATTGGCAAAATCCGCGCTTGACCTCCCCTGCCCCTCCCATTATTCTGCCCATTATGTTAATCAATGCGCTGCCGGTCCAGGTGGGTTCTGTCGTGGTCGCCGTTACGGACGGCCACGCCGCCGGGACTTGTCGCGCCTGAAGAGAATTCCGACAACAACCCACGGCTGGCAACGGTCGTGGGTTTTTTTGGTTATCGGCCGCGACCGCCAGCCACATAAAGATTATGAGCACAAAAATCGCCAACGCCAGACGAACAACGCCAAAAAAGACCCCGCCCCGGCCGGAACTCGGCCCGGCGATGCCGGGCAGCGACATCCTGGTCCGGGCCTTGGAACGCGAAGGGGTGGAATGTATTTTCGCCTATCCCGGCGGGGCCAGCATGGAAATCCATCAATCCCTCACCCGCTCCGCCATCCGCACCGTCCTGCCCCGCCATGAGCAGGGCGGGGCCTTCGCCGCCGGCGGCTACGGTCGCGCCACCGGCCGGCCCGGCGTCTGCATGGCCACCAGCGGGCCGGGCGCCACCAACCTGGTCACCGGCATCGCCGACGCTTACATGGACTCCGTGCCGCTGGTGGCCATCACCGGCCAGGTGCCCCAGGCCATGATCGGCAAAGGCGCATTCCAGGAAACCGACTTTTTCGGCATGACGCTGCCCATCGTCAAACACAGCTACCTCATCACCGATATCCAGGACATCCCGCGCATCGTCAAGGAGGCCTTCTACATCGCCGGCACCGGCCGGCCCGGCCCGGTGGTGATTGATTTCCCCAAGAACATACAGCAGGCCAAAACCCAGCCGGTTTGGCCCGCCGAAATCCATCTCCGCGGTTACGATCCCGACAAACGGGCCGACGACCTGGCCCTCAACGAAATCATCGGCTTGATTGAAAAAGCGGAGCGTCCGGTGCTCTATTGCGGCGGCGGCATCATCACCGGCAACGCCTCGGCCGAACTGCGGCAGTTTGCCGAAGCGACGCAAATTCCCGTCACCACCACCATCATGGGTTGCGGCGCGTTTCCCGAGACGCACGAACTGTCCCTGCGCTGGCTGGGCATGCACGGCGCCGCCTTCGCCAATTGGGCTGTCAACGGCGAATTCCAGCCGCGCAAAAGTCCCGACCAGCCAATGGTCAACCTCCACCCGGGAGCCGATTTGCTCCTGGCCTTTGGCGTCCGCTTCGACGACCGCGTCACGGGCAAGGTGGACGAGTTCTGCAAGACCGGAACCATTGTCCACATTGACATTGACCAAGCCGAGCACCAGAAAAACCGCAAGGTCCAGCTCGCCGTGGAAAGCGACATCAAGTACGCCCTGGGGCGGCTGAACGAGATGATTCGCCGCCGCCCCATCCAGAAGAACTTTTCCGCCTGGCACGCCCAAATCGCCGACTGGAAGAAGCGCGCCCCATTCCACTACGGCCTGACCGCCGAGGTGGTCCAGTCCGAGCACATGCGCGACCATTTGCAGGGCCGGGAAAGCGAAGTCATCCTTCCGCAATTGGCGATTCAGGAACTGTACGAATTGACCCGGGGCGAAGCCATCATCACCACCGGCGTGGGCCAGCATCAAATGTGGGCCGGCCAGTACTACAAATTCACCCGTCCGCGCCAGTTCCTCACCAGCGCGGGGCTGGGGGCGATGGGTTTTGGCTATCCCGCGGCGCTGGGCGCCAAGGTGGCCTTCCCGCGCCAGCAGGTCATTGACATTGACGGCGACGGCTCGTTTCTCATGAACGTGCAGGAATTGGCCACCGCCCATATTGAACAAATCGCCGCCAAGGTCATGATCCTCAATAACCAGCACCTGGGCATGGTCATGCAATGGGAGGACAGCTTTTACCACGGCAACCGCGGCCACACCTACCTGGGCGATCCCGGCCGCCGCCGCCAGATTTACCCCGATTACGTGGCCATGGCCGGAGGCTTCAACGTTCCGGCGGAGCGCGTCCTGTACAAAAAAGACCTCCGCCCCGCCATCCAGCGGATGCTCGATTCCGACCAACCCTTCCTGCTGGACGTGGTTTGCCCCTACACCGAGCATGTCATCCCCTTCATCCCGGCCAACCGCACCGTGGCCGACATGGTGTATTGAATGAGCCGCCCGGCCTGTATCCGCAAATTCATCCTCTTCTCCCTCGCGGGCGGGGCGGCCCTTGGGGCGTCCGGCGCGGAAATCAAGTTTGATTTCGGCCAATTCCGCGAAGGCTCGATTCCCCCGGGCTTCCTCAGCCTGGTTTCAGGACCGGGCCAGCCGGGCCATTGGCAGGTCGTGGAGGAAACGGCGCCCCCGGCCATGACACCCCTCCTGACCAACTTCCCCAACTCCTTGGCGGCCACCGCCGTCCACACCGTGTTGGCCGCGTCTTCGCCGGACGCCGCCCCCGGCCATTCGCCAATCCTGCTCTTCACCAATGAAACCTTCGCGGATTTCACCTTGACAACCCGCCTCAAGATCGTCAGCGGCGCCACGGCCCCCGAAGCCGGCATCGCTTTTCGCGTCCAGGATGCCAGCAATTACTACGTCATCCGCGCCAGCACCCGGGGGAGCCAAAGCGTCCCGGGCAGCCTGCTCTGGTACCGCGTGGTGGACGGCATCCGCCATGATGGCGAGGGCATGGGCGTGCTGGTCCTCATTCCGCCGGACACTTGGCAGGAATTGCGGGTGGAATGCCTCGGCAACAGCATCCGCGGTTTTTTGAACGGAAAGCAGATGATCCCTCCGATTCTGGCCGGGGCGCCCACCAACGACGCCGAACTGCCGCGCATCAACGACACCACTTTTCCCGCCGGCATGGCCGGCTTTTGGACTGCGGGCGACACGGTGGCTCGCTTTGCCGACACGCGGATTCAGTACACCGCCCGCGTGCCGTTGATCCAGACCGTCATTGCGGACGTGATAAAGAAGAATCCCCGTCTGCTCGGCTTGAAAGTCTATTCGCTGAGGAACTCCCCCACCCCGGTGGTGGTGGCCGACGGCAAGGGCCACGACCTCGGATCGCCCGGCGGCCAGACGGAAGAGGATGTCATCGCCAAAGGCCTGACCTTCTATCTCAAGCAGACGGATTCCGTGGAGGTGACGCAGCCGTTGCGCGACCGCAATGGAGACGTCATCGCCGCCCTCAAGACCACCATGACCACTTTCCGCGGCGAAACGACCGCGACCGCCGTGGCCCGCGCCACCCAGATCAAAAAAGCCGTCGAATCCAGCCTGGCGACCTTGCAGGACCCCAACGAATAAGCGCGGAGTCATTGCCTCCTCATCCTGGTCCGCAAGATAATAATAGAAATAGACCCGCAAGAAATCGAAGATGACCTTGAGTTGGCTGCCAAAAAGTTAAGCGGGGTGCCGCCGCTTGTTTGGCAAATCCCCGCCGCCCTGCGAGCAGAAAACAATATATGCGATTATGCGGGACCCCTGCCAGAGGTGCCCGGGTCAATACGTCAGGAGCAGCCGATCCGAAACCTCTTCCGTCTCCAAAGTCTGCCCTGACAACTGAAACCGCCGCAGCATGGAGCGGCCGCAGTGAACCATGACCTCGCGGCTAAACAAACCGTCTGGAACCTTAAGGTCACAGAACAAATCTCCGGAACGCTTCGTTCCGTCAATGCTCAGCGCCACAAAAACACCACGGTTTTTGCAGCCCGCGATTGTGTCAAACAAATTCTTCAGGCTGAACGCCTGCGCCCCGTAAAGAATCGTCTGGCTAAAGGCATAAGGGGGATCGCAATACACCAAATCTCCAGCGACCGCCTCGCCCATGACTTCGCGATAATCTGCCTGACGGATTCGCGTGTGCTGGACCCGCCGATGCCAATCATCAACCCGTTTGTTGAATGAGACGGGGGAGATGGGATCATGAACGCCGCACGGAGTTGACATGAAGCCATCGGCCTTTCGAAATCTCACCACGCCGCCATAGCAGGCACGGCACAAGAACAACAGGTCAGCGCCGTTGGGCCTGGCGTTATAGCGCGCCTTGATTCGCTCATAGGCTTCCTCCTTCCCGCTCACTGCCATTTCCTGCCACCGTTCGGCATACCAAACTTTCAGAAGATCAGGGTCGGAGACGAGGGTTTGCCAGATTTCAATGAGCAGATGGAAGTTGTCAGACGCAACGGCTTTGATGGGAGCGAGCGTTGCCAGAACAGCCCCACTGCCGAGAAACGGTTCGTAATAACAGCCGAATCGCTGAGGGAAAAAGGACACAATTTCGGCGGCAAATCGCTGCTTGTTGCCGATCCACTTCAACAATTGGCCAGCCGGAGCTTGAATGCTCTGCTGGTCATACGAGTTAAAAAATGCCAGTTGCACGCTTCTTCAGCATTCAACGCCAATTCAGACAGGAAGGCAAGCACAGTATCCCGATTTGGGATTTTGGCCGTGATCTGTTTAATCTGCTCGAAATGGACAAGAGCTTGCGCAGCCCAGAAAGCGAGAAACTGGCGGCGCTATTGCGATCCGTGCGCTCGGAATCTGGCCTGACCCAGGCGGAGGTGGCCAAACGGCTTAAAATGCCTCAGTCGTTCGTCAGCAAATACGAATCCGGCGAACGGAGGGTGGATCTGGTCGAGTTGAGACACATTTGCAAAGCATTGGGAATTTCCCTGGCTGATTTCGTTCACCGATTCGAAAGGGATATTTCGTGAAGCCGGACAGCCGCTTTGAAGGATTGCCCAAACATTTTTGGGCCAATGTTCGCACGATCAGCCAACAAATCGGCTACACAGACAGGCCAACCCGCGGCATCCTTGTCCCTTCGCAGGATCAGATAAAAAACGCGCTTGCGGAGCTTCAACTCTCCGCGATGCATATTTTTGGTCCGGGAGGGATTTTCACTGAGCTTGGGCTGAAACTGAATGAGTATTTTACCTTCCGGGCGCAGGCGATCAACCAAACGGCGCGTCCGCTTCTGATGGATGCGCGCCAGGCGGGGCAGCTTTTCCGGGAGCTTCGCGCCTTGCTGAAATCCAAGACGCCCGTTCCGATGAACAAGCAAAAGGGCAAAAAGAGAAAGCCCGCGTTCTTGACAGGCATGGTGAGCATGATTGTTGACGCAAACCGCGCAGAGTTCGATTGCGAGCTGGATCCGCGCAGGCTTACCAGCGTCACGGCAGACGGAATGCCGCTCCGAACACTTGCCCGGCGCGTGGACGGCGCCTTCCCTTCGGCCATAAACCCGGTGGCAGTTTGGGAAATCAAAGAATACTATTACACCACAACCTTCGGCAGCCGCGTGGCAGACGGAGTTTACGAAACCTTGCTCGACGGAATGGAGTTGGAAGAATTGCGCCGCTCGGAAGGCATCGACGTCAAGCATTACCTCGTTTTGGATGACCGGTTCACTTGGTGGGATTGCGGAAAATCGTACCTTTGCCGTATAATTGACATGCTCCACATGGGTTATGTTGACGAGGTTCTCTTTGGCCGGGAAGTCGTTCAAAGTTTGCCAGCTTTGGTTGCGGAATGGGTCCAAACCGCGAGAAACCGGAAAAAGCCTGAGTGAGGTTCATCCCTCCATTCCGCTCCAACCAACATGGGTGGGATGTTTCAAACGTCGGAGACCGGAGGAGTGAAACCGTCCCATTGGAAGGCCGGCCCCATGATGGCATCCCGTGACGCCGGCGCTGGCGGAGCCGGCCCGCGCAGGCCGAGGGGTCCTTGGGGAATGACATTTTCAACAGGCAACAAAGGGCGGGAAGAGTTCTTCTTCGTTTGTTTCTGTTCAAATTGATTTCCGAGGGCGGCGCGGACGAAAAAGAGGTCAAAAAAGGGATCCCGCATAATCGCATATTCTTGTTTCCTTCTCGTCTCCCCGGAAGCAGGAAAGACCGGTGGTTGGCGGCTTTTTTCCGAAAGCCGCTACGGGGGCTGGCGAGCATTTGGGAGATTTTTCGGAAAGTACTTGCGCGCGGGGCGGGCGATGGGTTAGGAATGCGCTGTTCTTTGATAGTTCAGGGATGGTTTTGCCATCCCACCGTAGCCAGCGCTGGGAACCTCGTGAAATTCGAGGGCGGTTGCGCCACTGTGACGGGTTACAAGCTTCCAAGTCCACTGGTTCCGCCAAGCGGAGCCGGGAAGGAGGAAGTGAGGCCAGAAACCCGAAAGTCAGGACATCAGCCTGGTTCTACGCTCGTCGGGTCCCGCCCTCGCGGGGCCGCTTCTCCGTCCAAGAGAAGGATGAGGCCAGGCCGCTGGAACTGTTTTTCAGCGGATCGCGAATGCCTTCATTCCCCGTTTTGCCGGAGCTTGAAGGTTTTTTGTTTTCAGGCTCCGGCACTGGTCTCCAAACCGTTCCCCCGACAGGAACTAAAGATCAGTTATGAAAATGAAAACATTCTTCGCGCTGGCCGCGGCCGGCCTGTCCCTTGTTTCCGCCACACGGGCGGACACCATCACGGAAAGTTTTTCCACCGATCCGTTGAAAAACGGCTGGCAAGTTTTTGGCGACACCAATCTGTTCCGATGGGATGCGGCGAACCAGGCGCTGGATGTGACCTGGGATTCCTCGCAGCCCAACAGTTATTTCTATCATCCGCTCGGGACGATCCTGGGAACGAACGACGATTTTTCCATGTCGTTTGACCTGGTGCTCAAAGATTGCGCCATTGGCGTCAACCCGGCCGCGCCGTCCAACTTCGAACTGGCCGCCGGCCTGCTGAATTATTCCGAGGCGGCCGGCACGAATTTTATTCGCGGCGGCTATCCCACCCAGCCGGATTTGGCGGAATTCGATTTTTTCCAATGGGACGATGTCCAACCGTACCCGGCCACCAATACCGTCTGGCCGACGTTTGTGGACAGCCGGAACGATTTTTATTGGAACGGCGACAGCTCGTTCGGCGTGGCGGAATTGCCGACCAACACGGTGATGCGGGTCGTCATGAACTACACGGCGGCCGATCAAATGTGCGTGCTGACAATCACCACCAATGGAGTGGTGGTTATGGCGCCCGTGGTGGTGGTTCTTAGCGCCCCCGGCGTGTTTTTCGGGGATTATCATCTGGATGCTTTTGCGGTGGAAAGTTACTCGGACGCCGGGTCGGGCGGTTCGCTGCTGGCTCACGGCATGGTCGGCAACGTGGCCCTGGAGGTTCCGCCGCCCCCGGTCACCTGCTTGCGGCCTGCGCTGATGAATGGAGTTGAGCGGGTGCAATTTGCCAGCAGGACCAATTGGAACTACATCCTCCAAAGCAGCGCCGACCTTCAAACTTGGGCGCCGGCGGCCCCTCCGGCGGCTGGGACGGGCGGCAATTTGATTTTGCAGGACACCAATTCACCCCGGCCGCATCAGTTTTACCGCGTCAACGCCGTGAGAGCGGACTAGGAATTATGACGGAACACAAAATCTGCCCGCGTTGCGGGGCGCGGTTTTCCTGCCGCGCCGCCGGCGGCTGCTGGTGCGGGGAATTTCCCCCGCTGGCCGGCCTCCAGGCGGAATGGGACTGTCTCTGCCCCGAATGCCTGGGCCGGGCGGCGGAGGCGGAGCGCGCCCTGGCGCGGCGTGAACAGAACCGGCCCGCCGCCCCATTCGCGCCCGGCTTCAGCCTGATCGAACTTCTGGTGACCGTCGCGGTCATTGGCATCCTGGCGTCCATTTTGTTGCCGGTGTTGAGCGGCGGCAAACAGCGGGCGCGGGCGGCGGGGTGCGGGAGCAATCTGCGCCAGTTCGTCATGGCGGCGCAGATGTATTGGGATGACAACAACGGGAACGCCTTCCCCTACGCCGGCGCCACCACCAGCGATGGCACTTATTATTGGTTTGGTTTGCTGGGGCAGGGGCCGGAGGAGACGCGCTCTTTCGATGCGACGGCCAGCCCGCTATATCCCTGGCTGGGGGCCGGGGTGGATTTTTGCCCGGCGTTCGACTATTCCTCGCCGCAGTTCAAGTTAAAAGCTTCGGCGCCGACCTGCGATTACGGGTACAACTCCTCCATCTACGGGCCTCCCCTGAATCTGAGGAAGCTGGCCGCGCCGGCCCGCCTGGCCTTCCTGGCGGACTCGGCGCAGGTCAACACGTTTGAAGCGCCGGCCTCGCCCGGGAATCCGATGTTTGAGGAATGGTATTATATTGACAACGAGCCGGACCAGCCCAACGGCCAGTTCCGCCATCAACAACGGGCCAACGCGGTCTTTGTGGACGGGCATCTGGGACGGGAACAGATGGTCCCGGGCACCCTGGACCCGCGTTTGCCCGCCCAGCTTATCGCCGCCCTCCCGCTGGAAATCCTGCAACCCTGAAACCATCTCAGGGAAATGCGCCCCGGGTAAAATCGCGAATAAAATCCTCCTTTACAGGGCGCGGCGGAGGGGCGAAGTTGAGATGATATGATGACGGATACTAATCTGGCTTATTGGGGATTGTGGCTCGTGCCGCTGGGGTTGGCGATTTGCTTCGGCCCGGCTCTGATCGTCTGGCTGCGGGCGGAGATCAAAGCGGGGAAGGACAAGAAGAAATAAGGCAACGCACCCGGCGCAAGCATGTGGTCCTTGTTCAAAGAGTTTGTTGGTTTCTGCAGGCAGGAGAAGAAGTGGTGGCTGATCCCGCTGATTGTCATGTTGCTGGCGCTGGGCGTTTTTCTCATCTTTACAGCCACAGCAGGGATCAGTTGGGCGCTCTATCCATTCCTGTGAGCGATGCCGCCGCCGCGACACATTTTGGGAATCTCCGCCTTCTACCACGACGCCGCCGCCGCGTTGCTGCGCGACGGGCGGATCGTCGCCGCGGCGCAGGAGGAGCGGTTTACCCGGATCAAGAACGAGCCGGAATTTCCGCGGCAGGCCATCGCGTTTTGCCTGCGTCACGGCGGGCTGGAGGCGGCGGAACTGGACAGCGTCGTCTTTTATGACAAGCCGGTGTTGAAATTCACCCGTCTGCTGGAAACGTATCTGGCGGTGGCGCCGGGCGGATGGCGGACTTTCCCGGAAGTGGTTTCCAATTGGCTGGGGGGGAAGTTGGATCTGCGCCGAACCATCCGTGAGGAGATGCCGGGCCTGCGCCCGGAGTGTCCGATCCTGTTCACGGCGCACCACCAGGCGCACGCCGCCAGCGCCTTCTATCCGTCGCCGTTCACCGAGGCGGCCATTTTGACCGTTGACGCCGTGGGGGAATGGGCGACAACGACGATTGGCCGCGGGCGGGGAGACACCATTGAGCTGCTCAAGGAACTGCGCTTTCCGCATTCGCTGGGCATGCTCTATTCGGCCTTCACGGATTACTGCGGATTTCGCATCAATTCCGGCGAGTATAAACTGATGGGCCTGGCCCCCTACGGCGAACCCATCTACGCGGAAGTGATCCGGCGGGAATTGTTGGAGCTGAAGCCCGACGGTTCCTTTTGGATGAATTTGGACTGCTTCGATTTTCTGCGCGGCACGACCATGACCAATGGCCGCTTTCACCGGTTGTTCGGCGGGCCGCCCCGCCGGCCGGAGGGGGCCATCGAGCAACGCCATATGGACGCCGCGCGCTCGATTCAGGCGGTGACGGAGGAAGTCATGGCGCGGCTGGCCCGCCACGCGCGGGAATTGACAGGGGAAAAGAATCTCTGTCTGGCGGGCGGCCTGGCTCTCAATTGCGTGGCCAACGGACGCCTCCTGCGCGAGCGCATTTTCGACCGCATCTGGATCCAGCCGGCCGCCGGCGACGCCGGGGGCGCGCTGGGAGCCGCCCTGGCCGCCTGGCACAGCCAGCCAAACGCAGCCGGCTCCGTTCCAGCCAAGGCGGACGCCATGCGCGGCGCGCTCCTGGGACCCGAATACTCCGGCGAGGAAATCGAAGCGACCTTGCGCGGCCGCGGGGCCAAATTCCAACAACTGCGCCCGGCCCAGTTGCTGGATGCCACGGTAAAGTTGCTGCAAGCTGGGAAAGTCATTGGCTGGTTCCAGGGGCGGATGGAATTTGGACCGCGCGCCCTGGGCAACCGCTCGATCCTGGGCGACGCCCGGTCGCCGCGGATGCAATCGGTCATAAACCTGAAAG
>JBEKIA010000037.1:0-23315 GCA_050011995.1 Verrucomicrobiota bacterium
AACCAACCATATCATCATCCCATTTTGACAGACTTGGAAGCATAAATCAAGCCGCCCGGAAAAAAGATGCTGGTTGAAGAATCCCTTCCCAGGCTTAAATTGAAACACAAGATGAAAAACAGTTGTGCCATCGGCCGGATTTCATGGATTGTCCTCTGCGGTTTTTTGCCGGGAGTGGCGGAAGCGCAGGGGCCCCATGGGAAGATCCTTTACGAGAGTCATTTTGAGAAGGCGGCGGCGGGCGCGCTGCCGGACGGTTTGCTGGCGCTGGACGGCGATTTCAAGGTGAAGGAGGCGGAAGGCAACCAGGTGCTGGAGTTGCCGGGCGCGCCCGCGGAAAACTTTTACGGGGCGCTGTTCGGGCCGGCCACAAATTCCGGCGTATGCGTGAGCGCGCGCATTTTTGGCACGGGCGCAAGGCGGCGCTACCCGTCGTTCGGCGTGGGGCTGAACGGCGCCGGCGGCTATTGCCTGAGGGTTTCCCCGGGCAAAGGGGTGCTGGAGATTTACAAGGGGGATGAAGCGCGCACCAACACGGCGATGGTGTGGAAGACCGGCGCCTGGACGATGCTGCGGCTGCAAGTGCGTCCCGGCACAAATCAGGCCTATCCGTCCTGGAGGGTGGAAGGCAAAGCCTGGGAGCAAGGGACGGCGGAGCCGAAGGATTGGATGATCGCGGTGGAGGAAAAGACCGCGCCGCCAACCGGCCGGGCTTCGCTCTGGGGAACGCCGTATTCGGGAACGCCCATTTGGTTTGATGACTTGAAGTTGAGTGAAATAGCGGATGGTGAATAGTGCTTTGCCTCAAGGCTCAAGTGGTGGCGGGATTTTGACGATTATTGGGGAGCAGGGTATTGCCGATGATGGAGAACGAGGGCGCCGGGATGGCGTCCCCCTTTTTCCGAGCCAAAATGAAGAAGCACATTCTGTTTGTCGCCAAAGATCAGGCTCTTTGGAATGAATTCCAGGCCCATGCCGCCGCCGTGGAAGGGGAGTGGCTGGCCCAGTCCGCCGGCACCGGCGCGGAGGCTCTGGCCTTGGCGCAGCAATTCAACTTCGCGGTCGTAGTCGCCGACATTCTGCTTCCCGACATGAGCGGGCTGGAGTTGCTGGACCAGTTCATGCAGCGCCAGCCCTCCGCCCACCGGCTGGTGCTCTCGGATGTCTCCGACACGGTGAACACCGTCAAGTGCATGGGCAAGCCGCACCACCACCTGTTGAAACCGTTCGGGGTGCGGACGCTGTTGAACGCGCTGAACCAGGCCTTCGCCCACGAAGCCTGGCTGCCCAGCCAGGCGGTACATGGGCTGATCGCGCAAATGCGCCAAGTGCCCAGCCCGCCCCGGACTTATTTCAAGGTGGTCGAGGAAATGCGGTCCCCCCGCGCCTCGCTGGAAAGAATCAGCGAATTGATCGCCGAGGACCCGGCGATCACCGCCAAGGTCTTGCAGCTCGCCAACTCCGCCGTCTTCGGGCTGGAGTTGCAGGTCAGCCAGCCGTTGGAAGCCATCGCCTACATCGGCCTGGAAACCACCAAAGCCCTGGTCCTGCTGGCGCACACGGTCTCCACTTTCGATCAAACCAAACTGGCCGGCTTTTCCGTGGAGGCGCTCTGGCGCCATTCTGTCAGCGCCGGCCAGATCGCGCAGAAGATTGCCTTGATGGAGAAGGGGGGGCTGGAGGTGGCCGAGCAGGCCTTCGCCGCCGGACTGCTGCATGACCTTGGCAAATTGCTTCTCTGCGCCAACCTGCCCGGACTGTTTGCCAAGACGCTGGCGCTGGCGCGCGAGGACAAATGCCCCTTCTGGGAGGCGGAAACGCAACTCTTCCCCAACGCCGGCCACGCCGAATTGGGCGGTTGCGTCCTGGGCATTTGGGGACTGCCCCGGCCCATCGTCGAGGCGGTGGCGTTGCATCATGCTCCCCGGCAACTGGCCGGGCCGGGTTTCCACCCCCTGACGGCTGTCCATGCCGCCGACATCCTGGATCACGAGATGAACCCGGACCCATCGGTCCTGGTCCCCACGCCCATCCATGCGGGCTATCTGGCGGAATTGGGACTGGCCCATCGGGCGGAGCATTGGCGGCGGCAGTGTGCGACGGGGAAGGAACGGGCGCCGGCGGGAAGGCAGTGAATTTGGAATGTTGAATGTTGCATGTTGAATTGGGAAAAGGGGGATGTTTTCATTTCACCATTCACTACCCGCAATTCCCCATTCTCAGCCCATCTCCAGCGTTGCCAAACCGCGGCGGGCGGTTCTAGCATTCGGGTATTCGCCATGGCCGAATACAAAATCAAATTCGAAGTGTTTGAAGGGCCGCTGGATTTGCTGCTCCACCTCATCAAAAAGGAGGAGGTGGATATTTACCAGGTCAATCTCACCAGGCTGGCCACGCAGTTCATCGAATATATCGAGGTGATGCGGCTGCTGGATTTGGAGGTGGCCGGGGAATTTTTGGTCATGGCCTCCACGCTCATGTATATCAAGAGCCGCGAATTGCTGCCCCAGGACCTGCAAGCGCCCCCCGGCGAAGAGGACGAAGGCGAAGACCCGCGCTGGGAACTGATCCGCCAATTGGTGGCCTATAAGAAATTCAAGGACGCCGCCGCCCTGCTCCAGAAGCGGGAAATCGAGCAGGAGAATACTTATCCCCGCCTGCCGGCGCGGCCCGAGGTCCCCGTGCCCGCCGCGCGCCGGCCGGAAGCGTCCCTCTTCGATCTGATCAACGCCGTCCACGGCGTGCTCAAACGAATCGGCCAGCGCGAGGGCTGGCGCGAGATTTTTGAGGACCAATGGTCGGTGAGCGAAAAAATCGAATGCCTGCTCCAATTGACGGCGGAGCGGGGCGTGGTGAGATTTTCGGATTTGTTTGCCAGCGCCGGCAGCCGTTCCGAAGTGGTCTGCATCTTTTTGGCGCTGCTGGAATTGATCCGGCTCAAACAGCTCATCTGCACCCAGCCGGAAGACTTCGGCGAAATTGAAATCACCCGGGCCCCGGCCCAACCGGCGGCCGCCTGAACATGGAACTGAAACTGATCTTGGAAGCCATTTTGTTTTCCGCCCAAAAACCGCTCGCGTCCAAAGAACTGCGCGATCTCCTGGCCGCCGCCGCCGAGCATGGCGACGAGGCCAAGCCGTTCAAAAAGGCGAAGGAGGACGAGGTGGAGGCCGCGTTGGAACAATTGCGCGGCGAGCACGAAACGGCCGGGCGCAGCTACCATCTGGCCTGCGTGGCGGGGGCGTGGCAATTCGTCACCCAGCCGGAATACGCGCCGTGGGTCATCGCGCTGGTGGGATTGAAGGCGCGGCCGCCGCGCCTGTCGCAGCCGGCGCTGGAAACCCTGGCCATCATCGCCTACCGCCAGCCGATCACGCGCGCGGAAATCGAGCAAGTCCGGGGCGTCACCATAGACGGGGTGATGGCGACCTTGCAGGAGCGCGGACTGATCGAGCAGGCGGGTCGCGCCGAAGTGGCGGGCCGTCCCATGACCTACGGAACCACGCCGCTGTTCCTGGAGTATTTTGGATTGCGCAGCCTGGAAGGATTGCCCGCCGCCGACGAGCTGCGCCGCATCCCGGTGGAGCGCCCGGCCGGATTATTGACAGCCGACCCCGGCCTGGCCACCGTCCCGCCCGACCAACTGACCCTGGCCGAAGTGGAGCAGGAAAAAGCGCCGGATGCCGCCAGCGAGCCAGCGGCCAACGAACCAAAGCCCCCGGAAACCTAAATAATGCAAAGAAAAGCCAAAAAGGAGCCGGATGATCCAGCTCGATTGGCCTTTTGGTCGCAATTGCGAGAAGCCTTTCGAGTCTGCCGAGGAATTGCGGATGAGCAAACCATCAAGACATTTTCTAAGATGAATGTTCCTTATCTGCTTAAAGCTGGGTGGATTCTCGAGCACCGAATAAATGAGCGATTAATTGGATTCAAAGCCGGACCTTGTCTGAGTTGTCCCTTTTGTTGCATGTCGGGATCTCGAACTTGGCTCTTCAATGACTGGTTTACATCGGACTCGCTTCACGCAGTTTACGATCTAAGTCTTTGGATGTGGTGAGAAAATAGCACCATGAGCGCAACAACAATTCGGGGGCGGCGGCAGACAACCTTGCCCGCGGAGGTCTGTGACGCCGCTGGACTGTCCTCGGGTGATTGGGTGGATTGGCGTATCGAGGACGGGGCAATTCGCGGGCGCAAACTCGTGCCGGGAAGTTGCGAAGTTCTGAACTTTGACGACTTGGATCCGGAGACGCTGGCTCCCAAAATTGGCAAGATTACGGAGGAAAGCATAGTTCGATCCATCCGGGAAGACCGGGAGCAGTGCCAGTGAAGACTTATTTTGCCCGATGATTCCGCTGCACTCCTTCGCGCAAAACTGCTCCGGAATGGAGTTCCTCATCAGGCTTAAAACTGAACATGGCTCGGTGCATTGCATCCGGGCAGAGGTCAATGCCGCCCGGCCATTCCACGCATCCAAAATCGGGATTGACGGCAACGGCCTCGAAAATGCGGGCGTCCAGCAGTTTTAGAAACACGCCGCCGCGCCGGGCAGGCTCCACGGAAAAAACCCCGTTCAAGCCGTCCTCGAAGACGACTTTCAACCGGCAGTGTGGCAGCGGTTCGGCAGAAACGATGCGATTCATGTCCTTATCCTACTCCAACGGTTGAATTTTGGAAGGCTCCTGATTCCGGCTGGCCATATCCCAAGCCTGCCGCAGTTCATCGCGATGCAACTCCGCCCATTCCAGCACCAGGGCTTGGGCGCGCCGGCTCATCTGTCCTTCGATCACTTCGAGAGTGTTGATGTTCACGGTAATCTTGTCGCCTTGATAGACCGCATGAAAATGCGGTGGCGGGTGGTCGCCATAAAACATGCGGACGATGATCCCGTAAAACCGGCTCAGTTCAGGCATGATGCCAGATTAGCGGGCCGCAGCCGCGTGGCAAGTCTGGCGATTGGCCGGTCGCAATTTTTTTCCTCTGCTTTTGCGCGGGGGTTGTGTATCGTGGGCGGCCATGACAATTCCGGAACATCGCAAGGCCATTGACAGGCTCGACGCCCAGATCGTCCAGCTTCTGAATGAGCGCACCCGGCATGTTTTGGAAATCGGCGTCATCAAGGTCAGGGCGGGCGAAGCCATTTATGTGCCACATCGGGAGCGGATGGTGCTGGAGCGCGTCTGCAAATTGAACCAGGGGCCGATGACCGAGGCCTCCATGCGCGCCATTTATCGCGAAGTTATGTCCAGCGCGCTCTCGCTGGAAAAAACCCTGACTATCGCCTATCTCGGCCCGGAGGCCACCTTCACCCACCAGGCCGCCATCCAGAAATTCGGCGCCAGCCTTCGCTATACCGCGCAACGCACCATCGCCGATGTTTTTTCCGAGTTGAGCAAGAACCGCGCGGATTACGGGGTGGTGCCGGTGGAGAATTCCACCGAAGGGGTGGTGACGCACACGCTGGACATGTTCGTGGAGAGCGATCTGAAAATTGTGGCGCAAATTGTCCTGCCCATCCGCTATTGCCTGGCCGGCCGCGCGGCGGCCGGAGAGGTGCAGCGCCTCTACGTCCATCCGCAAGCCCTGGCGCAATGCCGCGTCTGGGTGCAGCGGAATCTGCCCAGGGCGGAAATTCTGGAAACGTCCTCCAACGCCCGTTCCGCCGAACTGGCGGCCCATCCGCCCGGTCCGGGAGCGGGCGCCGCGCGCCATGCCAGGATCGCGGCCATCACCGGGGCGCTGGCGGCGGCGAAATACGATTTGAAAATCATCGAGGACAACCTCCAGGATTTCACCGGCAACGCCACCCGCTTCCTGGTCCTGGGCCGGCAGTGCAGCCCGCCCAGCGGCCACGACCGCACCAGCCTGATGTTCAGCATCGCCGATGAAGTGGGCGCGCTCTACAAGGCCCTGGCCCCTTTCCGCCGCTACCGGCTGAACATGACCAAGATCGAATCGCGCCCGAGCAAGCGCAAGGCCTGGGAGTATTTCTTTTTTGTTGACTGCGACGGGCACATGAACGACCGCAAGGTGGCCAGGGCCATCGCCAGCCTGGCCAGCGTCTGCAATTTCGCCAAGATCCTCGGCTCCTACCCGGACAGCGAATTGTGAATCGTGAATCGTGAACCCTCGGAGCAGCCATCGAACCCGGCGGGCCACCACGGATGATTTGGAGCGGCTCAAAGCGCTCTGGCAGGCCGAGCGGCTTCCCGCCGGCGAGTTGGAAAAACAGTTCACCGATTTTCAAGTGGCGGAAGACAGCCGGGGGGAAGTGGCCGCCGCCATCGCCTTGCAAATCGCCGGGAGCCAGGGCCGCATCCACAGCGAGAGTTTTGCCGATCCCGGGCAAACGGACCTCCTGCGACCGCGTCTGTGGCAGCAATTGCAAACCACCGCGCAATATCACGGGCTGTTCCGGCTGTGGACGCGGGAAACCGCGCCGTTTTGGAGGCAGGACGCCGGGTTCACGGAAGCCCCCCGCGAATGGCTGGAAAAGCTGCCGGCCGGTTTCGGCGGGGCCGTGCCGGGATGGCTGGCCTTGCGCATCCGGGAAGAAGGGGCCGATCCGGAGGCGCTGGCCCGGCAATTCGAACTTTTCAAGATCGCCGAGCAGGCCAGGCGGGAACAGGTTCTCCGCCAGGCCCGCTTCCTGCGCATCGTCGGAACCGGCATCGCGATTTTGCTTTTTGCCTCCGGGTTCGCGCTGCTGATTTGGGTCTTCAAAAAGAGGACGCGGTAAGAGGGGCGCCGGCGGGCGGCAAACCCGCGCTCCAGTTTTTTCTTTACTTGGAACCCCCTTTTCCACAGTTTCACCGCCGAAACATCTAACCAAAGGATATTGCTTTGATCACCATAGGCGTCGTCGTTGGCAATCGCGGTTTTTTTCCGGCCCATCTTTGCGACACGGGCCGCAAGGAAATTCTCGCCACTCTCGAAAAACTCGGCTTCGGCGTTGTCATTCTGCCGACGACGGCGACCCAGTTTGGCGCGGTGGAATCCTCGCAGGATGCCCGCAAATGCGCCGAGTTGTTCCGGCACAACGCGGACAAAATTGACGGGCTGCTGATCACGCTGCCCAATTTTGGCGATGAACGCGGCGTGGCCAACACCCTCCGCTGGTCGGGGCTGAAGGTCCCCGTTCTGGTTCATGCCTTCAATGACGACCCGAAGACCATGACCATCCAACACCGCCGGGACAGCTTTTGCGGCAAGTTTTCCGTCTGCAACAATCTTGGCCAATACCACATCCCCTTCACCCTCACCCGCCTGCACACGGTCCGCCCGGACCACAACAGTTTCCGCGCCGACCTGGCTGATTTTGCCGTGACCTGCCGCGTGTTGAAGGCCCTGAAAAACCTGCGGATCGGGGCGCTCGGCGCAAGGCCGGTCGCGTTCAACACGGTTCGATACAGCGAAAAACTGCTGGAACATTCCGGCATCACCGTCGAGACGCTGGATCTTTTTGAACTGTTCGGCTGGGTGAACAAGCTCCAGGATTCCGACCCGGCGGTGGAAGCCAAGCTGGCGGAAATCCAGGCCTACGTTTCCGCCAGGAACATCCCGCCCAGCGCGCTGCTCAAGATGGCCAAATTCGGCGCGGCGGTGGATCGCTGGATGAAGGACAACGCGCTCCAGGCCACCGCCATCCAATGCTGGACGGCCATGGAGGAGTTTTTCGGCGTCGTGCCCTGCACTTTGATGAGCATGATGAGCAACCTGTTGCGCAGCAGCGCGTGCGAAGTGGACATCATGGGCACGGTCGCCATGTATGCCATGGCCCAGGCCAGCGGCAAGCCGAGCGCTTTGGTGGATTGGAACAATAATTACGGCGAAGAGCCGGACAAGGCCGTCATTTTCCACTGCTCCAATTTGCCCAGGGACCTTTTCGTAGCCAAAGGGGAAGATGCGCCGGTCATGGATTACCAGGAGATCATCGCCGGAACGGTTGGCAAGGAAAACACCTACGGCACGGTGGTGGGCCGCCTGGCGGCCGGGCCTTTCACTTTCCTGCGCGCCAGCACGGACGACATGGCGGGCAAAATCCGGGCCTATGTGGGGGAAGGCGAGTTGACGGACGATCCGCTCAAAACCTTCGGCGGCTACGGCGTGGCGCGGATTCCGAGATTCCAGAAATTGCTCGCTTATATATGCAATCACGGTTTCGAGCACCATGTTGCGGTCAATCCGGCCCGCCTTTCCGCCGGGGTCCGGGAGGCTTTGGGCAAGTATCTCGGCTGGGACGTTTACTTGCATGAGTGAAAGCTGACGGGAGGAAAGCGGCGGCACAATCATTGAAGGCAAGATCATAAATCAGACCTCGATTTAACCGTTTCTTGCCATTAACCAGATGACGACATGCAGCCCGCGCCCGCCACTTTTTATCAACGAACCCAATCGGCCCGCAAAATCATCGTGGTGGATTTGGGCTTCCTTGGCGATTCGGTCCATTTGGTCCCGGCCTTGTGGGAAATCAAACGGCATTATCCGGCCGCGCAACTTCACACCTTGTCTGCCGCCGTCGGGGCCGAATTGCTCGGTCTGGCCTCCTGCGTGGATCGGGCCTGGGCGTTTCCATTGACGCCGCAAAGCCCGCCCTGGTGGCGGCACTGGGACATTATCGGCGCGCTGCGCCGGGAAAGGTATGACGCGGCCTTCAATTTCAGCGGCGCCGACCGCACGATTTTCCTGACGGCCCTGACGGGCGCAACGTGGCGGCTGGCGCATGAGGGCGGGCGCCGCCATTTTTGGAACCGGTGGCTGATCGCCAACTGGGTGCCGCGGCAAAACCGGGAAATCCCGGTATATGAACAGCGGCGGCAGGTGCTGGCGGCGGCGGGTTTCTCGCTGGAGCCGGCCCGGTTTGATCTGCGCGTGCCGCTGAAAGCGCGGGAATCCGCGGCGGCCAACATCCCGGCCAATTCCATTCACCTGTCCATCAACGCCAGCGCGCCGCTCAAGGAATGGCCGCTGGAACACTGGGCGGATCTGGCCGGGCTGATTCTCAAGAGCGATCCCGCCATGCAACTGGTGGCCACCGCCGCGCCCAATGCGCGCGAGTCGGCGCGGCTGGACCGGCTGGCCGCCGCCGTGCCGGATGCGCGCCTGCTCTGTCTGCCGGGGTTGAACATCGGACAATTGGCGGCGCTGCTGCAACGCTGCCGGCTGCACCTGGGCGCGGATTCCGGCGTGCTCCATCTGGCGGCGGCCCTGGGCGTTTCCACCTTCACGGTCTTTCGCAAGTATGCCGGTTTGAAGGAATGGCTTCCGCCCGCCGGGCTGCAGCACAAATATCTGGCCGCGGGCTGCCCCTGCCTTGAGGGCGTCCGCAACGATTGCCGCGCCATGGGCCGGGCCGGGTGTTTGGGGACGATTTCCGCGGCGGAGGTGTTTGAAGCCATTCGCCCAATGTGGCCCATTTCCGCCAGACACCTTAACCTTTGAACTTTGCGTCCAACGGGGCATAATGGCCGCAGGCGCGCATGATCAAGTTTCTTTTCAAGCTTTGGAAATTAAACCGGCCCTACAGAGGACGGTTTCTCCTGGGTGTGCTGTTTGGAATTTTGAACGGCCTTGGCCAGCCCCTGGTCTTGGCAACGGCCGGGTTTGTTTTCTTCGTCATGTTCACGTCCAACCACCCGGAAGATTTATCAAAATTGGTCGGCGCCGTGCCGCATTGGGTCCCAGGCTGGCTGCGCGAAATGTTTATCCAGATGAAACAGTGGGTCACTGCCCAGACCGCCGGTTCCTTGGGCGGGAAAATCTTGATCGTGAGCCTGATCCCTTTGGTGGTCCTGTTGCGGGGCATTGTGGCCTATCTCAGCTCCTATCTCATGGCCTGGGTGGCCGTTCGCACGATCTGCGATTTGCGCGCGCGCCTCTTCGAGCATCTGCTCAACCTGCCCCTGAGTTTCTTTACCAAGAGCAGCACGGGTGAGTTGATGTCGCGCAACAGCGACCTTCTGGTCCTGCAGAACATGATCGCCGTCTCGCTGGTCACGTTGATTTCGTGTCCGGTCACCCTCCTGAGCTATTTATACGTTGTCGTCAAGGTGGATCCCAAGTTGACGATCCTCTCTTTGCTGGTGTTTCCGTTGTGCGTGATTCCAATCACCATCTACAGCCGCAAAGGCCGCCGCGCCAGCGCCGCCATCCAAACCGAACAGGCCGCCCTGGGCCGGGTGATGCACGAATCCTTCACCGGCAACCGCATCATCAAGGCGTATAATTTGGAAGAGCTGGTGGTCAAACAATTCCAGGCCACTCTCAACATCTTCCGCAGCAACTTCATGCGTGTGGTCCGGGCCACGGAATCTCCCGGACCGTTGATTGAATTCGTGGGCTCCATTGGCATCGCCGGGATGTTCCTTTATGAAGCCGGCAAAGCCGGCGGTTCGACCTCGCTCGATTTTGTCGCTTTTGTCGCCCCGCTGCTAATGATGTACGCCCCGATTAAGAACCTCATCCGCCTCCACAGCCAGATGACCCAGGCCCAGGCCGCCACCCAGCGCGTCTTTGAACTCCTCGTCATCCCCAACACCCTGACCGGCCCCGCCCAACCCGTTCCGCTCCGCGCCGCCGGCGCCGAAATTCATTTTGACAACATCAGCTTCGGCTATGGAACCGAAATGGTCCTGCGCGACATCCAGTTGAAAATCCGGCCCGGCCAGATGGCCGCCCTGGTCGGCAGAACCGGCACGGGCAAGACCACCCTGACCAACCTTCTTCTGCGCTTTTACGATCCCGCCTCGGGCGCCGTCCGCATCGGGGGCGTGGATTTGCGGGACGTCGCCTTGCGCGACCTTCGCTCCCAAATCGCCGTCGTCACCCAGGAGGTCATCCTGTTCAACGACACCATTCGCAACAACATCGCCTGCGGACGCCCCGGCGCCAGCGCCGCCGAAGTGGAGGAAGCCGCCAAACACGCCTACGCCCACGAATTCATCCTGCAAAAGCCGGGCGGTTATGACGCGGGGATTGGGGAGAAAGGCGTGACCCTTTCCGGCGGCCAGCGCCAGCGCCTTTCCATTGCCCGCGCCATTTTGAAAAACGCGCCCATCCTCGTTTTGGACG
Organism: Verrucomicrobiota bacterium; assembly: GCA_050011995.1. Lineage (GTDB taxonomy): Bacteria > Verrucomicrobiota > Verrucomicrobiia > Limisphaerales > Palsa-1400 > JBEKOF01. The sequence goes on from JBEKIA010000037.1 coordinate 11,071, forward strand.
AAGCCACCAGTTCCCTGGACAACGAATCCGAGCGGGCGGTGCAGGCCGCCCTGGATGAACTGATGAAAGGGCGGACCACCATCTGCATCGCCCACCGCCTCTCCACCGTGCAGCACGCCGACGTGATCATTGTGCTGGACCACGGCCGCATTGTGGAGACGGGCCGCCACGCCGAACTGCTGGCCCGCGACGGCGTTTATCACAAGCTCCACACCCTCCAATTTCACAAGCAGCCCGGCTCATCCGCCAACCCGCCGCCGCCCGGCGCCGCCCGGCAAGCCGGTGAATAATTTGTGAACAACTTGGGCTGGCCTTCTTTTCAGCCGCGTGGTAGAAATTTCATTGCGCGACGAAGAGTATCAGTCTAAGTACCGGTTTCGAGATCCTTGTGCCGGGGCGTCCAGACTGCTCCACGAGCAACAATCCCGCTTGCGGGAGCGCCCATCTCATTTATACCTCGTCGCGCATTTTTCTTTTTCCGGCCTCGCCGCGCGGGGTGAAAACAACCCTCCCGGCGAATCACTCCCGGCTTTTCGAATCCATGTTGTCAATCTTCCGGACGTTCGCCGCCGGGCGCCATCTTCACCAGTTTCGGATCGAACTGGCCAAGCGTCGTCACCAGGTCCTTTTGCGCGGCCATCACTTCGCCAATGTTTTTATAGGCCATCGGGACTTCATCCAGGCCGGCGCTGATGAGCGTCACGCCGCGTTCGCGCAGAAAACGGTTCACGTCTTTCCAGTTGAATCTCTCGTTGGCGGCTTTGCGGCTCATGGCGCGGCCGGCCCCGTGCGCGGCGGAGTTGAGCGAATCCGCATTTCCCCTTCCGCTCACGACAAATCCCGGCGACGCCATGGAACCGGGAATGACGCCCAGGACTCCAGCGCCCGCCGGAGTGGCGCCTTTGCGATGCACAATGACATCGCGTTCCACGCCGCCGATGACGTGCTTTTCTTTCCAGGCGAAATTGTGGTGGTTCTCCAAATCGAGCAACACTTGCGCGCCGAGGTTTTCCGAGATGTGGTGGTGGATGCAGGCATGGTTCGCCGCCGCGTAGCGCCCCATCAATTCCATCGCCTCCCAGTATTCCTGCCCGGGCTGCGAATCCAGCGACAGCCACGCCAGCCGTTTCAATTCGCCGGGCAAATCTGGAAATTGCGCAAAAGCGATTTTGCTGTAGTAATCGCAAACCGCCGCGCCCGTGCCGCGACTGCCGCTGTGCGACAGCAGCGCGACGTAAGTTCCCGGCTCAAGATCGTTGATTTTTGAGTGGGCCGTGAACAAGCCAAACTCGACGAAATGATTTCCACTCCCGCTGGTGCCGAGTTGCGACCACGCGCGGTCCTTGTTCTGTCGCGTGATGGGGCTGACCGACCAATCCGCGTCCAGCACGTCATGCGAGCGGCGTTCCTTGAAGTTCGCGCCGACGCCAAAGCGCGTTTCCGTTTCGATGGCGCGGGCCAGGCGGTCCTGTTTCTGCTCCAAATCGCGCGGCGGAATATCCAACACCGTCATTTTCATGCGGCAGGCAATGTCCACTCCGACGGCATAAGGAATCACGGCGTTGTCCGTGGCCAGCACGCCGCCAATGGGCAGGCCGTAGCCAACATGAGCATCCGGCATGAGTGCTCCTGCCACGGATACCGGCAATAAACAGGCTTTCTCCATTTGCATCACCGCGTCGTGTTCAAGTCCTTCGCCCCACTGCCGGTATTTCACAGGCTCGGCGCGCGGCGGGGGCGGCGCCTTGAGCAACGCCCTCGCCAATTCACCGCGCAGCGGGTCGCCCGCATACGCCGGCGGATTGGCGACAATGGCGGCGACTTCCTCGCGCAGCCGCGACTTGTCGCCGCCGCCGAGAATGAACTTGGCGACAAAATCCGTCGCCCGCCGCGTGGCCTCGCCGAGAGGAACGCCCAACCTGAGAAAATCTTTGGTGTTCATGTGAAAGGCGAAAAATGCCTGGCAAGTTTTCAATCACGACCCGGCCGAACGACTTCAAAACCGGCTTCGAGGGCGGCCTTGGCCTGACTTTCATCGTGCGTCATCAAGCGCGAAATCTTCAACTCTTCCATGGCTGCGAGGTGCAAGCGATCCAACGAACGGCAGTGCATGCCGCCTGAATTCCGGTGCTGACGCAACGCCACTTGGAAAACCGCGGACCCAAGTGTGCGAAACTCGAACGGCGGCTGATTTCTTAAAAGGCCAAATTTGGCCTCCACTTGCCGCCACTGACTGCGGGTAATGCTGCCACTTGCCCAAGCCGCCTTGAGTTGCACCAGGGTTTCCAACTCCGCCAGCGCGGAAATAACCACCTGGGATTCCCCTTCAATGGCGCGCCATACGCTTTCACTCAAAGGTTCGGGGCGGAGAACTTTCAGCAGACAACTGGTGTCGGTGTAGATCACGCGATCAAATCAACTTTCTGTCCGCCCGCGCCGCCGCCAGTTCCCCGTCTATGCTGGGAAACACTTTGTTTCCATACACCTTTTTGACCCACTTCTTATGCTCTTCGGGATTCCAACGCCGGCATTGGGTTTCCGGCTGGATGAAGCGCACCAATTTGGCCACAGGCTTGGAATCGCGCGTGATGAGGATTTCATCCTCAACTTTCAGGGCGGCTTCCGCATCCGGCCAGCGCTGGCGCAAATCGCGAATCGTGATCGTTTTCATGCGCGAAGAGTAACATGTTTCACCCAAAGGTCAACAAGCCCACGCCTTCCACCGCCGGGAATGAACTTGGCGACAAAATCCGTCGCCCGCCGCGTGGCCTCGCCGAGAGGAACGCCCAACCGTAAAAAGTCCCTTGCGTTCATGTCATTTGATTCAACCTTGCTTGCGGCTTGGAAACCACACTTTAAATTTAGACGTCTAAACGGCTCTCCACACTCATGCCCGGAGGAAAACCTCGCTTGCACGGCGGCTTGGATATAAACAACGGCATGACCTATCAACGAGAAATCCAGGTTCAAACCGCCGGACACAAGGAAATGCACGACCTCACCGGCGAGGTGGCCCGGATCGTGAACGAATCCGGCGTGCGGTCCGGCGTGGCGCATGTTTTCAACGTCGGCAGCACCGCCGCGGTTGGCGCCATCGAATTCGAGCCGGGTCTCCAGGAAGACCTGCCAAATATATTGGACAAGCTGGTTGCGCCGAGCCGTGACTACGGCCACGAACACGCCTGGCACGACGGCAACGGCCATTCCCATTTGCAGGCGACGATGCTGGGCCCTTCGCTCACCGTGCCCATCCGGGATGGCAAACTCCTGCTGGGCACATGGCAGCAAATCTTTCATCTGGAGTGCGACATCAAACCGCGCCGGCGCACGATTGCGATCACGGTGATCGGCGACGCGTGACCCTCCGGCTGCTCTAAGATTGCCTCTAAACCACCAGGGGCATGGAAATTCAGCGGCTTTCTGCCGAAAGCCGCTACGGCGCGCGGGTGTAGCGGCGGATGGCAATCCGCCGCTGACTTTTTATACCGCCGGTGTGCGACGGTGGCGGGACAACTTTCCAGACATTAGAGCGGCCCTGCGCGTGACCCTCCGGCGGATTCGGCGAATTGGAACCCCGTCTGTGGGTCGCAACCACACGCGTGGTTTTGCGGACCACTGCCCCGGCTGCCCGGCCAACGGGGCGCGCTTCAGATTTCGGCGGTCAGCAAAGGATTAAACCCTTGGCAGAGTTCCTCCGGGGATCCCCTCTGATTCGTCAGGACGCGGGTTGAACCAATTGCCGGAGGAGATTGCGCTCGCGGTCGTAGATGCTGACACGGAGCGGCAGGTGGCCGGGCAAGGCGTGAGTGGCGCAGCCGAAACAGGGGTCGTAAGCGCGAAACGCCATCTCCACCATGTTGAGCAGGCCCTCGCTCACGTTGCCTTTCTTGATGAGGCCCTTGGCGGCTTTCTCCACGCTCATGGCGATGCGGGCGGCGTTGTTTTGGGTGGCCACGATGAGGTTGGCCTTGGTGATGAGGCCCTGGCCGTCCGTCTCGAAATGATGATAGAGAGTCCCGCGCGGCGCCTCGACCACGCCGACCCCGGCCGTCGGCTTGGCGCTGGGAATGACGCGCAGGTTGGCGCTGGTGATCTCCGGGTCGTTGAGCAATTCCACGATGCGTTCGGCGGCGTAAATCATTTCGACCACGCGCGCCCAATGGTTGGCCAGCGTGTGATGCACCGGCCTGCCGCCCAGCGTGTTGAAAAATTCCTCGCGAGCCTTTTGCGCCTGCGGCGTGGCCATCCCGTCGGCCACGTTCAGCCGCGCCAGGGGCGCGACCGAATAGACGCTGCTTTGCGGCCCCTCCTCGAATCCGTGCCAGCCCAGCGGTTTGAGGAAACAGAACTTGACGTAACTCCACGGCTCGACGTGCTCGGCCACGAAGTCGCGATACTGCCGGGCGGGAAACTTGGCATACTCCTTGCCGCCGGCATCCACCACCCGCACCAGGCCGTCGTAGAAGTTGACTCGATTCCGCTCGTCCACCAGGCCCATGTAGTAAGTCCGGTGGGTATAGGCGTCCGACGTGATGAGTTTGACATAGTCGGGATTCTTCAAAACGATGTCCTTGAAGACCTGGAGGGTGAACAAGGCGAATTCCAGCGTGTCTTTGGCCAGCGCCTGGAACGGCGGCAAATCCTCCGGCTTGAGTCCTTTGGACACGCCGCCGGGCAGGCCCAGCACCGGATGAATCACCTTGCCGCCGAAGTAAGCGATGAGTTCGCGCAAGCGGCGGCGCATGGAAATGACTTTCTTGCCGACTTCCACGCCCACCTTCTGGATCACGCCCGCCACATTGCGCTGTTCCGGCGGCGCTTGCGGCCCGACGATGAAGTCCGGCCCGCCGAGGATATAGACGTGCAGCGCATGGTCCTCCACCATAAACGTGTTATAGACCAGCTCGCGAATCTTGCGGGCGGCGGGCGGCGGCTCCACCTGGTAAAGGGCATCCAGCGCCTTGGTGGCGGCCATGTGATGGGCCGTCGGGCAAACGCCGCAGATGCGGCTGGTGATCTGGGGCATCTCCTCCGCGGGCCGGCCCAGGCTGAACACCTCGAAACCGCGCAACTCGGGGACTTGCAGGTAAGCGCGCTCCACGTCGCCCTGGTCGTCCAGGAAAATGTCAATTTTGCCGTGGCCTTCGAGCCGGGTAATGGGGTCAATCGTGACACGGCGCCGCTGCGCGCGGGCAGCCGCATTGGCGCGGGAGGAGGCTTCACTCCAAACTTTCGTGGCGTCGGGGTTCATGGGGAGTCCTTGGCAGTTTCCACCGGCAGGTTCGCCTTGCGACGCAACAGACTCTTGCCCAGTCCGTAACGGTAGAACGTTCCCACGGGGTCGGGGATGCCAGCCAGGACGCCGCGGATTTCCTGGTCGTCCTTGGCGGCCATGTTCGCGCACAGCGAGGAAAGAATTTTTGCGCCCTGGTCCTGCACGCGCGAGGTTGGCCCGAAACACCCGGTGCAGGGCATGTTGCCGCCGGGACAGGCCGCTTCGCAGCCGCCGCGCGTGGCGGGGCCCATGCAGACGATGCCCTGGGCGAGCAGGCAGAGATTGGGGTCAATGACGACCTGATGCGGGCGCTGGAACCGGGTGAAGCTCAAGTCGGCCGGTTTATTGGCCTTGCGCGGGCACTGCTCGCACAGCGCCACGTCGGGCGCCAGCACACTGCCTTTGGGCGGCAGTTTGCCTTCCAGCAATGCGCCAATGGCGGCTTTGGTGATTTTGGGCGTGGGCGGGCAGCCGGGGATATAGAAGTCCACGTCCACCACTTGGTCGAGTGCGCGGACGACGTTGCGAAATTCCGGCAGCGTCATGGTGTGGCCGTTGTTCTGAGAGGAAGTCCGGGGCCGGGTCTTGGCCTCGTTCACCACCGTGGGCGCTTCCTCGTACACGTAACGGAGAAGCTGCTCGCGCGGAAATTCATTGGCCAGACTGGGGATGCCGCCCAATTGCGCGCAGGCGCCATAGGCGATGAGGTATTGGCTCTTGCGCCGCAGCAGGCGCGCCATCTCCTCCTGCTCGCTGGTGCGGATGGCGCCGTTGAGCAGCGTGGCGGCGATGGACTTGTCCGGCATCGCCTCGACATGCTTCTTCTTGAAATCCATCGCCACCGGCCAGAAGACAATGTCCACGGCCTGGAGCACGCCGAGAATGTCCTCGGCGAAATCCACGACGGCTTCTTCGCAACCGCCGCACGAGGCGCACCAATAAAAGCCGATTTTGGGTTTCTCAGGCATGGGCCGCCTCCGGTTCCGCGCGTTGCCCCGCCCATTCGTCCTGTCGCGCCGGCCCGGCGGGATGGGCCATTTCGCGGTCCCAGTCCTCCCGGTGTTGCGGCAGGCCGAGCGGCCCGAGCGCGCGGACTTGCTCCACCATGTCGTTGATGACGGTCTTGACCCGTTCGCCCTCCGAGGCGGAAATCCATTCCAGCCGCACCCGTTGGTCTTCGATGCCCATGTCGCGCAGGAGGCGCTGGAGCATTTGAAAGCGGCGCGCGGTCTTGTAGTTGCCCTCGGCATAGTGGCAATCGCCCAAATGGCAGCCGCCAATCAGCACGCCGTCCGCCCCCAGGGCCAGCGCGTCCAGAATGAACTGCGGGTCCACGCGGCCGGAGCACATGAGCCGGATGACGCGGACGTTGGGGGCGTACTTCAGCCGCGAGACGCCGGCCAGGTCGGCGGCGGTGTAAGTACACCAGTTGCAGAAGAATGCCACGATGCGGGGTTGCCATTTCGGGTCAGACATAAGCCAGCACTCCTTCGATTTCGCTGAAAATCTCCTCGTCCTCAAACAGATTTTGCCGGATCGAACCGCTTGGACACGACGCCACGCAGGTGCCGCAGCCTTTGCACAGCGCCCCGTTGATCCGCGCCTTCTGCTTCGCGTCGTCGAACAAAATCGCCGTGTAGGGACAGAGCGGGAGGCACGATTTGCAGCCGGAACAATCAGCTTCGACGATGTAGGCCGTGTTCGGCTCCTGTTCGATATAGCCCTTGTCAACCAGCGCCATCGCTTCGGCGGCGGCGGCGCCCGCTTGCGCAACACTGTCCGGGATGTCTTTCGGCCCCTGGCAGCAACCGGCGATGAACACCCCGTCGGTGAAGGTGCTGACGGGCGCCAGTTTGGGGTGCTTCTCCAGGAACCAGCCTTCCGTCCCGCAACTCATGTTGAACATCCGCCTCACCTCCTGCGAATCCGCCTGCGGCTCCATGCCCGCCGCCAGCACGATCATGTCCAACGGAATCCGGCGCACGAAACCCGCCAGCGTGTCCTCCACGCGGATCACCAGCTTGCCTTCTTCTTCCGGCGCCATCGCCCAGTCGGTCACCTCCGCCACGCGACCGCGCACGAACTGGATGCCTTCCTTGAGCGATTTGTCGTAGAATTCCTCGTAGCCTTTTCCTGGGGCCCGGATGTCCATGTAGAACACGGTCACATCCGCGCCGGTGTGTTCCCGGACCAGTTGCGCCAGCTTCATCGAGTGCATGCAGCAGGTGCGCGAGCACCACCGGTTGGTTTTCAGGTCGCGCGAGCCAACGCAAAGGATCACTCCCACCGACTTGGGCTGGCGGCCGTCGCGCAGCACGATTTCACCCGCCGTCGGGCCGGAGCTGTTGACCAGCCGTTCCAGTTCAATCGCGGTCACGACATTCGGAAAATGACCGTAGCCGTATTGGGGAATCCGCTTGGCATCAAAGAGTTTGAAGCCCGTGGCCACGATGATGTTGCCGACTTGGACCTCCACCCGTTCCTCTTTCTGCGAAAAGTCAATGGCGTGGCGGTCCGCGCAGGCTTCGATGCACGTCTTCTTGCACTTGCCGGTCCGGACCTGAAGGCAGCGTTCCGGGTCAATCACCACCACCGGCGGCACGGCTTGCGCAAAGGGGATGTAAACGGGCTTGCGCTTGCTGAGGCCCACGTTGAATTCGTCCGGAAACTTCCCCTCCTTGAAGACGCAGGCCGTGATGCACTCCAGGCAGCCGGCGCATAATTCCTCGTTCACATAACGCGGCTTGCGCCTGACGGTCACCTTGTAATTGCCCACGTAGCCTTCCACCTTCACGACCTCCGAGTAGGTCCAGAGCGTGATGTTCTCGTGCGAACGCACGGCGGACATCTTGGGCGTCAGAATGCAGGCGGCGCAATCCAGGGTGGGGAACGTCTTGTCGAACTGGGCCATGTGCCCGCCGATGCTCGGATCGCGCTCCACCAGGAAAACTTTCTTGCCCGAATTGGCCACCGTCAGGGCCGCGTGAATGCCCGCGATGCCGCCGCCCACCACCAGCACGTCGGGGTTAATGGGAACCCGCGTCGTCTCCAGCGCCCGATGAAAACGAACCCGGCAAACCGCCGCGTGCGACAGCGACTTGGCTTTGGCGGTGGCTTCCGCCCGGTCGGTGTGAACCCACGAATCGTGCTCGCGGATGTTGACCATCTGGAAATAAAACGGGTTGAGTCCGCCCGCGGCCACGGCCTTGCGGAAGGTGTGCTCGTGCAGCAGCGGCGAGCAGGACGCCACGACCACGCGGTTGAGCTGGTGCTCCCGGATGTCCTGCTGGATCAACTCCTGCCCCGGGTCCGAGCACATGTATTTGTAATCGCGGGACACCGCCACGCCGGGAAGTTTGGCGATGTGCAGCGCCACGGCGGCGCAATCCACCATGCCCGCGATGTTGTGCCCGCAGTGGCAAATGTAAAAGCCGATGCGCACTGCGCCGTTCTTGGGGTTCGTGTTCATGCCGCGGTGGGTTGGGCCTGCAATGGTTTCATGGGAATAAAGTTGCGCTTCAGGCCGAGTTGCTCCGGCGGCAGGCCGAAGGCCAGCCCCATCAACTGCGTGAAATATACTGTCGCGATCCGCGTCGGCCCCCAGCGCCGGCTGATCTGGTCGTGATACGCGTCCAGGTTGAACTGGCAAAGCGGACACACCGTGGCGATCACGTCCGCCCCGCGGCGGACGGCTTCCTTGAGCAGGATATAGGTCAGGCGCAGCCCGGCTTCCGGCACGGTGCCGGTCAAACTCCCCCCGCAACACTTGGTCTTGAGCGGGTAAGGAACGACCTCCGCCCCCAGCGTGGCCAGCAGCCGGTCCATCGTCGTCGGATTCCAGGCGTCGTCGAACGTCGCGTAAGGGCGCACCACCTGGCAGCCGTAGTAGGGCGCCACCTTCAATCCCTTCAACGGCCGGACGACTTTTTCCTTGACGACGTCCAATCCCACGTCGTGAACGAGCATATCGAGCGGATGACGCACCTTCACACTGCCGCGGTAAGCCAGATGAGCGCTCCCCAGGGCGCGCTGCACGGTCGCGTTGATTTCCGGATAGTCGGCGATGTTGTGCTTGGTCTTGTTGAGCACCAGATAGCAGGCGCTGCAGGGCGTCATCAGATCCTCCGGGCCGGCTTTCTCGGCGATGGCCAGATTGCGCGCGGCCAGCACCGCCGCCTTGCCCTCGTCCACCGACATGTAGGCCGTGGCGCCGCAACAGTTCCAATCGTTCAGTTCGGCCAGTTCCATGCCGAGGTGCCGCATGACAGGCAGCAGAGATTCCTCATAAGAACGGCCCAGTCCTTTGAGCGAGCAGCCGGGGAAGTAGGAGTATTTCATGCCGTCTCCCTGGGTTTGGCATCCCCGTTGCCGGCCCCGTCCAGCATCCCGGCCAATTCGGCGCGGCGTTCGATGTGTTCGGGCCGCAGGTCAAACCGCCCGGTGCGCATCACTCCAATTCCCAGCCGCCACGAGCCAAGCGCCGCCAACCAATCCGTCTTGAGGAACAGCCGGATCACCAGCAGCATCTCGGTGATGCGGCCCTGGCGGCGGACCATCTCGTAGAATTCCTTGGCCAGCACCGGAATCGGGAAACGCTTTGGATAAATGCCGTCCTGGATGGCCCGCTGCTTGAGCGCATACATAATATCGGTGATCCGAATCTGGCGCGGGCACTCGGTGGTGCAGGCGTAACACGAGGCGCAAAGCCAGACGGTGTGGCTCCGCAGAACTTCCTTCTTGAAATCCGCGCGGGTCAGCGCCATGACCTGCCGCGGTGAGAAATCCATGTAGATGCTCAACGGGCAGGTGCCGGAGCAGGTGCCGCACTGGATGCAACTCACCAGTTGCTCGCAGCCCGGCACACTCATGATCTCCTTCCCGAACCCTCTGACCCGGTCGCCTTCGTATTTGATCGTGCGTTCGATTCGCATCATATTATGCCTCGATCTCTCGCGCAGGCCCCTGCCCCGGAGCCGCGCAATTTGTCCCGTAACTGGCTCAAACTATGTAGTTGCCAAACGAAAAGTCTCACCCTGCGTTGGCAAAAACAGGCCATCCTTTGCATGAAGCCGCGCTCCCCAAAAGCCCTCGTCCAGCATTATTAGCGCACAAACTTCTCTTCTATTTAGCGTCCACTGCATGAGTTGTCATAATTCCAATATTCAACAACATAAGAATGTCTTAACAAGAAAAACGCCGGGCGTTTGCCCGAACCGCTCTTCCAACCCGGAAACCCTGGCCGGCCCGCAAATCCCCTACATCTGCTCCATGACGGCAATGCCCAGGGCGTCCAGGCCCTGTTGCAGGACGCGCGCGGTGACATCGCACAAGGCCAGGCGCGTGGCGCGCGCGCCCCCTTCCGCTTTGAGCACCGGGCAGTTCTCATAGAAGCGGGCAAAATCCCCCGCCAGATCATAGAGATAGGAGCACAGGAAATTCGGCCGGTGCTCCGCGGCCACCGCTTCCAGGACCAGCCCAAAATCCAGCAGCCGCCGCGCCAAAACAATTTCTTCCCGCGCCCCCAGCGCCAGGCCGGAGCCGGAGGCGGCCGCGTCCGCCGCGCTCTCGCCGCCTTTGCGAAAAATGCCGCGCGTGCGCGTGTAGGCGTATAACAGGTACGGGGCCGTGTTGCCTTGCAGGGAGAGCATTTTGTCCCAACTGAACACGTAATCGCTTTGCCGGTTTTGCGAAAGATCGGCGTACTTGATCGCGCCCAGGCCCACCAGGCGGGCAATTTGCCGGCGCTTCTCTTCGGCCCATTCCGGATTTTTTGCCGAGACGACCTGGAAGGCGCGCTCCTCCGCTTCGTCCAGCAAATCTTCCAGGCGCACCGTTTCGCCCGAGCGGGTCCGGAACGGTTTGCCGTCCTCGCCCAGGATTGAGCCAAACCACACATGGGCGAGCTGGACGCGCGCTTCCGGCCGCCAGCGGCGGAACACCATGAAAAGCTGTTGGAAATGAAGCTGCTGGCGCCCATCTGTCACGTAAATGATTTCGTCCGGCGGCCCGTTGCCGCATCCGCCTTCCAGCCGGAATTGCAGCGTGGCCAGATCGGTGGTGGTGTAGTTGAATCCGCCGTCGCTTTTTTGCACCAGCGCCGGATGCCCCTTCAATTCCGGCACGTCGTCGAAAAAGACCGCCATGGCCCCCTCGCTCTCCCGGGCCAGTCCGCGCCGCTGCAAGTCCTCCACCACGGATTTCAAGCGCGGGTTGTAATGGCTTTCGCCAAAAGTGTGATCGAACTGGATGCCCAGCCGCGCATAGACCCGGTCGAATTGCTCCTGGGAAAGGGCGATCATCCGCCGCCACAAGCGCAAATTCTCCTCGTCGCCATTTTGCAGTTTGACCAGTTCCTGCCGGGCGCTTTCCAGCGTTTTGGGGTCCTGTTCGCAAGCGGCGTGGATCAGTTTGTAAAGCCGTTCCATTTCCGCGACGGGATCGCGCGCCAGGGCGGCGGCATCGAGCCGGGTTTTCCAGCCAAGAATCAATTTCCCAAACTGCGTGCCCCAATCGCCCAGATGATTGTCCGTCATTACCCGGTGTCCCAGCAGCCGCGAAACCCGCGCCAGCGAATCCCCCAAAATTGTCGAGCGAATGTGCCCGACGTGCATCGGCTTGGCCGCGTTGGGCGAACTGAAATCAATGATGACGGCCCGGGGCCGCGACGTTTTCTCCACCAGCGCCCGCCCGCCGCGCGCCACGCTCTCCAGCGCCTGCGCGATGGCGGGGATTTTGAGCCGGAAATTCAGAAAGCCCGCCCCGGCAATTTCCACCGGCTCGCACCACTCCGCCACGTCCAGCCGGGCCGCCACTTGGGAGGCCAACTGGCGCGGATTCATCTTGCGCGCCTTGGCCAGCGCCATCAGCGCATTGGCCTGGTAATCGCCGAAGCGTGGATCGGGGCAGGGGCGCACCAGCGCCACGCTGGCGTCCGCGTCCGGCAGCACGGCCGCCACCGCCTCCTGCAATC
>JBEKIA010000038.1:0-23203 GCA_050011995.1 Verrucomicrobiota bacterium
GTAGCCTTGCGAATAAAATGACGGGAAAAGCCAGTGGCGCGGACCAAGGCAATTGCGCGCAACCGTTCGCAGATTCAGCACCTCAAATGGATTCGATGTCGACATACGCCATTTACAAAAACATGAACGAGCAATGGGCAAAGAGCAACCCAAATTGGCGTGCGCGTCCTGGACACCCGAAAGAAAGACAGCATTGACCGGAGCGGGGGCGGGGGCGGGAAAAGGGGGCGGAGCGTCAAAGCTATCGTCGGTTGAACCATCCCGGTCAGTTTTTCCGCAGCCGTTCCCTTTGCGATTTGCTTTTGGAGATGATTTTGCGGCGGGCGGTTCTGGCCGGGCGCGGCCAGGCCGCTAGGCACCGTTTCTGGCCAGGCTGGCCAGGCTCGCTCTGCCATCTTCCAGTCCGACAGGGGAGCAGGGAGAGCAAAAGAGCCTCTTTTCCCGATGGGCGGCAACACCGCGCCGCGACCCCGAAGCGGATAATTGCTTTGGGCGCCCGCCGCGCTGTCATGGAGACGGTTCATCAGGGGTGTGGCTAGGAAGGGGCGACCACCCAGCTCTGCCGCCAGACACCCGGGAGGATGGCGCCAGTTCTGCCGGGTGTTCATAGGCCAGCCGCTCTTTGAGCCGCTGGCGAAACCGGTCGGCCAAAACGGCTTGCGGCAGGAAAAAGTCCGGGGAGGGCGGACGCAGCCACCGCAAGCCATCCTCGCGCAATCCCCCCGGCGGGCACGACGCAGTGAACGTGAGGATGATACTGTAACTGGCGGCCCCAGGTGTGAAGCACATGCAAAAATCCCAATGGAGCGCCCAGATATTTGGGCCGGCGGGCGACGTCTTGCAAGGTCTCCGCGCTTTCGCGCAAGGGCAGCGCATAAGCCAGCTTCTGGTGGGAACGCAGCCAGGGCCGCAACCCCTCCGGCACGGTGAAGGTCACCAGATAATAGGGCACCGGCAGGAGCTTGCTTTGCTGTTCCAGCCACGCGGTGACGTCGGCGTTGCTGCATTGCGGACAGGCGCGATGGTTGCAAGAATGATAGACAAAATGATGGGTGCCTCAGTCCGGACAGCGGTAAAGCTCCCCGCCCAAAGCGCCGGTGCGGCAGGCTAAAGTGCACTGCACCGCGCGGCGACGGGAGGGGAGGAGGTCCGCCCCAAACTGTCGTTCATAGGCCGCCCAATGCCGGCGCAAAACTTCCGCCAGCGGGATCACCAGGCGGCGTCCGTGTTAAGTCTTCAAGTCTTCAGCGGCTGGAAGAGCGTCTGCAACGCCGCCTGGGTGCATGCTTCGCTGATGGCCGTCAGATGCGTGTAGCGGGCCGTGGTGTCCAGAGACTTATGGCCGAGGTAGTGGTTGATTTGGCGCACGGAAACCCCCTTCTCCAACAGGCGGGTGGCGTAACTGTGACGCAAGGTGTGCGTCGTGGAAGCCGGATTGACCCCGCCGGCCACCCGAGCCAGACGATAGGCCAACTGGACCGAACCGGTGCTCATCGGCGCGGCGCTTTGGTGCAGGACCTGGCGCAAAGCCAGCGCGCCCTTGCTCCGGCCGCAGTCCGGGCACGGAAACAGGAATGTCCTGTTCCGGTGGGTCCGCCACCATTGCCGCAGTTCCTCGATCATGGCTGCGGCGATAGGCACGTAGCGGTCCATGCCGCCTTTGGCGTCGCGGATATCCAGACGCGGCCGGTTCTCCCGGCCATGAATGCCGTGGATGCGCAGGCTCACCGCCTCTCCCACCCGCAGCCCGCAGTGATACATCAAACGCAAACAAGCGCGAAACCGGGGCTCCTGCACGGCGGCCAGCACCGACCGCACTTCGGCGCGGGACAAAACCAGCGGCAGCGTTCGCGGTTCGGCAATGCGCAATTCCTGGAAGACAGTCCACCCTTTGACCCTGAGGCATTGAAGGTAGAAACAATGCAGCGAGTACCTGGCCCCCTTCATCAGAGACGGGGAGTAATGCTCTTCCTGGCGCAGTCACAGGAAATACTGGCGCAACTGGTCTTCGTTCAGCGTGGCCGGATCGCACTGGAAATGTGCCGCCAGTTTGCGGACGTATCGCATGTGCTCTTTCTTGGTCGGCTGGCGATAATCTTTAAGCTCGACGAGGTGTTGGAATTGAGCGACAGAGGCATAGGTTATATGCATAGGCCGGGAAGCATGCGCCCGTGTGGGCGCAACTTCCCGGCCAAAGTGTCTTCAGCCACGCCCTGGCCAAAAACGCCCCCTCGGCCCTGCTGCGAAGCGGCTCAGTTCAACGAGGCGAAAGTGGAAGCGGATTAGGTCATGACGTCAAAGGTTTCCTTTGCTGTCATAGTGCATTCGCCAGAAAAGAGCGTCGAAACGGAGTATGCAACGTTTGAATAAAGGACTCGATAAAGTAAAAGGGTCGTCGCCTGTCTCCCGGAGGCCTGCAAGTTGACGAGAAAAGATCCTTCATCCGTCACATGACTTCCATCAAACACATGTCATTGTAATCAGTAGTATGAACAACGGAATTACATCAGCGAGAAACGACGGAACGCGTTACCGCGTCCGAAGTGGGAGTGATTAAATATGTCAGACCCAAAGCCACCAAGGTCATTAGCGTATATCTCGGCCAAAGAATACTCACACTTGCCCGTCAAGCCCGAGATCATAACGGTGTGGCAGAGTGCCGTCCATATCGGCTGCGAGCCAGAACATATTCCTATTATTGTGACGGCGGGACTGCTCCCTCCGCTTGGTCACCCCTCCAAGAACGGACCGAAATACTTTTCGCGCCAAGAGGTCCAACAATTGGCAGCAGACCGGCGTTGGCAGGCGAAAGTCTGTGACGCCGTGAGAGCTCACTTTCGACACCGCAACGAAAACAAGGCAAAATCAGCAACTAAGCAAGAGTGAGATGAATACTCAAAATCAAACGCCTAATAATAATTCGCGCCAAGGTTCGCCGAGTTTTCTCCTGCTCCCCATTGGTGGAAAAGGAGGCTGCGGCAAAACTACATTCCTTGTCTATCTCCTCTGGTTGTTGTTGCGGGAGGTGGAAAAACTGCGAATTTACGATTTCGAAAGCGGGGTGGACACCGGCTTGACTCGCTATTTTCCCCAAGCGCGGAAAATGAACCTCTTCTCCAAGACCGACTTGGATCATCTAATCAACGACTTCATTGTCTCGCCCCAAAGCATCGCATTCGTCGATTTGCCCGCGAATTCAGGCCACCATTTTGAGCGCTGGGTCAAAGATGTGCCCTGGTCAATATTAGCGGAGAACAACGTGGAAATCGTGATCGTGCTCGCGGTCAGCGATGATCCGGATTCGATGTTGCTCGCGCTGCCGTGGATCGAGGTTCTCCAAAATCGGGTGAGGTACATTGTGGTTGAAAACGAACACTTTGGCGAGCATTTTAGCCCATGGCGTTCGAGCGCCGAAGGCATTGCGTTCGCCGCCAAATCCAAACCTCTGATTATCCAGTTTCCGGAAATTCCGGCCAACATCCAAACATTGATCAGCAATTCTGCTGTGACACTCTTTGACGCGCTGAACGAACGAGGCGTCCACGAACTACAGAAGGACTGGATGGAGCGTGGCCGGATCCGACGCGTGCGAGCGGAGATCGCCGCTCGGCTCAAGCCTGCACTTCAATTGCTGCATTGCCTAGGAACATATGATGAAACCCTTACCCCCTAACTTTGCCAATAATCATTTGATTGAGCTAGTGCGTCGTAGCGGCATGCCCGCGGACGTCGAATTAATTGAACGGTTTGCCTCTCTCGCGCCTCAATTGCACCCCGATGACCCGTTGTACCAATGTTTGTCTTTGCTTGGGATATTTTCTCAGTTTTACGACAAACTTCCCACCGAGCTGCGAAAGGTACTGGATAAAAACCTTTTGGACAACAAAGAAGTCTTCGCTGGCTATTTGCGGGCTCTATCAGTGAAAATGGATTCATTGCCGATAGATACGAAGCGCGAACTTATAGAGTTTCTGCGAAGTACCGAATGCCGGGAGATGTTACAATCTGCGGTTCAACCGGTTCTGACTAAGTCATCAGAGTTACTCAAGATTACGAAAGCGTTAAGTGGCGAAAGGGGGCAAGCGCATCAGGCCGCGTGCGAGCAATGCAGGTGTAATCTTGCCGGTAACGCAGTCATTGTGCATCGAATGGTGTATTGGAACGTGATATTCCTAGTCCTATTGCTAACATCACTAGGTGTTGGCGCGTTATTGTCCTGGCAATGGTACAGTCAACTTGGGCAGACGTCGGTGCGTTCTATTGAGCGCGGCTTTGCATCGATGGGTGTCGATGCACATGTGGAAAGACCTCCTGATGGGTTGTTCGTTGATTTGACGCTCGGTCGGAACCTTCGCGACTATCAAATCTACGTGGACCACCGCGTGCCGGACTTGCTAAAATTGCGGTTTTTGCAAACCAACGCATACCCCCCTCAGGAGGCGAAATGAACGTTTTTTGCGGCGTCGATTGAGAGAGATTCAGAAAGAGCGTCGTATCATAGTATGATATGAAAGAAAGTCTTACTAAGGAAGACGTCACTAAAGCATTGGCTTCGGATACAGTAAAGAAACTTGCGGAAACGCAAGCTGCTCACGCAACACAGGGCGCGGCTTTGCAGGCCAACCTTACAGCGGCTGAAGACAAAACACACCAAATTGAACTTCGGTTCAAACATGCCGAAACGATCATGGAGGCGCAGGGTATTCCAACGGCTGCGATAGAAATGTGAACGCCGAATCAATTATGACTGAGATACGTTCTATAATAACGACGCAGAAAACCAAATGATATGACAAGAAATGAACAATTTGGGGATTCCTATTTAGCTATTGTGCTAGACATGTCCGACAACACGCATTGTGAGATCATCGTGCGCGCGAATGATCATGTGGAGGCGTCGCGATGCGCATTGCTCGATAGGTTAAGGACAGCAGAAGCTTATGAAGGAGATGAGGAGCCAGGTATAGAGCAGGGCGACAACGCAGGCTCAGGCTGCGACGAGTTTTCCTGCGATGAACTCAAGGGTTTTGCTGTGATAGCTGTCTACGACGTCACAGAGGTGCGATTGCTTTTGCGGAATCTTGAAAGCGGTGGCTCGCAATGTGCTTAATCTACAGATCTGCGGGATGCGAAAGCTCAACAATAAATTCTAACGGAACGTCCTTATTATTTACAAGACAAATTTAGGCGGTCGTCGGCGGAAGTTGAAATGGAGACTTTTGTGCGCGTTCAAAAGGAGACAATATTCTGCAACCGCACGTCGCGTCGTAAGAGGTTTAAATTGAGCAGGTTGCATTCGCTGGTCACACCAATTTGACCGCAGCGGGGCGCGAGCTTGAGACTCAAAAGGCGTGCCGCTGCTCGTTTTACCTTTGTGTTGACGACCAAGGAGGATTTCCCATAGGGAGAAGCGGTGTCTTTTTTTGAACGCGCAGCAGTCTCCTTTTGTTCGCGCCCCGAGAGACAAATTCAGGCGGTTTGAAGTGGTTTTCGATGCCTAAAACGAGGGTTCGATTCCCTTCACCCGCTCCATTTGACAACTCGTGACAGGTTGCGACAGGCCGCGTATAGGCGCGCTGGTCCCGCCTCCCGGTCTTCCTGTTCCATCCTCTACGGCTTGACCGCCGGGGCAAAAACCGTTCTGCTATGGGCGGACATTTTATGAGTTCGCCCAAACCAGCTTTGGATGACTTGCGCATCGAACGCCGGCCGGAAACGGCCGGGAAGCCTCAATCGTGGCTGGCGGCGGCCGTGGTCGTATTGGCCGTGCTGGCGGGCGCGGCCGTTTGGTGGCACGGGCGGGCGGACACGGTGGAGGTGCGGACAGTTCCAGCCCGGGCCACCGGCGGGGGCGGAGGAACGACGGAGCGAACGGTTTTGAACGCATCCGGTTATGTCACGGCGCGACGGCAGGCGACGGTCTCCGCCAAGGTAACGGGCAAGGTGATGGAGGTGGATATTGAGGAGGGGATGAAGGTCAAGGAAGGACAGGTTCTGGCGCGGCTGGATGATTCCAATGTCCGCACCAGCCTGGAGGTGGCCCAGGCGCAGTTGGATTCGACGCGCCTCTCCCTGGAAGAAACGCGCGCGCTGCTCAAACAAGCCGACCTGGCATATGAACGCGCCACCGAGCTGGCCAAACAAAAAATCGCCTCGCAAGCCGACCTCGAAACCGCCGAGTCCAACGCCATGACGCTGCGCCAGCGCGTGAGGAGGCAGGAGATGGACATCACCACCGCCGAACGGCAGGTGACGATGTGGAAGCAGCAGATCGAAGACATGGTGATCCGCGCGCCGTTCGACGGGGTGGTGACCACCAAGAACGCGCAGCCGGGCGAAATGATTTCCCCCATTTCCGCCGGCGGCGGCTTCACGCGCACAGGGATCGGCACGGTGGTGGACATGAACTCGCTGGAAATTGAGCTGGATGTCAACGAGAGCTACATCAACCGCGTCGAGCCGGACCAGCCGGCGGAAGCGGCTCTGGACGCCTACCCCGATTGGAAAATGCCGTGCAAGGTCATCGCCATCATCCCCACCGCGGACCGCCAGAAAGCGACGGTGAAAGTGCGCGTGGGCTTCGTGAAACTCGATCCGCGCATCCTCCCGGACATGGCGGTCAAAGTGGCTTTTCACGAGACGGCCGGCGCGCCCGCCGCCGTCACGCGCGCGGTGCTGGTTCCCAAAAGCGCCTTGCAGAATCAGGACGGACACGATGTAATCTTTGTGGCGGAAAACGGCCGCGCGGAACGGCGCCCCGTCACGGTCAGCGAAACGCAGGGCGATGACGCGGTCCTGAGCGCGGGAGCGGGCGCGGGTGACAAAGTCATTGTCGAGGCCCCGGCCGGCCTGAAAGACGGGACGGCGGTCAAAGAAAAGAAACCATGAGTGACAACAAAACAAGCGACGGCGCGCTGGTGCGGGTGGAGCGCGTGGAAAAGACGTTCCATCGCGGCGGGGGAGACATCCACGTTCTGGCCGACTTGAATTTGCAGGTTCCGGCCCGGGAATTTCTCGCCCTGATGGGGCCGTCGGGATCGGGCAAGAGCACCCTGCTCAATTTGATCGGCGGACTGGACCGCCCCACCCAGGGTTCGGTGACGGTGGGCGGGGAGCGCATTGACCTTCTTTCCGACCGGCAACTGGCGCAGTGGCGGGCGCGGCATGTCGGTTTTATTTTTCAACTTTACAACCTGATGCCGGTGCTGAACGCGGAACGGAATGTGGAATTGCCCCTGTTGCTCACCCATCTTTCCAAAGCCGAGCGCGCCCGGCATGTCCAGACCGCCCTGGCGGTGGTCGGCTTGTCGCAACGCGCCAAGCATTATCCGCGCACCCTTTCCGGCGGCGAACAGCAACGGGTCGGCATCGCGCGCGCCATCGTGACCGATCCGACGCTCCTGCTGTGCGACGAGCCGACGGGCGACCTGGACCGCAAGGCGGGCGATGAGATCCTGGATTTGCTCCAGGCGCTGAACCGGGAGCATGGCAAGACCATCATCATGGTCACGCACGATCCGCATGCCTCGGCCCGCGCGGCGCGGACGGTCCACCTCGACAAGGGCCAACTGCTGGAGGAAACAGGGAAGTGAAATTCCTCCCCCTCATCTGGAGTAATCTCCGGCGCAGGAAGCTGCGCGCGCTGCTGACCGTGCTTTCCATTCTGGTGGCCTTTGTGCTCTTTGGATTAATTGCCGCGATCAAACAGGCGCTCATCGGGGGGGTGGACATGGCGGGGGCGGACCGCCTGATTGTCCGGCACAAAGTTTCGCTCATCATTTCATTGCCGGGAAGCTACCAGCAGACCATTGACAGGATTCCCGGGGTGGCCGGGTCGGCCCACCTGACGTGGTTTGGCGGCATTTACCAGGACGCGCGCAACTTCTTTCCGCAAATGGTGGTGGTGCCGGAAGAGATTCTGGCCATCTACCCGAAGGTCATTCTGCCCCCCGAACAAAAACAGGCCTGGCTGAACACGCGCACCGGCGCGGTGGCGGGACGCAAGACGGCCGAACGATTTGGCTGGAAAATCGGGGACAGAATTCCCATCACCACCGCCATTTGGACCAAAGCCGATGGCAGCCAGCTTTGGGAATTCGATTTGGTGGGCATTTTTGACGGCCAGGACAAGGCGACGGACACCACGCCGCTTTGGTTTCGTTACGATTACTTCGACGAGGGACGCACTTATGACAAGGGGCACGTCGGCTGGTACGTCATCCGCGTGAAGGACCCGGCGCAGGCGGTGTCCATCGCCAAGCGCATTGATGATGAATTCGCCAACTCGCCCGCCGAGACCAAAACGGAACCGGAAGGCGCGTTCATCCAGTCCTTCGCCAAGCAAATTGGCAACATTGGGCTGATTGCCGAGGGGATCATGGGCGCGGTCTTCTTCACCATCTTGCTGGTGGCCGGAAACACCATGGCCCAATCGGTCCGCGAGCGCACCGGGGAATTGGGCGTGCTCAAGGCCATCGGATTTACCAATGCGCAGGTGCTTTGGCAGGTGCTGGCGGAGTCGTGCGCGCTGGCTCTTCTGGGCGGGGTGCTCGGCCTGGGCCTGTCGTGGATGTTCATTTTGCGCGGGGATCCCACCCACGGCCTGCTGCCGTTTTTCTATTTTCCAGCGAGGGATTTGCTCACCGGCCTGGGCATCAGCCTGGCACTGGGTGTGGCGACGGGAATTGTTCCCGCCCTCCAGGCCATGCGCCTGCGCGTGGCCGACGCTTTGCGAAGGATGTGAGATGACCGGCCCCTGGACATGGCTGTTGCAAGTCGCCGCCGTCACCCGCTTTGGGTTGATGAGCGTGCCCCGGCGCCTCGGGGCGGTCGCCGCCACGGTCATCGGCATCGCGGGCGTGGTGGCGGTGCTGGTCGGCATCCTTTCCATGGCGGTGGGTTTCAGGCTGGCCATGACCGCTTCCGGTTCCGAGGATAAAGCCATCATCCTGCGCAGCGGGGCGGACAGCGAAATGGTCAGCGGATTGGACCATGAAACGACGCGGATCATCGCCGACGCGCCCGGGGTGGCGCGCGGCAGCAACGCGCCGCTGTCGTCCCCGGAATTGTATGTGATGATCAACGTGCCCAAGCGCACCACCGGGACGGACGCCAATGTGCCGCTGCGCGGGGTGGACCCGGCGGCGGCGCAGGTGCGGGGGAACATCAAAATCATGGCGGGCCGGATGAACGAGTGGGGAAAAAGCGAGGTCATCGCCGGCGTCGGCGCGGCCCAGGAATTTGGCGGGCTGGAAGTCGGCGGCACGATCAAAGTGGGCCAGTCCGACTGGCCGGTGGTCGGCATTTTCTCCGCCGGCGGCGGAACGGCGGAATCGGAAATCTGGACTGACGGGAAACTGCTGCAGGCCGCCTTCAACCGGGGCGACACCTACCAATCCGTCTATGTGCAGCTCAATTCGGCGGGGGTGTTCCAGCAATTCACAAATTATTTGAACAGCCAGCCTGGTCTCAATGTAAAAGCGGCGCGGGAAACCGATTATTTTGCCGAGCATTCCGTCGTGCTGACGGAGTTGATTGACACCCTGGGTGTTCTGATCGCGTTTCTGATGGCCATCGGCGCGGTTTTCGGGGCGTTGAACACGATGTACAGCGCGGTGGCGGCGCGCACGCGCGAAATCGCCACCTTGCGCGCGCTGGGTTTCGGCAGCGGGGCCATTGTGGTGTCGCTCATGCTCGAATCGCTGGCGCTGGCGCTGGCCGGAGGATGTCTGGGCGGCGGCCTGGCCTGGCTGGCCTTCAATAATTTTCACACTTCCACCATGAACTGGCAGAGCTTCAGCCAGGTGGCCTTTGCCTTCCGCGTCACCCCGGGGCTGCTCCTGCGCGGCATGATCTGGGCGGCGGTGATCGGCCTGATCGGCGGCCTTTTTCCGGCCATCCGCGCCGCCCGCCTTCCCATCGCGGCCGCCCTGCGCGAGCTTTAAAGCAAGGCGCGCAATCGCCGGTTTTCGACCCCTTGCCGACGCAGCTTTGCGAGAATGTCTTGCTTTCCACGTCGTATTGAGTAAAAATACTCAGTGTATTGAGTAATTTGTATGGCAAGACGGCCGTTGCGATTGAAGTCAAAAGCGAAGGCCGCCGCCAATCGCTCCCCGAGCCTGGCCGCCTTTGCCCGGCAATTCAAGCCCCAGCGTCAATTGCTGGTGGGCGGGCAAGGCATTTCATTGGAAGAATTCCTTTCCAAACCGGCGGCTCACTGGCTTGAATGAACCGAAAAGATATGTTTCGAGATAAAAAAGTGGTGGTCGTCATGCCCGCTTACAATGCGGCCAAAACGATTGTTCAGACTTACCAGGAGGTGATGGAGCAGGGGATCGTGGACCGCGTCATCATTGTGGATGACGCCAGCCGGGATGACACGGTGGCGGTGGCCCGGAACCTGCCCAACACGATCTTGTTCACCCATGCCCGAAACCTGGGTTATGGAGGAAATCAAAAGAGCTGCTACCGCCTGGCGCTGGAGGAGGGGGCGGATATCATCATCATGGTGCATCCGGATTCCCAGTACACCCCGCAGCTCATTCCGGCCATGGCGTCGCTGATTGCGGCGGGTCTTTATCCGTGCGTGCTGGGCAGCCGGATTCTGGGCGGTTACGCGCTGCGGGGCGGGATGCCGTGGTGGAAGTACGTGGCGAACCGGTTTCTGACGGCGGCGGAAAACCTGCTGCTGGGGGCCAAGCTGTCCGAATACCACACGGGCTACCGGGCGTTTTCGCGCCAGATCCTGGAGCGGCTGCCGCTGGGGGCCAATTCGGACGATTTTGTATTTGACAATCAAATGCTGGCGCAGATCTGGTGGGCGGGGTTCACCATTGCGGAAATCAGTTGCCCGACGCGGTATTTTGACGAGGCGTCCTCCATCAATTTCCGGCGGAGCGTGAAGTATGGTTTCGGCTGCCTGGGCACCGGGCTGCGTTTCCGGCTGGCCAAATGGGGCGTGCTGGCCTCGCCGTTGTTTCCGCCCAGTTCCCGGGGAGGGGCCCCTCTCACCCTTGTCGAGAGGCAGCCCTAGTTTTCAATGACCAATTTTCAATGATCAATTTTCAATCCTGAGAACCCATGAGGTTTGACTCGCGGTCGGAAATCGAAAATCTGCCATTGAAAATTGGTCATTGGTAATTCAGGGTTTTGATGTTTGCTCCAAGTGTCCGTCGGGCCAGAAGGAAGGCTCGACAAAGCTGAGATGCGCCCCCATCTGAGGCGGGGCGCATTTAAACGTTGCTTCCGCAGGGGTTTTGTGTTCGTTTGCGCGGCGACATTGTTCATGAAACTGTCCACCTTGTCAATTTGTCTGGGGCTGGGAATGGCCGCGCTGAATTTGTTCGGCTTGCTCAAGCCGGCGGGGTTTGCGGCGGCGGCGCGCAAACTGCCGCGCTCGCTGCCGCTGGGCTATGCCTTCATGTTGCTGGGGACGGCGTGGTTCGTCTGGAATGTGAAGAGCGAATCGCTGGCCGATTTCGAGGCGATGAAGCCTTATTTGTACGCGCTCTTCGTCGGGGTGGGGGTGGGGACCTGCCTGTTTGTGACGGATTTTCTGGGGGCGCGGGGGCTGGCGGTGGTGATGTTGCTGCTGGCCAAGACGATGCTGGACGCGCAACGGTGGGCGGACAGCCCCTGGCGGCTGGTGATCGCGGTGTGGGCCTACGGGCTGGTGCTGGCGGGAATATGGTTCACGGCCTGGCCGTGGCGCCTGCGCGATCTTTTGAATTGGGCCACGGCGAACGAAAGGCGCACGCGCCTCCACTGCGGCCTGCGGGTGGCCTTTGGGTTGTTCGTGGCCGCGCTGGGATTTGCGGTGTTTTGACGCGCTGGACGGTGCGGACGGGGTTCGCGGGCGGATTATTTTTCCTTGAGGGTGATATCCCCTTTCCAATCGGGCGGGAGTTCTTCGGAGCGGAGATGCTCGATTTGCTCCAGATAGAACTTGGAGGGGCCGTCCTGCGGGTTGAATTCCAGGACGCGGCGAAAGGCGGCTTCGGCGCCGGCAAAATCTTTTTTGCGGAACAGTTCCAGGGCCTGGCCGAAGCGCAGGCGCAACTCGGAAGTTCTCTCCCCGTTTTCCGGGCGATCCACCAATTCATAGACGTGGACGGCTTTTTCAAAACCCTTCAACCGGAACAAGCCGAGGTAACGGGTGATCAGGCGCGAGCCGATGCCTTCCTGCGTGTCGCCGGTCATGAGCACGCGGGTGCCGAGATACTTGTTCAGCCCCTCCATGCGGGAACTCAGGTTGATGTTTTCGCCGAAGGCGGTGTAATCCACGCGGGTGGTGCTGCCGAAATTGCCGACGTTGGCCTCGCCGGTGTGCAGGCCGATGCGGGTGAGGACTTTCTTGCCGTTAAACTCGTGTTTGTCCTGGTCGCGAAAGCGCAGGGCGGCCTCGGCGGCGCGGAGGAAATGGTCGTCCTGCGGGTCCGGGGCGTTCCAGAAGGCGAAGATGGCGTCGCCAATATACTTGACTATCGTGCCCTCGGTGTAATGGATGCAGTCGTCCACGGCGGTTTGGAAGTAGGCGTTCATCAATTTGGCCAGTTCGTCGGGGTCCATGCCCTCTGTAATGGTGGTGAACCCGGCAATATCGCTGAACAGAATGGTAAGCTGCTGCTTTTTCGCGCCCGGCTTGAGGAGCGAGGGGTCGCTGGAGAATTTCTTGACCAGCCGGGCCGGGAGATAAAGGCGCAGCGATTGCTCCACCTTTTGTTTCTCCACGTAGATTTGGACCGTGTTGAAGGCAACCGACCAAACAAGGCCAATGGGCATCTGTGCCCCGACAGGAATGAGCCAGGGGAACCAATGGAAATGATGCACAAACAAATAGTAATCTGCGTAGGCAATAGGATACGCCGAAGCGAGGGCAATAATTGTTGCCGGGAGGGGCCGGAAAAATACCAGTCCGCCTCCGAAAAGAAGTCCGAAACAAACGAGAATCCCTATTTCCAGGGGTGAAGAAAACTGTCGCAACCAATCACTGCGGATCAGATTCAAGAAGGCGGTGGCATGGATGGAGACCCCCGACATCCACCGGTTATCAATCCGGGAAGAGTAGGGAGTGGAGTATTCGTCTTTCCGCTCTGAATCCAGATGCGTTTGCAGCTTGGAGCCGACAAAAACGACCTTGTTGCTGAAGAATCCAGAGGGAACCGCCGGGTCGTTGTCCGCCAGTGCTTTATATAAACTCACTGCGGGCAGGATTATTTCAGGGCCGTAATAATTTATCCAAAAATGCGAATGGGCCAGCTCGGTGTTGGTGGAGAGGTCGGGATTGACCAGCAACGCTGCCGCCCAAGCTTCGCTCTGCGTTTTTTCCCCCTTGGTTCCCAGACTGTAGATACGCACAAATTCCCCGGCATCAGGGAAGAGCTGCGTCGAGCCGACATCCGCGGCGGCCTCGTCGAATAATTGCAAAGGATACTGGAATTCCCTTCCGACGCCCTTGCCCGCAACCCCCGAATAGTATTTAAAAGTCCAGTCCGCCGCGAGAACAACATTGCCATTTTCGCGGATGGCGTCGGCAAAATCCGCATCGGTTTTCGAATCCAGGGCGTCACTGAACACTATGTCGAAAACAACCGCCTTGGCGTGTTCTCTCGTCAATCGCTTGAGCAATTTTGTAAAAAAGGCCCGATTCCATACCTCCGTATATTTTTGATTGAGGTGGGCATGGGATGCGTCATCCAAATACACCATCGCCACTTCGGTGGGTTGAATATCATCCCGATGCACAAATGGAATGTCGTAGCTGGCGAACCTCCACTTGTCACCGATTGGGAACGTCATGAGGAATAACCCAATCCCGGCAGACAAGATTATGCCAAAGGCGGCTCCTTTGGCCTCCTTGGAGCGCAAGAATCGCCACAAGGCGCTGAAATGAAATCGTGTGCTGTTTTCCTGGTCGGGCACTTTGAGTGGGGAGTGTGCGGCACGCCGCCGGAATTAGAAATTAAACTTTAAGCTGCTGTAAAAGGTGCGATTGCGGGGCGGATCAATGTAATACGTCAGCGGATCCAGGTTGTAATCCTTGTTTCCAAGATTGAGGACGCCGGCCTGGATTTCAATATGGCGCTTGGGGAAACGGTAGCCGGCGAAGAGGTTGAATTGCCAAAAATAGCCGCCCGGCTCGTTGGGGGAAAAGCCTGCGTCCGACTGCCCGTACCAGTTCGCCTGGATCTGGCTGAAGAAACCGCAAGGGAGGTAGAAGTTCCCGAAAAGGGTGACGGTGTGCAGAGTTGCCGACTCGTCGGTCTTCGGGAGCTGGCCGCCCGTGGCGCCGGCGGGCAGGCCCAGGATTTGGGTATTATAGTCAATCGAGGCCGCGTCCAAAGTGTAGGCCGCGCCAAAGCTCAGATACTGGCCGGCCAACTGGTTGATGTTGAGGGTGAGGTATTTTTCCTGCAAATTAATCTCCTGTTTTTGGGAGTACGGTTTGAAATAGGGAAAACCGAAAAACTTCGGGTCGGAAAACTCGCCTGCCGCCGGGGCAATCTGATCGGCTTCAGAATTGCGCACGCCGGCCTCGGCGTTGAGGTAGGTGCGGGTGGGGAATTGGTGGTCAAACCCAACGCCCGTCGTTTCAAAGACGTTGCCGGGGACCGTGGCCAGGGAGGGAGTCAGACTGCGGAAGGCTTGGTTGAATCCGGCCACTTCGCTCGGCTCGATGGAGGTGCTGCTGTCGTTGAACAGCCCGGAAACAGAGCGGGTGTAAGCCAGGCGGAAGCGGGTTCGTTCCAACGGTGTCCAATCGAGTCCCAGTTTTGGCGAAACCCGTTCCCGGCTTTCTTCGCCAGGAATGATGGGCGCCTGCGCGATGTCGGTGGGGAACCGAATCTGGTCGTAGGCAACTCCGGCGGTCAGGCGCAAGGCCTCCACGGGCTTCAATTGATAGTAGGCATAGGCCGAGAAACGCTCGAATTCTGTCTGAAGGTTTGCCACCGATACGGGAGGGAATCCACGAAAGTTTGGCGCCTCGCCCAGGCTGTCTGTCGTGTCATGGTCTTCGTTCTGGTAGCGGACGCCGAGGATGAATCGTTGCAAGTCCGTTTGGAAAATATGCTGCAGTTCCAGCGAATTGAGATGCTGATCGTCCTGATACGATGCCGGGTACAGGACATTTTTGTAAGAGGCGATATTCTTGCTGGCGCCGAAGGTGAACGTCGCCACGCCAAAGGCGGGGTCCGAGTAGCTGGAAGTGTCGTGGAGGTTGCGGTAGAGAAACAGCGTGTCATTTCCCGGCGACCAAGCCCGGTGGTAGCCCAGGAGAAGAGCCGGGTCCTGCAACTCCCGCGACCGGATCTTCGTGTCGGCGTTGGTTTGGAAATAATACTGGTTCACGTCGCCCGCCCGGGTTTCGTCCTGTTCCACCTGGAGGAAGACCGTGTCCTGGGGGGCGAAATGGTATTTGACGGTGGCGGTGAAGTCGGAGCTGTCAATATCATTGTTCGGGCGCAATCCGGGGTCGTTGTAATCATACGCCTCCAGCGCGTAGCTGACGTTTTCCACCGTGCCGTATTGCGAGGCGTCCTCCAGCCAGGCGCCACGGCTCCAATACGACGTATCCGAGCTGATCCCGATCCGGTCCGCCTCGAAGAGCCTGGAATACTCCTGCTGCGAAACGTTCCCGGAAAGGACGCCCGCCCCGACGGGGGCCAGGAGGTCGGCCAGGAGCATCTCGTCCTGCCAGGCCGATTCGTAGCGCAGGTCGCTTCTCCTGGGGTCGAGCAGCGCGTAATAACTGTCGGAAAGGAACAAGTGGGCGGCGAAATTGGCGTAATCGTCTTCCACGGCCCTGGTTCCTTCGCGCACGGCCACGTCGGTAAAGCCGGCGTCCTGGTAGATGAGGGCCAGGTTGGCGCTGCGCACGGCCTGGTCCTGGTCCAGAAGAAACTTGGAGCGGAACACGGCCCGGTTGGCGTTCAACTCCTGCGAATGCTCCAGATCGGCGATGGCCTGGTTGATGGCATCCCGCTGGTCGTTCAACAAGGCGGAGTAGAGCCAGGCGGTGGGATCCTTGGGGTCCAACTGCATGGCCCGGGCCAGTTCGTTGGTCGCCTTCTGGGAATTCCAGGTGTACTGGAAAGGCTGGTCCATGCTCCAGGCTTTGCCCAGGTAGCTGCGCAGAAAAGCGCGCATCGGTTCCAGCGCCGCCGCCGTTTCCAAATCCTGCCGCCCCGGGTCCACATCGCCGGCTTTGATTTTGGTCAAGCCCCGGCCGAGCCAGCCGTTGGCCAGCGAACCGTCCGCGGCGATGGCCCGTTCAAAATAAGAGCGCGCCTCGGTCATTTTATTCTGGCCGCTGAGGACAAACCCCTTCAAAGCCAGGGCCTGCGCATTGCGCGGGGCAGCCGCCAGACTCCGGTCCAGGGCGTCCAAGGCCGGCTGGGTGCGGCCAAAACTGAATTCCATTTCCGCGACCCGTTCCAGCGCAAAACCGAACTTGGGCGATTGGGCGGCGGCCTTCCGGGCCATTTCCAGAGATTGGGGCAGGTCCCGCTGCGATTGGGCCGCATAGGAACCGGCCAGCCATTCCGTGGCGAGGGTCCGGGCGGCGGCGCGGGGGAAAGGATCCCCTTTGACGGCGGCGATCATTTCTTGCAAGGCATTGGCCAGGGCGGCTGGACGCGCCTGGCTCATGGAGTCGCGCAGCAAGCTCCCGGCTGGATCCACTTCTCCCACGGCCAGCAGGAGGGCGGCGCGATAAACCCGCTCGGCGTCGGAGGCGGGTGCGCGGTCGGCGGGGTATTTGGCCAGGGCCTGCAGCAGGTCGCCGCTGCGATAAGCCTCCAGCGATGACGCCAGCGTGGTTTGCAGATCGGCGGGCATCTCCAATTCATCCGGATCGAGAATCGCCGGATAATAGAGGGTCCACTGGATGATGTTGACCGCATTGATGACGGCGGTTTTTTGCGGCGCCCGGCCTTTCTCGACGGTGGCTTGCTCGCCGCTTTGCAATTGCACGGAGCCTTGTTCGTTGGTCAGGCCCACCTGGCCGTCCAGCAGCGTCAATACCATCCGTCCGTCCTCGCCGACCGCCAGGTTGAACTCCGTGCCGCGGATGGCCCCGGAGGCCGACGGGGTTTGAAACTGCGTTTCCTGCGGTTTGTCGCGGTTGAAGAAATAAGTGGCGCCGGATTTGACATCAATGACATCGTTGTGGCCGGTTTGTTGCGGCGGCTTGATTTCCAGCGTCGTCAATTCATAGAGCCGCAGCACGCTTTTGTCCGACAGGCGCAAGGTGGCGCGGCTGGCTTTGCCGCTGCGAACCTGGTCGCCCAGGCGCAGGATTTGATTGGGCTGGCCGGGCGCAAAAGTGGCGGAGCCGGCGGGAGCGACCTCCACCACGCCGGAAATGGTGAGGAGAACGGCATCGCGCGGGCCTGGGGTTGCGCCGGCGGCGGCGGTTTGCGCGCCGAGCGGGCAGGCGGCCGTCACCACGGCCAGGCACGCTGCCAGTGCCAGGGTTCGCCTGCAAACAAAAGGAGTCATGGCAATAGTTCTTTTTGCGAGCGCATAACATATAAGCTATAGCGCGTTTTTGCCAAAGAGGCAAGCAAATGCGGCAAAATTTAAGCTTTCCACGACCGGCGGGCTGAGGTAGACTAGCGGGACGTGAAGATCGTTGAGTACCTAAGTCGAAAATCACGCACCTTCTTCCTCATCATAGGGTTGGTTGGGGTGGCGTACATCGGGGCGATGGATTACGTCACCGGCACCATCGCCCTCCTGGCTTTCTATCTGATCCCCATCTGTTTCGCGGCCTGGTTCGCCGGGCGCATCCCGGGACTGATCATCGCCCTGGCCTCGGCGGCGGCCTGGTACGCGGCCAAGCTTTTGCTGGCCGATACCGTGGACAGCCCCTGGAAAATGTTCTGGGCCGCCACCATGAGGTTCATGATATTCGCCATTTTGGCCGTTCTGACGGCGGAGGTGGCCGAACGCAAGCGGGTCGAAGAGGCCTTGTGCCGCGCGCACGAAGGGCTGGAAGCGCGCGTCCGGGAGCGCACGCTGGAACTGGAGCGCGCCAACAGCGCCTTGCAGAACGAAGTGGCCGAACGCACACGGGCTGAGGCGAACCTCCAACATCTCAATGAGACCCTGGAGCAGCGCGTGGCCGAACGCAGCGCCGCCACTGAAGAGCGCGCCTCCCAACTGGCCCGCTCGGAAAGCGCCCTGCGCCAACAGCGCGGCATCCTCCAATCCATTCTCAACAGCATGGGCGACGGCGTGCTGGTGGCCGATGCCCGGGGCCAAATCATCCTGTTCAATCCCGCCGCCGAGCGGCTGGTGCGGGCCGGCATGGGGGAATTCCCGCCCTCGCAATGGCTGGAACAATTCCAGGCCCATGCCTCCGACGGGCCGGCTTGCCGCTGGGGCGAACATCCGCTCTTGCGCGCCATGCGCGGGGAGCAGATCAACGGGGCGGAGATATTCTTGCGCGGCGCCGGCGGCTCGGAAGAAGTCTGGCTGATGACGACCGGACGGCCGCTGATAGACGACAGTGGGAAGGTGCAGGGCGGGGTGGTGGTGCTTTCCGACATCACTTCCCGCAAGCGGATGGAAAAGGAAATCACCGGCATCAGCGACCGGGAGCAGCGGCGCATCGGGCAGGATTTGCACGACAGCCTCTGCCAGCATTTGGTCAGCGTGGCCTTTGCGGGCGAGTTGTTGCGCGAGAACCTGGCCCGGCAGTCCGCGCCCGAGGCGGCCCAGGCCGAGGCCATTGTGGAAATGGTCAACGAAGGCATTTCCGAGGCGCGCAATCTGGCCCGCGGGCTTTACCCGGTGCGCCTGGAGGTGGGCGGCCTGGCTTCGGCCCTGGAGGAGCTGGCGGCCGGCGTCCAGGCCCGCACGGGCATCACCTGCCGCTTCTCCTGCGATGAGCCGGTCTGCATCTTTGACGAGGTGGCCGGCGGCAACTTATACCGCATCGCGCAGGAGGCCATCAACAATGCTGTCAAACATGGCGGCTGCGGCGCGATCTCCGTGGGATTGGGCGCGGTGGAGGATGAGGTGACGCTGACGGTGAAGGACGACGGCGTCGGTTTGCCAAACTCCATGGACCTCCAGGGCGGCATGGGCCTGAGCATCATGAATTACCGCGCCAGCCTCATCGGAGCGTCGCTGGATATTCGCCGGGGCGCGGGGGGCGGCACGATTGTTATTTGTTCCCTTCACAATGAGGAGGAGCCGGAGCACAAGCATGCCCATTCGATCCAAATCTGATCCAGCCAGGACCAAGGTGTTTCTGGTGGACGACCACCCGCTGGTGCGCGAGTGGCTCGCCCAGTTGATCCAGCGCGAAAACGACCTGGAGGTGTGCGGGGAAG
This sequence comes from Verrucomicrobiota bacterium, assembly GCA_050011995.1. Classification (GTDB taxonomy): domain Bacteria; phylum Verrucomicrobiota; class Verrucomicrobiia; order Limisphaerales; family Palsa-1400; genus JBEKOF01. The sequence goes on from JBEKIA010000038.1 coordinate 19,341, forward strand.
CGGAGGACGCCCCCGAGGCGGTGGCCAAGATCGAACAAAGCCACCCGGACATCGTCATCGCCGATATTACCCTCAAGCACACCCACGGGCTGGAGTTGGTCAAGGACCTGCAGGCCCGCCTGCCCTCCCTGCCGGTGCTGATTCTCTCCATGCACGATGAGTCGCTTTACGCCGAGCGCGTGTTGCGGGCCGGCGCCAGGGGGTACATCACCAAACAGGAAGCCACCAAGAAGATACTGTTCGCCATTCGCCAGGTGTTGAGCGGCCAGATTTACGTCAGCGAAAAAATGGCGACCCGCATGTTGCATCAATTGGTGGTGGGCCGCCCCCAGCAAGCCAGTTCCCCCATCGAACGCCTGACGGACCGCGAGCTGGAGGTCTTTCAGCTCATTGGCCAGGGCCAGGGGACCCGCCGCATCGCCGAAGAGCTTCACCTCGGCATCAAAACGGTCGAATCCTACCGCGCCCGCATCAAGGAAAAATTGAAGTTGACCGACGGCACCCAACTCCTGCAGCAGGCCATCCAGTGGGTGCATAGTTTGCAGGACCGCTGACCTTTTTCACGGCGGAAACACTTCGTCAGCCCTGGCCGCCGCCGGAAGATTGCGCCCGCCCGCAAAACACGCTTCCATCCGGCCCGCCCGCCATCGTCGCAGCCGGAAAAGCTGGCCGAAAACAAAATCCGGCGCCGCCTGCCCCTGGCCGCCGGCCAACTCCGCCCCCCGCCGCACGTTGTCGTGCAGCCACGCGGGCAGGCGCAAATGATACGGATTGCGTTTGACTTCTCCGGCGTGGAAAGAGACGGCGGCGACCAGGTCCGCCACGTCCCCCGCGCTGTATTCCACCAGCAAATTTGGCGACGCCATTTGTCCCCAGAATTCCGTTTCCACCAGGTAACAGCTCAAGCCCTCCGCTTGCGCCAAAGCGTCCATCACCAGCCAATGCGCGCCGATGTGCGCGCGGTTCCAGTCCTGTTCGTGCGGGAAAAAAATGGCCCGGGGCTGCTGCCGGCGGAGGACGCCGGCAATCGTTGCCACAGAGGAGGACCACCTTGGGGGATTATTGGCCCGGGTGGATGCCGAAACCTCTTCCAGCCCGCCGGAGGCAACCGTCAGAAGCTCGAAACCGAGAAAGCCGCAGGCCCCCTTTAATTCTTCCAGGCGCTCGGCGCGCCGTTCCGGTTTGCTGCCCAGGGTCACGGCCACATTGATAACCTTCCATCCGCACTCGCGCCACAAGCGCAAGGCCAGTCCGCCGGTGATGGATTCATCATCCGGGTGCGGCGAGAACAGGAGCGCCCGGGGCGCGTCCGGCGCCGGGGCCGGGCGTGGCAGGGGAGCGATGCCGCCCAGCGGGCAGTCCGCCCCTTCCCGGGCGACGCGGGCGAATTCCGAAACAAAGTGGTGATAAGGATTCATCTCATCTCCCAATCTTAATCTTAATCCTAATCTTAATCTTAATCGCGCCGAATTCCGAAGTGAAGCGGTGGCAGGGGTTCATGTCCTAGAGCTTGACGGCGAAGAGTGGGGGAATAATGCTTTAAGACTCAATGGCCATCGCCCGCAAATCGAACGGTATAGATAGATGGTCAAGCCCCATGTGCCCGACGCGAACAACAGCCAAACCAGTTGCAATTGCCAAACGGTGACGCCCAAGAGTTGTCCGTGGTCAGTACCCCATGTTTCGTTGATCACGCTATTTGTAATCGGCCAGAACGGTGAAAAGCCAAAAACATAATCCACCCTGTCATAAAGCCGGCCGTAAACCAAACAACTCCATAACCCATTGAAAATCGAACCGGCCGCGAGCAACAGTCCAAAAAAAATCGCGGCGCGGCGGAATTCCTTGGGCTGCCACCACGGAAGGGGACCAACCAAGGCACAGAACGCCACGAAGAGAATCGCATGCACCACAAGCATGGGAGCGAAGTACCAGAGGCACTCCGCGGGGAAGTCGCTCCACGGAATCGGCGTTGGAGGCAAGGCCTGGCTGAGGTGGGCGGGGATTTCAGTCAACTGCACGAGATTTATTGGATTGGCCTCGCTCATAAAGGGCGATTCTTAACCAGCCGGGAGCCGGTCCACCTTGGCCGCGAACACAAAATCGCTCTCGGTCAGGCCGTCAATTTTGTGCGTCCAGAGGGTCAATTTCACCTTGCCCCACGCCAGGTAAATGTCGGGATGATGATTCTGGGATTCCGCCAGTTGGCCGACCCGGTTGGCGAAGGCCAGGGCCTGGCGGAAGTCGGGGAACTTAAACTCGCGTTCGAGATGATGTTCGTTCACCACCCGCCAGCCCGCCGCCAGTTGGCCAGCGAGGCCCGCCAACTCGCCGCCCTGCAACGGCGGAACCCCGCCTTTGCACGCCACACATTCTTTTTCCGCCAAGCCGGACATGCTGTTCTCTTTTCCTCTTTTTATTGGGTGGCATTGACCGCCGCCGTCTTTTCCCCGACAAGCTGCCGGGTCAATTCGGCGGCGGACAACTGGCCGGGGGCCGTCGCCTTGTCCAGGTAGCCGTAAGCCAGGCACGAACCCAGCCTGGGGAACGACACGCGCGTGTGCGTCCACGCCGGCCCCATGCCGATGACGCACAGCGGCCTTTTCCATTTCCGGGCCAGCAGGCAGCGCAGGACGTCCTCGTCGCCCGCGCTGTGCAACCGGGTCGCGATCTTGACGATGGAGGCCAGTTCCACCGCTTCCGCGACGATGGCTTCCAATTTCCCGGCCGGGGGCGTTTTCTCAAAATCGTGATAGGAAATGACGCAGACCTTGCGCTTGCGTTTTGCCAAGATGGCCACGGGATAAACGATCTTGCTGCGCCACTCCACGTCCACGCCCGCCAGTTCAAACAGCGCCTTCTCGAAGAGGGGGTAGCGTTTCGCATCGCCCCCGGCCCATTCCCCGCCTTCGTTCCTGAGGCGGACCGTCAGCAGCACCGGCCAGCCGCGCTTCTCGATCTCCTGGCAGCGCGCCAGCCAGTCCGGAACAAGCCCCGTTTTGTCAAGTCGAACCTCCACCACATCGCAGGGAGCCTTCCGGCGCGGCGCGGGAAACGGGCGGGCCAGCGAAGTGAGCGTGCCGACGACGCGGGGAACCGTTCCGACCACCAGTTCCTGGGGACCGGGGAAAAAGGCAATTTTGATGGGAGGCTTCATTTGTTCAGAATTTGTTTGCCAAGATCATGCCGGCCGGCGGAAATGAAATCAATGCTTTTGATTCCAATTTGCGAATGCTCATGGGAGGAATATAGTGGCGCACACCTCCGCAGGCAAGGCCGAACCGCTTGCCGGGCGCATTCCACTTCTTTGCGTGGTTTTTTCCTAATCTTAATCCTAATCTTAATCTTGTTCGGAGAAGGCGGGGCGGGATTAGGATTAAGATTATGAGCACCCAAAAAAGTGAAATGGACCCCGTCTCCCCGGCGCAACCGGCATGGCCAATTCATCCGAATATCTTGATTAGCCTTGATTAGCCTTGATTGAGCTTGATCTGGAAGGCTCGACTTTGTCCGTAAATAGTTCATGGACAGCAACTTCGATTGATTTGCCGGGTTCTTCGCTGTTTTTGGTGGAATACTGAATGTATGGGCTGCCAACCTGGGGAACTGCCTGTTCTTCAATCCCAAACGGATTGTATCGTTCAGCCCAGCGTTGGCCCGATTCCGAGAGGGCCTACGCTGGGTTGCCACAAGGAAGATCAAAACCCTGAAAGGGTTGCATATCAACGACTTATGAAATAGATGCAACCCTTTCAGCAGAGATTTTTAAGCTGAAGATAATTGGACATTTGCCGGCGTGATTGGTTTTTGGCGTATTACGCCGGTATGTCTAATAAAATATGGCGCTATTGTCGAGCAATTTC